>NZ_JACTUZ010000181.1 GCF_014490445.1 Pseudoroseomonas ludipueritiae | reverse complement strand
CCATGGGCGCCCGCCCGCGCGGGCCCGGCGGCGCTGCCTCGGCGGCGGCGGCAAAGAGCCGCAGCAGTTCCGCCACAAGTTCCGGCCGCTGTTCCGCCAGTTCCCGCCGCAGGCAGAGCATGTGGTTGACCGGCACGATGCCGTGGCGCTGCCAAAAGGCCTCGGCCGCCGCCTCAGGGTTGCGGTAGACGGTGCGCAAGCCGGGGTCGTCCGGCACGTCATTGCCGACGATCACCCCATCCAGCTCGCCGTTGCGCAGCATGGCCAGCATGTCCTGGCCCGGCGCCGCGCGCTCGGCCCAGGGCGGGTCCTGGATCTCGGCGACATGGGCATCCTCGAAGGTCAGCCAGCGGATGGCATCCGGGGCGGGGCCGCCATCCTCGGCCAGGATGCCGCGCAGCCACATGCCGGTGGTCTGGCTATAGGCGCGCACGCCGATGCGCCGCCCGGCCAGGTCGGCGGGGCCATGAATGTCGCTGTCGGCGCGGCAGAGCAGGGCCGATTGCTGGAAGCGCGCCGCCAGCACCACCGGCAGCAGCACCAGCGGCTTGCCGCAGGCGCGGGCCTGCAGGAAGGTGGCGATGGCCATTTCCGAGACGTCGTAGCGCGCTTCCCGCACCATCGGCGCGAAGGCACGGCTGATCACCGGCACCTCGGCGAAATCCAGTTCCAGGAGATCGGAACGGAGGCTGCCGTCCTTCAGCGCCCGCGTAGCCGGATAGGTACCCATGGCGGCGCGGAGCAGGGTCCGGGTCTCTGCCTGCATGCTGCGTTTCCTCTGCCCGGCCGGTTCCCCGGCCCTTGCTGCGGAGGTTGGCCTACACCCGGCGGCATGCGCGCGTCCTATCGTTTCTCCCGGCCCGGCTATCACCTGCAGTTATAGCGGCAGGAGCGGCCGCGGCTGTCGCCCCGGCGTCAGAGCGGTGCCGCGCCGCCAAGCCGGCCACGCAGCGCAGCCAGCTTTTCCGGGTTCCGCATGACATAGATGGCGGTAATCCGGCCGCCCTGAACCTCCAGCGCCGTGGTCTGCGGCAGCCCGTCGGCTTCCAGCGTGACATAACCGGGAAGCGTGTTGATCCGCCCCAGATGCAGCAGGGGCGGCCGCCCGGCAGCCTTGCGCGCCAGCCCCGCGAAGAAGCGCCCCACCTTCTCCGCACCCAGCACCGGGTTCAGCGCGGCCGGGCGGATGCCGCCGCCATCGGTGCGCAGCACCACGTCCTTCGCCAGCAGCGCACGCAGCGCCGCGACATCACCGTCGCGGGAGGCCGCGAAGAAGGCGCGGGCGATGCGCTTCGCTTCCTCCTCGTCCACCGCATGGCGGGGGCTGCCTTCCCCCAGCAGGGCGCGGGCGCGGCTGGCCAGCTTGCGGCAGGCGGGCTCGCTGCGGTTCAGCAGGGTGGCGATCTCGGCGAAGGGTGTCTCGAAAAGGTCGTGCAGGATGAAGACCGCGCGCTCCGCCGGGGAAAGGCGTTGCAGGGTCAGCAGGAAGGCCACGGAGATATCCTGCGCCCGGGACAGGATGGCCTGCTGCGGCGGCTCCAGGTCGTCCACCACCGGCTCCGGCAGCCAGGGGCCGACATAGGTCTCACGCCGGCTGCGGGCGGATTTCAGGTGGTCCAGGCTCAGCCGCGCCGCAATCTTCAGCAGGAAGGCGCGGGGCACCTCCACCTGGGCGCGGTCGGCCGCGCTCCAGCGCAGGAAGGTCTCCTGCGCGATATCCTCCGCCTGCGCCAGCGAACCGGTCATGCGGTAGGCGAGCCCGATCAGCTCGCCCCGCATGGCATTGAAGGCACCGAGGGCATCATCGGGCGCGGCCGGCACCTTGCCTTGCCTCAGGCGGCGGCCGCGCGCCGCTGCGGCGGCACGGAACGGAAGCCGATGGCGATGCGGTTCCAGCTGTTGATGGTGCAGATCAGCAGGGTCAGCTTCACCTTCTCCTCCGGCGTGAAATGCGGCTCCAGCCCATCGTAGTCGGCATCGGGCGCCCCTGTCTTGGCGACCAGCGTCAGCGCCTCGGTCCAGGCCAGGGCGGCGCGCTCCCGCGGCGTGTAGTGCGGCGCCTCCCGCCAGGCATTCAGCAGGTAGAGCCGCTCCTCGCTTTCGCCGGCCTTGCGGGCGTCGCGGATATGCATGTCGATGCAGAAGGCGCAGCCATTGATCTGGGAAGCGCGGGTCTTCACCAGCTCGATCAGGCTGTGCTCCAGCCCGCTGGAAGCAACGGCGCGTTCCAGTTGCAGCATGGGCGCCAGCATCGCAGGCGCGGTGGAGAAATAGTCGAGCCTCGGGGTCATCGGTTCCTCATGCGTTGTCATCGGCAACAGGACGAGGCAGCGGGGCGGGATGTGACAGGCTTTCGCGGCGCGGGCGCATCTTTTCCCTCAGCGCAGCGGGCGGCCGGGCCCCTAGGCGCGGCGGCGGGCGCCTGTTACCGCTTCCGGCTGCCGTTCTGAAGGAGCCATCATGCGCGCCGTCTTCGTTGATGCGAATCCCAGCCTCGGTGCGGTCTTCCAGCGCCTGCGCCGCGCGGAGGACCCGGAGGTCACCATCAACCTCCAGCCCGATATCGTGCCGGAGCAATTGCCGGCCGTGCTGGCGGGGCATGAGATCGCCATCATCGACCATACCTCGCTGCCCACGAGCATTGCGAAGCAGGTGCCCTCGCTGAAGCACGTGGTCTTCCTGGGCACCGGCGCGCGCAGCTACATGAATCCGGAGGAGCTGGAGGCCGAATGCGGCATCCAGGTGCATATCATCAAGGGCTATGGCGACACCGCCGTGGCGGAGATGGCCTTCGCCTTGATGTGGGCCGCCGCCAAGGGGCTGGCGGGCATGGATGGCGCCATGCGTCAGGGCCGCTGGCTGCGCACCGATGGCATGGAACTCACGGGCAAGACGGTGGGCCTGCTGGGCTTCGGCGGCATCGGGGCCGAGATGGCGCGGCTCTGCGCCGGGGCGGGGATGAAGGTCATCGCCTGGAACCGCTCGCCCAAGGACTGCCCGGGCGTGGAATTCGTAAGTCTCGACCGGCTGCTGGCGGAAAGCCATGTGCTCTCCGTCCACCTGCTGCTGAATGACGAGACGCGCGGCTTCCTCTCCGCCGCGCGGCTGGCGCAGCTCCGCCCCGGCGCCGTGCTGATCAACACCGCCCGCGGCGCCGTGGTGGATGAGGATGCGATGATCGCCGCGCTGGAATCTGGCGCGCTGGGCCATGCGGGGCTGGATGTCTTCGACATCGAGCCGCTGCCCCCTGGCCACAAGCTTACGACGCTGCCGAATGTCACGCTTTCCGCCCATTCGGCCTTCCGCACGCCGGAAGCCAGCGACAACCTGGTGGAGGCGGCGCTGAACCACTGCCGCCGCATCCAGGGCGGGTGACAGGGCGCGGGGCCGCGCACCCCGCGGCCCGCTGGCCTCAGAACTCCAGCACGATCTTGCCGAAGTGCCGGCCGGCCTCCTGGTGGCGGAAGGCCTCGGCGATGTCGCCCAGGGGGAAGGAGCGGTCGATCACTGGCCGCATGTCACTGGCCTCGATGGCGCGGATCATCTCCCGCTGGTGCCGGTGGCTGCCGACGATCAGCCCCTGCAACCGCGCCTGCTTTGCCATCAGCAGCGCCGTCGGCACCTCGCCGGAGCGGCCGGTGAGGACCCCGATCAGGGCGATATGGCCACCGACGCGCACGGCGCGGATGGATTGCTCCAGCGTGCCGGGGCCGCCAACCTCGATGATCTGGTCGGCCCCACGCCCGCCGGTCCAGTCCTTCACGGCACGGCCCCATTCGGGCGTGGTGCGGTAGTTGATGGTATGCGCGGCGCCCAGCGCCCGCATCCGCTCCAGCTTGGCATCGGAGGAGGAGGTGGCGACCACCGTCGCCCCCATCATCCGCGCGATCTGCAAGGCGAAGACCGAGACGCCACCGGTGCCCAGGACCAGCACCACATCCCCCGCCTTGAGGCCGCCATCCACCACCAGCGCGCGCCAGGCGGTGAGGCCGGCAGTGGTCAGCGTCGCGGCCTCCGCATGGCTGTAGCCCTTCGGGGCCGGGGTGAACCAACTGGCGGGGCGGATCACCGCTTCCCGCGCATAGCCATCGACACCATCGCCCGGCACGGTGCGGAAGTCGCCCACCTCGGCCGGGCCATCCTGCCAGAGGGGGAAGAAGGCGGAAACGACATGGTCTCCGGGCGCGAAGCCATGCACGCCCTCGCCCACCGCTTCCACCACGCCCGCGCCATCGGACATCAGGATGCGGCCATCCTCGGTGGGAATGGCGCCATTGGCGACGGAGAAGTCATGGTAGTTCAGGGAACTGGCATGCACCCGCACACGGATCTCGCCCGCCCGGGGGGCGCCAGGGTCCGGCATCTCCACCTGTTCCAGCCGGTCCAGGCCGCCGGGGGCACGAAGCCTGATGGCTTTCATTCCGCTCTCCTCTCCGTATGGCCAACAGAGATAAGGGCAGGAAGGTGCCCGGCAACCGGCAGGCCGGCCATGCGGCATCAGCATGCTTGGCTTCGTGGCAATCCGCCCCATTTTCGCTTTTCATTCACGAACCAGGCGCGATCATCTCCCCGTGACATTCAACCGCTCCACCACCACCCGCCTTGGTGCCGCCCTGAGCGGAGCGCCACGCCGGCGCCCGGCCGCCTCCGCTGGCTGCCCGCTGCCATGACCTGCAGGCTGGAACAGGCCGAGGCCGCGCTGCAGCTCGTGCTGGCCATGCCGGGCGCGGTGGTGGTCTATGGCGCCGGGGGAGAGGTGCTGCTGGCCAATGCCGCCGCCGCGGCCATGCTCGCCATGCCGCCAGGAGCTTCCCTGGCCGGCATGACCGCCGCCGATGTCACGCGCCGGCTGGCGGAGCTTGGCTTCTATGGGCCGGGTGAGCGGGAGGCGCAGCTTCGCCGGGCACTGGACGCCGACCCCGCCGCTTCGCACCGCCGGCTGCTCTGCGCCACCGATGGCCGCTGGTACGAGATGGCCTTCCTGCCGCTGCCCGGGGGCCGCCGGGCCATGGTCACCACCGACATCACCCAGTACCGGCAGGCCGAGATCGCGGCCTGGGAGCGGCTGCGCCTGACGGATGCGGCGCTGCGCCAGAACCCCTCCGGCATCGGCATCTATGACCGCGAGATGCGGCTGATGCTGCACAACGACGCCTATGAAAGCCTGCTGAACGTCGCGCCGGGCAGCCTGCGCATCGGCATGTCCTTCGATGAGGTGACGGATGCCGTGATCTCCGGCATGGCCGGGGATGCCGAGGGGCAGGCGGGCTTCGAGGCGCGCCGCCACGTGGATCGCAGCCAGAGCAACCAGTTCCTGCATCTACGGTCCGATGGCGTCGCGATGCGCGCCATCAGCCAGCCGCTGAGCGATGGCGGCTTCATGGTGGTGCTGGAGGATGTCACGCCGCTGCATGCCGCCGAGGCGGAGGCCAAGCGCCGGGCCGACCTGCTGGATGCCGTGCTGGCGGCACTGCCGCACAGTGTCTGCGTCTATGGGGCGGATTCACGGCTGCTCATGGTCAATGCCGCCTGCCGCCGCATCTTCAAGGATGACGAGGTGGCGATCGGCGACCATCTGCTGGACACGCTGCGGCGGCGGGAGGAAGGCGGCATCTTCATGGACCGGCGCGACCCGGAGGAGACTTTCCGCCGCCGGTTCAACTTCAACCGCCCGCCCGTCATCCGCATGTGCGCCGATGGCACCGTGCTGACCGGCATCACCGCGCCCCTGCCGGATGGCGGCCATATCTCGGTGATCTCCGACATCACCGCCCTGCACCGCGCGGAATTCGAGGCCCAGCGCCGCGCCGCCCTGCTGCAGGTGATGATGGACAGCATGCGCCACGGCATTTGCCTCTTCGACCGGGACTGCCAGGTGGTGGCGGTCAACCGGCTCGCCTGTACGCTGACGGGCCTGAGCGAGCAGGAACTCGCCCCCGGCGCAGCGCTGGAGGACCTGCGGCGCATCCAGCTGGAGCGCGGGCAGTTCGGCGCCGGACAGGCGGGTGTCGACGTCTTCAAGTGGCGCGCGCAGCGGGTGGCGCCGAACTTGGAGGCCTATACCCGCGTGACCGCCGATGGCCGCTGCATCGAGGTCAGCACCGACCCGACGCCGGACGGCGGCTTTGTCCGCATTTATTCGGATGTGACGGCGGAGCGCCGGGCGGTGGCCGAGATCGAGCGCGCGCGCATCGCCGCCGAGGAAGCCAGCAGCGCCAAGACGCGCTTCCTGGCCACCATGAGCCATGAGCTGCGCACGCCGCTGAATGCCGTGATCGGCTTTTCCGAGGCGCTGGTGGATGAGGTGGACCCGCAGAATGTCCAGGAGTTCGCGAGAACCATCCTGGAAGCCGGACGCCACCTGCTGTCCCTGATCGACGAGGTTCTGGCGGTGGCCCAGGCCGGTGCCGGCGCGCTGCAGATAGAGCTGCGCCCGCTCTACCTGCCCAGCATCCTGGAGGGCATCCTGCGGCTGATGCGCCCGGCGGCGGAGGCAGCGGAGGTTTCGCTGGCGCTGGAGCCGCTGCCTGCCTTGCCGCGCGCCAATGCCGATGAACGGCGGCTGCGCCAGATCCTGCTGAACCTGACCGCCAATGCGCTGAAGTTCACGCCGATGGGCGGCAGCGTCACCCTCGGCGCCAGCCTGCCGCAGCCGGATGTGGTGGAGATCACGGTCAGCGACACCGGCATCGGCATCGCCGCCGACCAGCTCGAACGCGCCTTCGAGCCTTTCGTGCAGCTGGAAACCAGCCATGCCCGCCGCTACGGCGGCTCGGGCCTCGGCCTCTACCTCGCCCGCGCGCTGGCCCATGCCATGGAGGCCACCCTGGTGCTGGACAGCGAGCGTGGCAGCGGCACCGTCGCCCGGCTGCGGCTGAAGGCGGTGAAGCCCTAGGCGGCGGCGCGGCCGCGCCTGGGCGCCAGTTCCGCCGCCTGCTTCAGTGCCTCGACAAGGCTGCCATCATCCGCGATGCCCTGGCCCGCGATGTCGAAGGCGGTGCCATGGTCCACCGAGGTGCGGATCACCGGCAGGCCCACGGTGATATTCACCCCGGCCTCCAGGCCCATCACCTTCACCGGGGCATGGCCCTGGTCGTGATACATGGCCACCACGAGGTCGAAATCGCCCCGCGCCGCGCGGAAGAACAGCGTATCGGCGGGCAGGGGGCCATCGACCCTCCAGCCGCGGGCCTGGCAGGCCTGCACGGCGGGGATGATCTTTTCCTCTTCCTCGCCTTGGCCGAAGAGGCCGTTCTCGCCCGCGTGGGGATTGATGCCGCAGACGCCGATGCGCGGGGCGGCGATGCCGGCCTTCACCAGCGTCGCATGCCCGCGCGCGATGACGCGCTCCACCAGCCCCGGCTCGATCCGGCGGATGGCATCCAACAGGCCGATATGCGTGGTGACATGGATGACGCGCAGTTTCGGCGCCACCAGCATCATCGAAACCTCCGGCGTGCCGGTCAGATGCGCCAGCAGCTCGGTATGGCCGGGGTATTTGTGGCCGGCGGCGTGCAGCGCCTCCTTGCTCAGCGGGGCGGTGCAGATGGCATCGGCATCGCCGGCCTCCACCAGCCGCGTCGCGCGCTCGATATAGCGGTAGGCGGCCTCGCCCGAGAGCGGCGAAAGCTGGCCGAAGGGGTGCCCCGGCGGAATCAGCCCCAGGTCGATGCAGTCCACCCGGCCAGGGGCGAAGCGTGCCTCGGCAGGGGTCGCCAGGGCAGCCACGTCCAGCCCGGTGCGGACAATGGCGCCGGCTTCCCGCAGCCGCGCCGCGTCGCCCACCACCAGCGGGCGGCAGAGCGCCTGCACCTCCGGCCGCGCCAGCGCCTTCATGATGATCTCCGGGCCGATGCCGGAAGCATCTCCCATGGTGATGGCGATGACCGGACGGGTGGTATCCTCTGCGCTCATGCCGCTGTCTCCTCCTGAAGCCAGGCATGCAGGCGGCGCCGCGCATGCCCGATGATCTCCGTATCGCCGAAGCCGCCCGCCTTGGTCACCACCGGCAGCCGCCGGGCGCCGCGTGTCAGGCCCAGCGGCACGCCAGGCGCCACTTCCTCCAGCAGCCGGATGCCCTGGACACCCAGCCGCGACAGCAGGGCCCGGGCGGTTTCCCCGCCCGTGGCGAAGAGCCCGCCGGCGCGGGATGCCGCCGGTTGCAGCAGGGCCGCCAGGGCCTGCGCCAGCGCGGCGCCTTGG
>NZ_JACTUZ010000180.1 GCF_014490445.1 Pseudoroseomonas ludipueritiae | reverse complement strand
CCGCCGCTGCCGCCCCGACCTGCCGCCGCCACGCCAGCGACAGGCCGCCATGGTGGCCGAGGCCTGCCGCCGCCTCGACGCCGCCGAGGAAGTGCCGGACCTGCCGGCCCTGGCGCGGGAGCTGGGCCTCAGCCCCTCCCACTTCCACCGCCTCTTCCGCGCCGTCACCGGCCTGACGCCCGGCGCCTATGCCGCCTCCGCCCGTGCCCGCCGCCTGCGGGAGGAACTGCCCGCCGCCCGCACCGTGACGGAGGCGATCTATGCCGCCGGCTATGGCTCCAACAGCCGGGTCTATGAAAGCGCCGATGCGCTGTTGGGCATGACGCCCACCGCCTGGCGCGCCGGCGGCGCCGCTTCCACCATCCGCTTCGCCATCGGCGAATGCGCGCTGGGCAGCATCCTGGTGGCGCGCAGCGAGAAAGGCGTCTGCGCCATCCTGCTCGGCGATGAGCCTGAAGCCCTGTTGCAAGACCTCCAGGACCGCTTCCCCCGCGCCACCCTGATCGGCGGCGATGCCCATTTCGAGGCACTGGTGGCCCAGGTGGTAGGCTTCGTCGAGGCCCCCGGCACCGGTTTGGACCTGCCGCTGGACCTGCGCGGCACAGCCTTCCAGCACCGAGTCTGGCAGGCTCTGAAAGACATCCCGCCTGGCAGCACCGCCAGCTATGCCGAGATCGCCGCCCGCATCGGCCAGCCGGGTGCGGCACGGGCGGTGGCCTCGGCCTGCGCCGCCAATGCCCTGGCGGTGGCGATTCCCTGCCACCGGGTGGTGCGGGGGGATGGCTCGCTCTCCGGTTATCGCTGGGGCGTGGCGCGCAAGCGGGAACTGTTGGCGCGGGAGGCGGCGGGCGACTGAAGCCTGGCCACCTTCCTGCCCGGGGAAACAGGGTCTAGAACCTTCGCACAAGCAGCGAAGAGGTCACGTCCCATGTCCCGCACGCATCGCATCGCCGTCGTCCCTGGCGACGGCATCGGCAAGGAAACGGTGCCGGAGGGCCTGCGCGTACTGGATGCCGCCGCCCGCCGCTTCGGCTTCGACCTGAAGCTGGACCACTATGACTGGTCCTGCGAGACCTATCAGAAGACCGGCCGGATGATGCCGGAGGACGGGCTGGAGCAACTGGCGCAGAGCGACAGCATCTTCCTCGGCGCCGTCGGCTGGCCGGGGGTGCCGGACCATATCTCCCTCTGGGGCCTGCTGATCCCGATCCGCCGCAGCTTCGACCAGTATATCAGCCTGCGCCCCTGCAAGCTGATGCCGGGCACCAAATCCCCGCTGGCCAACCGTGGCCCGGCCGATATCGACTTCTACGTGGTGCGCGAGAATACCGAGGGTGAATATTCCTCCTCCGGCGGCCGCATGTTCCCGGGCACGGAGCGCGAATTCGTCACCCAGGACAGCGTCTTCACCCGCCATGGCGTGGACCGCGTGCTGAAATACGCCTTCGAACTGGCGCAGACCCGCCCGCGCAAGAAGGTGACCAGCGCCACCAAGTCCAACGGCATCACCTTCACCATGCCCTACTGGGACGAGCGCTTCGCGGAGATGGCGAAGAACTATCCGGGCATCACCACGGACCAGTTCCACATCGACATCCTCTGCGCCCATTTCGTGCAGCACCCGGACTGGTTCGACGTGGTGGTCGGTTCCAACCTCTTCGGCGACATCCTCTCCGACCTCGGGCCGGCGGTGGCGGGTTCCATCGGCATCGCGCCTTCGGCCAACATCAACCCGGAGAAGAAGCACCCGAGCATGTTCGAGCCGGTGCATGGCTCCGCGCCGGATATCGCCGGCAAGCATATCTGCAACCCGATCGGCCAGATCTGGTCCGGCGCCATGATGCTGGAGCACCTGGGCGAGAAGGAAGCCGCCGACGCCATCCTGCGCGCCATCGAGAAGCTACTGGCCGAGGGCGGCCCGCGCACCCGTGACCTGGGCGGCCAGGCTGGCACCGCGGATGTGGGCCGCGCGCTGGCGGAAGCGGTGGCGAACGGCGCCTGACGCGAGGCGGAGGGAAGCCGCGCCGCGCCAGGGTGAGGGGCATCACCCTGGCGCCCTTTCCGCTTTTCCATGCTGCGCGGATTGCCATCCTGCGCCAGCGCCCGAATGCAGAAGTCCAAGCTTGCGAGAGGCATTTCCGAAACCTGGGCCCCGCAGATGCCGACGGGATCACGAAAGCCATTCCGTTATCTGAACTGACCCGATCGGGCTAATCCCGAATTGCATTCTCCTGGCCCGGACAGGCGGCCACACAGGGCATCATTGCATCTATAGTTATCGCGAAGCCTCTGCGTCGCAGCGCGGAACAGCTTCGGGAGGATGCAACAATGCCAGAAAAAACTGGCCACGTGCCTGGAGACGTGCGGAAATGTCTGATACTGGCAAGCGGCTCAAGGCTGCAGTACCGCGCATTGAGATGCGCGGCGGATCACTTCAGCGCAGCTTATGTTCTTGGCACCATCGAGGCGAAGCCGCTCAGCAGTTCCCATGCCTGCCGGGATTTCCTGGAAGCGCCCGTCGGCAAGGAGAACTTTCAGGATCTCTCGCCTGACTTCATCAACAGGATCTGCGCCGAGCGGCAGATCGGATACATCCTGCCCAGCGACAGTGCCACAACACGGTACCTGACCACGGTCAGGAACCGCCTCCACGCGCGGTGCTACCCGGTTCCGCCCACCGAGGTCTTCGATATCCTGGACAACAAGTTCCTGTTCTCCAAACTCTGCGGCGAACTGGAACTGCCTTACCCGCGCAGCCATTTCGCCGAGGATGGGGCGGTGCTCATGGCATTGGCGGCTCATGGGCGGATCAGGTCGCCATCGGTGGCGAAGCCGCTCAGCATGGCGGGGAGCTTCGGCGTCACGAAGCTGGTTTGGGATTCGCCGGCCGATCTTCGCGGGCGCGTCGATTACAGTCCGATCCTTGTGCAGGACTATATCGACGGCACCGACATCAGCGCCTTCTTCCTGTGCCAGGGTGGCCGGGATCTCGCCTGGGTCATCTATCGCAGGGACAAGGAGAAAACCGAGTTCCTCGACATGCCGCCCATTCTGGATGCCTGCAGAAAGATCAACAGGCACCTTGAATATGACGGAGTGCTCGGCTTCGATATCCGCATCAGCCCTGACGGTTCCTTCTACTTTCTCGAATGCAATCCACGCTTCTGGTACAACATGCATATCGCGCAGATGGCGGGGCTGAACTTCGTCGCGCTGGGCTTCGAGAGCGGCGAGCCCGATGGCGCGGCGCTCAATATCAGGGATGTTTCCGTGACCAACCTGCGCGCGGTGCTCAGGAAGGCCGCGACGCATTGGGTATTGGACAGGCTGGACCGTAAGGTCCTGCGCTATTTCAGCTCCGACCTCGTGTCGAATCTCTGGATGCTGCAACAGAGATTGAGCAAGGCCGGCCGGATGGCGGATGGGCATAGTCTCTGACGGCGACGGGGCCTGACCCAGGCTCCTCCGTCAGCCCGTGGCGCGTCCTCCGCGAGGCCGGAGGACGCCCGCGGCGCGGCGCCTCAGGCCGCCTGCCAGGAGAGCCGCCGCAGCAGCCATTCGCGATAGGCCAGCACGCCATCTGGCGAAGGAAAGAGCGCCGACATGGCCATGCGCGCCTCGGCCCCCACCAGGGCCGGGGCGGTGTTCTCCGGCGATTCCTTGGCTTCGTCTTCCTGCCAGCGCAGCGCCGCACGGCGCCATACCGCCACCAGGTCGGCCGAGGTCAGGGCCGGCAGCACCAGCGCCGCCCGCAGCCGCAGCGCCGCGAAGCCGGCCTGGGCCGCGGCCACCTGGGGCGGGCGGGCCTGCATGGCGGCCTCCGCCAGGGGCGGTAGGCCCGGGATATCACGGCGGCCGGGTGTTTCCAGCTCCCGCCAGGGGGTCAGGCCGATGCGGGCGGCACGCAGCATGGGGGAGGGGGTGGCGATGACCAGGGCATCCACCTCGCCGCGCGCCAGCGCCTGCTCGGCCGCCAGGGCGCCCAGGCCGAAAACCGGGATGGCGGGGTGGCCGATCAGGTCCAGGCCCAGCAGCGCGGCGGTTTCCGGCGCATCCGGCCCTGGCAGCGCCAGGCGCAGCGGGCGAGCGGCATCGGGCGCCGGCATCGGGCCGCGCCCGGCCAGGATGGCCCCCTGCCAGGAAGCGCAGAGCGGCAGCCAGCCCTCCACCGGGTAGCGTGCCCGGCTTTCCCCGATCAACCGCGCATGGGCGGCGGAGCCGGGCAGCACCAGCAGGGTGCGGCCATCGATGCCTTCCAGGGTGGCGAAGCGGTTGGCGGCGGTGACGCCATCAGGGCCGCCGATGGTGGTGCTGTGCAGCGCCACCGCATGCGGCAGCCCGCGCACCAGCCCGGCCGCCACCTTGGCGGCCCACAGGGCGGCCGGACCACCTTCGGGGCCGGGCAGCAGCAGGGTGGCGGTATCGGCCGTCAGCCTCTGCGCGCGGGCGGCGGGGGCGCCCAGCAACGCGGCGACCAGGGCAGGCAAGGCGCGGCGGGTGAGGGCGGGCATGGGAGAGACATGCCCGGTCCTCGCGGCGGAAAGAAGGCGGGGCGGCGCGTCAGGTGCGGCACTGCCTGGGTCGTGGGCAGCGTCTGCCTGCCGGAGTTGCGGAATCCGGAACCGCCTGCGCATTTCAGGAATCGTAGGCCGCCAGGGCCTCGAAGGGAGCGTCCAGGCGGGCGCGGCCATTGAGGAAGGTCAGCTCGATCATGGCGGCGGCCAGCGGCACCTCGGCCCCGGCTTCCTTCAGCAGGCGGATGCCGGCGGCCATGGTGCCGCCGGTGGCCAGCAGGTCGTCCAGCAGCACCACGCGGTCGCCCTTCTTCACGGCATCGGCCTGAATCTCCAGCCGGTCCGTGCCGTATTCCAGGGCATAGTTGTAGCCGATGGTGGCGCCAGGCAGCTTGCGCGGCTTGCGCAGCAGGATGAAGCCCAGGCCCAGCTCCAGCGCCAGCGGCGCCGCCAGCACGAAGCCGCGGCTCTCGATGCCGGCCAGCGTGGTCGGCCTGTAGGGGCGCACCAGATCCGCTAGCATCTTGATGGCGGCGTTGAAGGCCGGGCCGTCCCGCAGCAGCGTGCAGATGTCGTAGAACAGGATGCCGGGCTTCGGGAAATCCGGCACGGCGCGGATATGCGCCTTCAGGTCGAAGGACGACCCATCAGCGAGAGACCCTGGGGCAGGGGTCGGTCCGGTGTCGGGCATCCGCGATCCTCTAGGCTTGGGCGGGGCAGGAAGGGCCCATTCGGGCGGGGGGCGGAGACTAAGGCGGCAGGCCCGCCGCCGCAACGCATGGCCGCCCTGCCGCGTCATACCCCCTTGGCGCCGCGCGCCGCCCCTGCCAAGAGGCGGGCATGTCGCGCACCTCTGTTGCCCTGCTGGCTGGCTCCATCGGATTGCTGCTCTACCTTCTCCTCGTGCTCTGGATCGGGGACTGGGTGCAGGGGCTGCACTGGGCCGTGCAACTGCCCTTCTACGTGCTGGCCGGCTTTGTCTGGGTCTTTCCCATCCGCGCGCTGATCTACTGGGCGGTTCGCCCGCGCCGCTGAGCCGGTGCCCGGGCGGCCTCGCCACCCGGGCCCGCCGATCGTCAGAAGATCTTGCTGAGCGTGACCATGGCGCGGGCTTCGCAGAACTTGGTGCCACTGAAGCATTCGCTCCTGGAGAGGCTGGTATCGTAATAGCCCACCGCCAGGGTGATGCCCGCCACAATCTCGCGCGAGGCCACAACCTGCCAGTTGGCGTAATCCGGTGCGCCATAGCGGCTGTTGCGCCCGATCCACTGGTGGCCCAGGCGGCCGGAGAGGGTGAAGCCCGCCGGCAGCGAAAGGTCCGCGCCCCCTTCCAGGTAGAAGGCATCGCCACTCTCGAAATAAAAGTTGGGGGACCAGGCGGCGGTGCCCACCAGCTTCAGCGGCTCCAGCGTGTAGCTCGCCTTGGCGATGGCCTCGACATAGTTGAACTCATGGCCACCGGGTGGAGCGTCATAGCCGGGATAGGTGTAGTAGATGGCGCCCAGGTCGAAGGTGGCGGCACCGGCGGCGAAGCGGTAGCCGGCCGCGAGGTCCAGCTCCTGCCGCGCATTGGTGCCCGGAAAGGCCACATTGGTGGCAAAGGCGCCGATATAGATCCCGCTGTCGTGCTGCAGGTCCGCCGTGCCCTGGATGCCCGGGCGGTTGCGGGTCTGGGAAATGCCACGGAACAGGTAATCGCTACTCAGCACTGGCGTGACGGTCAGCGTCAGGCCGCTGTCGCCCAGCGGCATCTGCGCGGCGGCGGGCATGGCCAGGGTGGCGCAGAACAGGGTGCCCAGGCAGGCGGGCACGGCGGCGGCCAGGATTTGCTTCATGGGCGGACTTCCTTCCCCCAGGAGCCTTGTGCCCCCGCGGGTGGCGGAACCTAAGCAACAATCATGCAACGATCCGGGCCATGCGCCCGCCACCAGCCTGGGGCGGGGCATTCCCGTTGTCACCGGTGGCATGCGGCCAAGAAAAAACCCCGCCTCCTGCTCCCTCTTTCGAGGGGAGGAGACGGGGTCTGCCCATCCGGATCGATTGGTCGGAGCGAGAGGATTCGAACCTCCGGCCCCTGCGTCCCGAACACAGTGCTCTACCAGGCTGAGCTACGCTCCGCCGTTCCGTCTGGGTAGGCGCGGCGTATATCGCCCCTGCGCGCACTCGGCAAGTGGGGGTGCGACGAATTCCTGCGATGCGCGAAGCTGGCGCTTCATGGCAGGCTTCCACCGGCCGCCGCTTTCCCCTGGTGGCCGTGAAGGACGGAGACGCGCTGCATGAAGCGACTGTTGCTGCCGGTGGGCCTGCTGGCCCTGGCCCTGGGCGCCGCCGGTTCCGGTGATGCCTGGGCGCAGGGCGACGTGATTGCCCAGCGAAAGGAGGAGATGAAGCGCTCCGGCGCGCATCTGGAGGCCATCAAGAAGATCATCGATGCGGGGGAGGCCGTGGACCCCATCGCGCCGCGCGCGCAGGAGATGAATGGCTATTTCGCCACCCTGGCCACGCTCTTCCCGGCCGGCAGCACCGAGAACAGCAAGGCGCGGCCGGAAGTCTGGTCGGACCGCGCGGGCTTCGAGAAGGCGGCGGCCAATGCCACCGAGGCGGCGGCCAAGCTGGCCTCGGCAGCCGGCAGCGGGGACAAGGGCGCGACGGCGGCGGCCTTCCGCGAAGTGGGTGCCTCCTGCGGCGCCTGCCACCGCAACTACCGCGCGCGCTGAGGCGGCGGGCGGGCCTCACCCCAGGCGGGAGAGGCCCCAGACCGCAACGGCCACCACCGCCCCCCAGCCGAGCGCCCGGCCCGGCGGCGCCAGGCGCGGGGCGCGCCGGGCGATATCGGCGGGCAGCCGCTTCACCCCCGTCACCATGGGCCGCACCAGGTCCTGCCGCTTCAGCAGGGCGTAAAGCAGCACCGCCAGGACATGCAGGGCCACGGCGGCCAGGATCAGGTTGAAGTTGAAGGCATGGATGGCCGTGGCGCGGTCGCTGGTCTCGCCCGAGACATGGCTGGCCAGCGGGCCGCGTGTCAGGATCTGGTCGTCGGCCATCAGCCCGGTGCCGGCCTGCAGCAGCAGCAGCGCCAGCATCACCAGCACCATCCAGCCGCCGGCGGCATTATGGCCCATCTCGGTATCGGCCTCGCGCCGCGTCATGTGGCGCAGATGCGCCAGCGCCGCGACTGGCGAGCGCAGGAAGCGGGTGAAGCGCGCGGTATCCGAGCCCCAGAGGCCCCAGCCGATGCGGAAGAGCAGCAGCCCCAGCGTCAGCTCGCCGCTGAGCACGTGCAGGTCCATCCGCCCCGTCTCCACCGACCACCAGGACAGCGCCAGCAGCGCCACCAACCCCCAATGCACCAGGCGGACCCAAGGATCCCAGATCTTCACGCGCTGCAGGGGGGGAGTGGACATGGCGACATCCTTGCCACAGGAGGGAACGGATTCGTGCATGGAAGCATGGATCGTGCCCTTGGGCTTGCTCCGGCTGCCCCAAGTGCCCATTCTTGACCAATCCTTTAAGGCAATATTGCGTAGCTATGACCGATCGCATGCGGATGGGCCTGGCGCTGGGCGGGCTGGCCAGCATGGCCGCCGTCGCTGGCGGCCTCTGGTGGCAGGGACGGCAGGCTGTGCAGCCCGCCGCGCCTTCCGCTGCGCAATTGCGGCCTGCCCTGGCCGTGGTGCCGCCCCAGGGCCTGCCTGCCGCGCCGGAGGCCGGTGCGGCGGAAGGC
>NZ_JACTUZ010000018.1 GCF_014490445.1 Pseudoroseomonas ludipueritiae | reverse complement strand
GCGGTCTCGATGGCGATCGGCAGGCCGGAGGCGATCGACGGCGCACCCCGAAGGGGCCTGACAGCTAAGGAGGACTTTCTTGTCTCGCGAGGAATGGCGGCGCAGCCGGCAGGGGAAGAAAGTCTGACGCAGCTGTTGCGTCATAGGCGATCGAGGCGCAGCCGGCCTTCGGCCAGATCAGGCCATTGAAGAGGCCGTTTGGAGCGGTCGAGGCACGGTCAGATAACGGAAAAGATGGCGGCCCTCCCGCAACGGCAAACCGGCGCCACGGCATGCTCACCGGCTTAGTTTCCTCCGGCCAGGCTGACGCTGCTGCATCCGGGCTTCCCACCGCCACCCCGGAGATCGCCGCGCCCGATGTCCGGTGCCCGCCAATACACGGCTCTGCTCCCGCAGCGCTCCAACGAGGACCCGCCTTTCCGGACCAGCGTCGGTCCGCGTCGCACACGCCCATCGTTCCGACATCAGACGACGGAGCGGCCAAGGCCACGGCTGCCCTGATCCTCCTGACGGCGATGACTAAGATCAGGCCCGTGCAAGGTCCCGGCCGGACGGGACCGGAGCCGCCCCCATTCCAGCGACCCGCACAAAGGCGGTGATGCCGACCGCGACCGCACCGATGACGGAGAACGTGATCTGCCACGCGTCGGACGGCATGAGGTGCTTCACGATGCCATGGGTGGCATGGAAGCCGGCGATCGCCGCCGGCGCGACGAAGGCAGCCGCCACGATCAGCTTCAGCCACATGGGCCGGACGAAGGTGATGAGCAGATGGCCGGCGGCAAGCGTGATCGCCGCCGCGACGGCGCCGGCCAGAATGGCGCCCGGAATGCCGGCGCCCGTGCTATACGCCCAGGCGCCAGCGGTCACGCCGACAAACGCCGGCAGCGCGAAGACGGCCAGCGTGAACAGCAACCAGCAAAGCAGGCCGATCGCTGCGAGGGATGCAAGTATTGCGAGGATGATCATGGTGGTGGCCTCCGTATGGACAAGGTCCGAGGGTCACGCCTTCCACCACCACCACGGCGCGGCTGAAGTATAGCGCAAGAGCGCGCATGCCGGCAGCGGAAATCGGCGGCGATTTCCGCACCTGCGACCGGGTCGCCCCGGTTAGGGAGCGAAGGGGTCGATCTCATGGACGATGGCGGCAGTGTCGCCGTCATATTCGCTGGTGGGCGTGACCGACAGCGTGCCGTCGCCGGCCTGGAAGATGATGATGGCGGCCATCAGCGTGGTGGCGAGGCTGGAGGCGAAGGCGTGGGCGTCGTTGAGGGACATCGATCCGGCTCCTGTTCGAGCGGAGGGCCATCCCCCCGCTTACAGGCGCCCGATGTGTCGGGCTGAGCGCTGCAATCACCGCGCAGGCGAAGCCGCAGCGGCGGCATGCTCGCATAGCCGACCCTTTACGGGTTGATGGCGTCAAGCGATCAGTCTGACCAAGGATCAGCGCAGAAAAGCGGGGGTGGTGCTCGGCGACGAGAGCCGTTCGCGTTCCCGATCAGCCAAGGAAAGCCGAACGGTGCCCAACCGGAGTGTTGGCGATGAAATCCCTGTAGGCGTAGTTGATGAGGTCGCGGACCAGTTCGAGCAGACCGCTGACAGGCAAGCCGTCGAACGGATCGCCATGGGCCATGCCGTTGCGCCGCTGGCTCAGGCTCGGCCCCGACGCGCCGGTGACGAAGCCGATGGCGGTGCCGCCGGTGCGGACGATCATCGGGATGTGCGCGTCGTCGAGGCCGTCGACATCGACCATATGCTTCAGCAGCGCGGCGAAGGAGCGGTTCTTCTTCGGAATCCGGTCGCCATACCGGTCCATCACCGTCAGCTCCAGGGCGATGAGCGCGGCGAGCTCGCCGGCCTTCAGCACGTCGAGATCGATCCAGCCGAGAAGATAGAGCGCCTGCGCGCGCCGAAATTTGAGCTGGACGATGTCGGGTATGCGCGCGTCGATGCCGAGGCCGACGATGAACCGTCGCCATTCGGCGGGCTCGTTGAACTGGATCATTCCGCCGGGGAGCCCGGGCGATGGCCATGCGATGATCAGCGGCGCGTCACGCGCGGCGAGTTGAATGTGATCAAGGTCCAGATGCGCCTCCTGTCGGCGAGAACTTAGTGTTTCTTCCGACAATACCAGATCGCGGTCAGTCGTTTGAAGTCGTGCGGCGCTCACGCGCCGCCGAAATTCCAGACCGGGATGCCGAGCTTCTTGGCCTTGTCGGCGAGATAGTCATGGATGCCTGTGCCCGGGAAGTGCATCACGCCCTTGGGCACGATCACCACCGTGAGTTGGCGTTTCGCCTCCGGTGTGGCGAGTTGTCAGTCAGCGCGTCCGCCAAAGTGCGAAACCTCGGCGATCAAGGCGTCGAGCACTTGGGTCAGCTTGGATGTGTCGTATGATCCCGACGTCAACGAGTCAGCGTCCTGCTTCATGAAGTGCCGGTCGTAGGATTCCTTGTGCTCGAGCGCGCCGTGCCAGGCGTCGATGTCGCGCTTGTAATTGCTCCAAATTACGCGTGCCGGCGGGTAACTGGGCAGATTGAGATCGAGGTAACATTCGATGGCGGCAGCTCGCCCGTTGATGTCGCATTCATTGAGACCCTCGGGGCCGAGCGCCGGGAAGCGGCGTAGGTCCTCGCTGTCCGGCAAGACCATCGAGCGCAGATTGCCGGGCATCTTCAATTCCTGAAGCTTGCCGTATGCTTCTATTCCCTCTGCATCATTGTCGAGCAGGAACAGTACCTGGTTCTGAATGTCGATCCGCACGAGACCTTCAGCAAATCGAACAAGGTTCCCGGTGCCCCAGAAATGATGCCGTTCTTCGCCGTTGATAAACCGGAAGAAGTCGGCAACGTCGGGGCGCAGGAGATCGAGCGCGCGGCGCAGAATGCGGGCGTCCGACGCTCCTTCGGTCGCGACCAGAATCGATTGGTTTCGCTGTACTCCGGCGGCAAAGAAGCTACGATCAACCCAACCCGCATGGACGATATTGCCGAACTGCCAGATCACTTCGGCGTCCGCATTGTCGGGATTGAGAAAAAAGATCTGCAGCATCGAGGATGGGCTTAGGATGCAAAGCTTGGCTGAGAGAAAGCTGGCTTCGGACCAGTAGGAATCGGAGTTTTCGGTCCAAGGAATACGGGCAAACAGCGCGGCATGCGGCGCGAAGCGGCCTTGGGCGACACTGGCCCGCTCCTCGGTGTCGTAGTCGATATATTCGTCGGCGAGGCTGGCCAGTGGGAACAGGCTCGCGAGCGCGCAAAACTCGTCGAAATCGAGGAACTGTGCCGGTTCCTCGTCCGTGGAGAGCGACGAGAGCGCGTCGGCGACAACGGCCTCGTACTCCGCCCGGGCGCCATCCAGCGTGTCACCGAGAACGCGAAGTCTCGGGATGACGCGAGCCAATGGGCGAACGAAGGCAAGCTCACTTTCAGCGAGATCGTCTATCTGCTCCGGATGGTCGCGGTAATAGTCGTAGTCGATGCCATCGCTCGGTCGGCGGGCGAGATCGGACTCTTGGAAGAGATGGCCGTAATCATTGCCGCTGTTATTTTTTGCGTAATCTAAAGATACGCCGCTTACTTTTAGTTCGATTGAGGTGCCCATGCCTCTATTCACACCTTCTTTGTCTGGAAGCCACTGCTATCGGGCTCCCCGTTTACCGTTCAGACTTAGTGTACGGTTTTATATCGACGTCCCTGCGAGTGGGAGAGCGATAACGCAACGTGGGTGGGCGGCGCTCACGCGCCGCCAAACTTCCAGACCGGGATGCCGAGCTTCTTGGCCTTGTCGGCAAGGTTGTCGTGGATGCCGGTGCCCGGGAAGTGCATCACGCCCTTGGGCACGATCTGCAGGATCTCGTCGTTGCGCTTGAACGGCGCTGCCCGGCCGTGCTTCGTCCAGTCGGGCGCGAAGCCGATCTGCGGGACATTGCGATTCTTCGCCCAGAGCGAGGCGATCTTCTCGGCGCCCTTCGGCGACTTGCCGTGGATCAGCACCATGTCGGGATGCTTCTCGTGGACCTGGTCGAGCTTGGCCCAGATCAGCCGATGGTCGTCATAGTCGAGTCCGCCGGTGACGACGATCTTCGGGCCCGGCGGCAGGAGCACCTCCTGGTCGGCGCGCTTCTTCGCCATCAAGAAATCGCGGCTGTCGATCATCGCCGAGGTCAGATTGCGATGGTTGACCTTCGATCCGCTGCGCGGGAGCCAAGGCTTGCCGACATGGCGCTCGTAGTGTTCGGCGGCCTGGTCGCGCATCAGCTCGAAGGCGTTCTGTCGCTCGATCAGCGTGATGCCCTCGGCGATCAGGCGCTCCAGTTCGACGGATTTCACCTCGCTGCCGTCCTGTTCCCGCTGCGCCCGCTTCTGTGCCTGCTCGTTGTCGTCCAGGTCCCGGCCGATCCGGTCGGTGGCGCGGTGGAAGACGTTGGTGGTCGACCATAGGAGATCGTCGAGGTCGGGTTCGAGGCGTGTGTCCTCCAGAGTGCCGATCAGCGCGTCGAAGATGTCGGCGACGGCGCCCGCGACCTGGTTGCCGTCTGGCAGAAGCCGCTGGTCGGGCTCGTCGGCGAAGGGTCGGTAGCCGTGGAGCTGGAGTTCGTTCAGGACATGGTCGGTGGGTGAGGATTCGTGGTGCGGTTCGTAGTCGTCGTGATCGCGCATGGGATGCTCCGTCGGTTGGACCGCGACCGTCGCGGCCTTCATGGCGACGAAGCCCACGGGCCGGACGGCTGGGCATCCGGAGCGCGAGCGGAGGGCTTGATGGCTAAGGCCGGCTATTTTGTCTCGCGATGGAAAGCGGCCTTCTGGCCGCGCCGGAAAATAGTCGGCCGCCGCCATTGCCCGGCTGGCCGGCTTGTGGGCCGATCGCCGTCTCGAAGGCCGAGGCGCGGTGCCCCTCCGACGGATTGACGCATCCGCCGAGCACGGAGCGAACCGCAGGCCTGTTCTCCTGCCGGCTATGCCGCCAACGCCATGAAGCGGGCGACGTCCTGCGGTGCGACCTGCAACCGGGCTTCCATGCGCAGTGCGTCCAAGCCGAGGGTGAGCAGATCTTCGTTGAAGTCGCCCAGCTCAGGCGAGATGACGATCGCCTCGATTCCGGCCACGTTCGCCCGTTCGATCAGGGTATCGCGCGCCCCGTCACCGGCCGGATCGTTGTCGCGGACGATGTAGAGACGCCGCAGCGTGTCGGGGAACAGGATGGCAGCGAGATGCGCAGCGGAGAGCGCCGCCAGCATCAGCATGCCGGGAAGAACCTGCCGGAGCGACAGGACGGTCTCGATGCCTTCGCCGGCCGCCATCACCTCGCCACCCATGCCGAAGCGCACAGCGTTGCCGAGGAGATTGCCCATCGCCCGCCTCGGCGTGTCTATCGACGCCTTGTCGCGGCGGCGAGGATCGAGCCAGGTGCGATGCGCCCCGGTGATCTTGCCGTCGAGGTCGGTGACTTCAGCGATCATTGCCGGCCAGGCCTCGGTCGGCGAATGCTCGTCGGGCCGATAATAGCAGCGCGGGTGGAAATGCAGGCTTCCGGTTCCGCGTAAATCCGTAATGCCGCGTTCCCGTAAATACGCCTGTACGAGCGTGCCACAGATCGGCTGCGACATGCGAACCAATCGGCGCGCCGCTTCGGGCGAGCCATGCGGCGACGGGCTCTGCCGCTGGTGCTGACGAGGTTCTGGCTCCGGTGGCGGCATGCTGAGGAACGTCCGCGCCTCGTCGGCGACGTCCTTGAAGTCAATAAGGCCGCAGCTTTCGCGGATGACGTCGAGGAGATCGCCGTGCTCGCCGGTCGCCGCGTCGGCCCATTTGCCGGCTGGACCCTTCGGCGAGTCCTTCAGCCGGATGTACATCGAGCGGCCCGGAGTGTTGCGGACGTCGCCCACCAGCCAGTAGCCGCCTTCGCGGCGACCGCTGGAGAGATAGTGCCGGCACACCGCCTCGGCACGATCGGCGAGACGGCGTGCAAGATCATGCGGATTTTGCGCCATGGTCGTTTCCCATGCGAAAAGGCCCGCCGTCGCCGGCGGACCAGTCTCGCAAGTCGTTGACGGTTATTCGGCCGCGACCGCGTGGGGAGCGTCGTCGGCCATCTCATCTTCCGCGAAGGGCTCGTCTTCGGCCATGGCCGTTTCGCCCTCGATTGCCGTCGATTGTGCGACCGCCTCAATAGATTCGCCGATCACGGTGGGTTCGACATTCGACGCGCTCCGATCGACGGTGCGAAGCGGTTCAGGCAACCAGCCGGTATCGTCGAGCAGCGTCTGTGCTTCCGCTGCCATGTCGCCCTTCTTCAGATGCTCGATCCGATCGGCGGCGCGTTGGCCCTTCGCCTGGGAAACCGCCTGAAGGATGCGGGCCTTCGTCACCCGGCTGAGGAAGTTGTCCACGGTCGGCTTCCACCCCGCTGCCGCCATGTCGAGGTCGACCGCCTGCGCCAGCCGGTCGGCATGGGCGGCCGCACGGGGTCGCCGGTTCCAGGGCTCGTACACCGCGTTGACCGAAAGGCTGACGATGTGGGCGAATAGGCCCGCTTGACTGTCGCCGTCCCATTCCTGCAGCGCATCCCAGAGATCGGCCGATTCCTTGGGAAGCGCCTTCGACCAGCTTTCGTGCCGCACGCGGATCGCCTCGGCCGACACGCTGTCGTTGAGCCCCGGCGCCTGCGTCCCGAAGCTGACGCTCTTCAGGTCCAGCTCGAGGCAGCTATCCGAGCCGTAGTGGTAGAAGGTCTTCAGCGTCAGAACGTGCAGGGCCGCGACGAAGGCGACGTCCGGTCGCTCGCCGAGCGCGTTGCGGAGGCCAAGCGTCCGATGCGAGGTCAGCTCGGTCATCAGGCGGTCGGACATGGGGGAGAGACCCTCGTCCTCCTCCGGCTCGGCGTCTGGCTCCGCCGTCATGACGGCCTCGTCGCCCTCATAGCCGGCGGCCATCGCGCGTTCATCGTCGCCGTCCGCGTCCGGCTCGGACGTAGGCTGGGCCGCCAATTCGTCTTCCGGTCGGACATAGCCCCGCTCGATGCGAAGCTGGCCATCAGCGCCGATGCTGATGAAGGCGCCGGCACGCGCGATCTCGGTGGCGTCGAACACGACGGGCCGGTCGCCGAAGCCCTCGATCAGCGTCTCTAGCTCCGACAGGCGCTCGTCGACCTCGTCGGGCAGTTCGTCGGCGTCCTGATATTCGTCCGACAGGCGGTCCAACTCGGACTGAAGCGCGTTGCGGCTTGCTTCCTCCTCGGTGGTCAGCGCGACGGTCTCGCCACGAAGCTGGCGCATACCGAAGGCATGGCCGTAGGCGAAGTCCGGCGCGACTTCGATCCACTTCCAGCCTTCGGCGGCGACCACCTCGGCGTCCGCCTTCAGCTTGTCGGCGGTCATCTGGTCCACGAGCGGAACATCCTGCAGCCAGCCGCCATCGTCGCCTTGGAACAGGTCGCGCAGGACCGTGCCACCGGCCGCGACGTAGGCATCCACGCCGATGAACTGCGCCCGCTTGTCGGAGGCGCGGACCGCGCCCTCAGTCAGCATCCGGCGGATGACGTAGGGCTGCTTGTCGTAGGAAGCCTTCAGGCGCTCGAAGACCTGCTCTTGGCGCTCGTGGTCGCCGGAGACGGTGAAGGCCATGAGCTGGTCGAGCGTCATGCCGTCCTCGGCATAGACGTCGAGCAGCGCCGGCGAGACCGACGCCAGCTTCAGGCGCTGCTTCACCACGTTGACTGAGACGAAGAACGCGGCAGCGATCTCTTCTTCGGACTGCCCCTTCTCGCGTAGCGCGAGGAAGGCCCGGAACTGGTCGAGAGGGTGCAACGGCGCGCGCTGGACATTCTCGGCGAGCGAGTCCTCCTCGGCGATGCCGCTGTCGCGGACGATGCACGGCACCGGCGCGGTCTTGGCGAGACGCTTCTGCTTCACGAGTAGCTCCAGCGCCCGGTAGCGCCGGCCACCAGCCGGAATCTCGAACATGCCGGTCTCGACGCCGGCCTGATCGACGACCGCGCGCACGCTGAGGCCCTGCAACAGGCCGCGGCGGGCGATGTCGTCGGCCAGCTCCTCGATCGAGACGCCGGCCTTCACCCGCCGGACGTTCGACTGGGAGAGCAAGAGCTTGTTGAAGGGAATGTCGCGCGAGGGCGAGAGGGTGATCTTCTGAACAGTGGTAGCCATCGGGATGTACTCCGCGACGAGAGCCGAAAGCCTCTCTCTCGGCATCAACTCGTCACGAAGCGCAGCGCCGCCCTCTCACTCTGGAGGGCAGCGCCGCGGGACCGACGATCAGGAAAGAGGGAACGGCACGGAGCCGGAGACTCGTAAAGCCGTGTCTCCGGCTTTCTGGGGGTCAGGCCGCCCGATCGAGAAGCTTCTTCGCGCGCGCCTCGAGATCGAGCCGCGCGTCCTGCTGGGTCTTGCCGCGGGCGACCGCAGTGATGCCCTGCACGAAATCGAACACGCTTTGGGGCTTACGGCCTTCTTCGGCCAGCACTGTCTCAATGATCTTTGCCGTCTCGGTCTTCGAGAACCCGCGCTTGCGCAGGAAGTCGCTACGATCCTCGTCGCTACGCGCCACGATCTTCTCGCGCGCCGCCTTGATGCCGTTGACGAAGGGGAGTGGCGAGGAGTTGGCAAAGCGGGTCAGCGCTGGCGCCGCCTCATGCGCGAAGCGCGAGGCGGCATATTTCGAGTGGCGGATGGTGATCTCCTCGAAATCCTCGACCCCCCACAAATTCCGGTTCTGGCAAACGGCACGGAGATAGAAGCTCGCCATGCCAAGCGTCTTCGCGCCCACCTCGGAATTCCAGCAGTAGAAGCCGCGGAAATAGAGGTCTGGCGAGCCATCGGGCAGCCGGCCGGCCTCGATCGGATTCAGATCGTCGACCAGGAAGAGGAAGACATCCCGGTCCGAGGCATAAAGGGTGGTGGTGTCCTGGGTGATGTCGACGCGCGGATTGTAGACCCCCGTCGACCAGTCTAGCACGCCCGGCACCTTCCAGCGGGTGTCGCCCGTGCCGTTGCCGGCGATGCGCTGCACGGCCGCGACCAGCTCGTGGTCGAAAATGCGGCCATAGTCGGGCCCGGTAACGGCGCGCAGCTCGACGCGTCCGTTTTCGATCTCGAGCGTCTTTACCTGCTCGGCGCGATGGGAGGTCAGCCCGTATTGCAGGTTGATGCCGGCCAGCGGCCCGGGAAGCTGGCGCAGATAGGCCGCCGGCGCGCCGACCAGACTTGCGAGTTGGCCGAAGCTCCAATGCGTGGGCGCGATCGGCGTGTCGGAGCCGGGCAGCATCAGTGCTAGGCGTTCGGCATTATCGTGGCTCGCCGCGACCCGGATCGCTGCGCTCGCGACGGTTTGGGTACGGCTCCGCTCAGTCCGGCTACGGACAGCGGCATAGAGGTCCGACAGGGATAGGTAGCGCTCGTCGGCCGGCCGCGAGAACCATTCCGACGATACGCGGCCGATCCGCTCGCCGCGGCTCACATCGACCTTGTATCCGCCAGCGCGGTCGCGAGCGGCGTCCAGAATCTCCACATGCGTCATGGCTATTCTCCACGACGGGCGCCGGAGGCCTCTCCTCCAACCCTGAACCCGTCACGGAAAACCCGTCCGCACTCTCACTCTCGGGGGCGTTGCGGGGCAGGCTGTGCAGAAACTCATCCGGACTTCAATGGGCTTGGATATATCCTGCAAGCCGTGCATCAGCTTGCTTCGATCAATGTGCTCGGTCTGACAGAGTGAACGCCCGAAGGTTGTCGAAACGTTTTACATCATCAGGCTAAGCGCAGCTCCGCCCACGGCCGCCAGCAACACGACGACCCATGGCGGAGCTTTCCAGGCCATCAGCGCCACGAAACAAATCAAGGCCAGTGCGAAATCCGGCATGCCGCCGATCGCGCTGGTGAAGACAGGCGAATAAAGCGCAGCGCCGAGAATGCCGACGACGGCGGCATTGGCGCCCTGCATGGCCGACTGCGCCCATGTCGTGCGGCGCAACTGATCCCAGAAGGGCAGCGCCCCGATCAGGATCAGGAAGCCCGGCAGGAAAACTGCGACAAGAGCGATCATCGCGCCGGCCACGCCGTTCGGCGCCGGTCCCATGACCGCTCCGAGCCAGGCGGCAAAGGTGAAGAGCGGTCCGGGGACCGCCTGTGCTACGCCATAGCCCGCGAGGAAGGCATCATCGGACACCCATCCCGGCGCGACCGTTTCGGCCTGTAACAGTGGCAACACGACATGTCCGCCACCAAAGACCAGCGAGCCAGCACGATAGAAGCTGTCCGCAAGCGCCCACCCCTGAGCCTGCCCCGCAAGGATCGGGAGACCAATCAGCAAGACGGCGAACAGCGCAAAGGCCGTCAGCCCGGCTTTGCGTGAAACCGGCACAGGCAGATGCTCGCCAATCGTGACCTGTCCTTTGCCAAGAGCCAGCCCGGCGAGTGCGCCCAGCAGTATGGCCGCCATCATCCCGATCACTCCCGGCGCCCAGGCAAGCAGAAGCACGGCCACGACCGCGATCGTGGCGCGCTCCTTATCGGGGCAGAGGTTTTTTGCCATGCCCCACACGGCTTGCGCCACGATGGCGACGGCGACGATCTTGAGACCATGCAGGACGCCAAGCGCAAGTGGACCTTCCAGCCGCGTAGCCGTCATGGCAAGCGCGAGAAGGATCATGGCCGATGGCAGGGTGAAGGCGAGGAAAGCTGCAAACGCGCCGAGCCATCCCGCCCGCGTCAGACCAAGAGCAAAGCCGACCTGGCTGGAGGCCGGACCGGGCAGGAACTGGCATAGCGCCACCAGATCGGCATATGCGCTTTCGCTCAGCCATTTTCGCCGCGTCACCAGTTCGTCCCGGAAATAGCCCAGATGCGCGATCGGTCCGCCGAAGGAGGTGAGCCCCAGCTTCAGGAATGCGCGGAATACCTCGGAGACGCTTCCTTGCGACTGTTGCGGGCTATGATCCATTCAGGAGACCTCGTTGGTTGGGGCATTCTTGCAAACGATGACGTGCGATCGGCGCGAGATAGATTCTCAGGTTGCAGTCGTCAGGTTGACCCGCCGCATCAGAGCCTCGCCGCTCTCCTTGCGTTCGGAATAGCGGTGGGTGAGGTAGGTAGAGACGTCGCGCGTCAGCAGTGTGAACTTCATCAGTTCCTCCATCACGTCGACCACTCGATCATAATAGGAAGACGGTTTCATCCGGCCCGCCTCGTCGAACTCCTGAAAGGCTTTGGCGACGGAGGACTGGTTGGGGATCGTCACCATCCGCATCCAGCGGCCGAGCACACGCATCTGGTTGACGGCGTTGAAGCTCTGCGAGCCGCCGGAGACCTGCATGACGGCGAGTGTCCGACCCTGCGTTGGCCTTACCGCGCCGTCCGAAAGGGGAATCCAGTCGATCTGCGCCTTCATCACCGCGCTCATCGCACCGTGACGCTCCGGGCTGGTCCAGACCTGACCTTCCGACCAGCGCGAAAGTTCACGTAATTCCTGCACCTTGGGATGATTGACCTCAGCCCCGTCCGGCAGCGGCAGGCCGGACGGATCGAAGATACGAGTTTCCGCGCCGAAATGCTTGAGCAGACGCTCGGCTTCGAATGTCAGGAAGCGACTGTAGGATCGCTCGCGGAGCGAGCCGTAAAGCAGCAGGATACGCGGCGGATGGGTAGACGGCGTCGCTGCGCGCAGACGGTCCAAACTGGGAACATCAGCGCAACCGGCATCAAGGTTGGGAAGCTCGTCCGGCATCAGCGCTGCGCCTCCGCCAGTCTGGAGACTTTGCCGCCGCGTTCATACCAGCCTTTGGAGCGGTTCACGATCCAGACGACCGAGAGCATAACCGGGACCTCGATCAGCACGCCGACCACCGTGGCGAGCGCCGCGCCCGAGTGAAAGCCGAACAGGCTGATGGCGGCGGCGACCGCCAGTTCGAAGAAATTCGACGCGCCGATCAGCGCCGAGGGACCCGCCACGCAATGCTGTTCGCCGGCCATCCGGTTGAGCAGATAGGCAAGGCCAGAGTTGAAATAGACCTGAATCAGGATAGGCACAGCAAGCAGGCCGATGATTGCCGGCTGCGCGATGATCTGCTCGCCCTGAAAGCCGAACAACAGCACCAGCGTCGCGAGCAGCGCCACAAGTGATGCCGGTCCAAGCTTTGAAAGCAGCCGATCGAGTGCGACCTGCCCGCCGCTCGCCAGAAGTCGACGACGGACGATCTGCGCGATGATGACGGGAATGACGATGTAGAGTACCACGGACAGGACCAGCGTGCCCCATGGCACGGTGATGGCCGACAGGCCCAGCAACAGGCCAACGATGGGCGCAAAGGCAACGACCATGATGGCGTCATTGAGCGCGACCTGGCTCAACGTAAAATGTGGCTCGCCCTTGGTCAGGTTCGACCAGACGAACACCATGGCCGTGCAAGGCGCGGCCGCGAGGATGATGAGACCGGCAATATAGCTGTCGATCTGATCTGCCGGCAGATAGGGCCGGAACAGCCAGCCGATGAACAGCCAGCCCAATAGAGCCATCGAGAACGGCTTTACCGCCCAGTTGATGAACAGCGTCACGCCGATGCCGCGCCAGTGGCGGCCGACCTCGCCCAATGCGGCGAAGTCGATCTTGAGCAGCATGGGGATGACCATCAGCCAGATCAGCACGGCTACCGGCAGGTTGACCTTGGCAATTTCCATCGCGCCGATGGCATGAAATTCGCCCGGCAGAAAATGGCCGAGCGCGATGCCGACGACAATGCACAATGCGACCCAGAGGGTGAGGTAGCGTTCAAAAGTAGACATGGAATTCCTTCAGGCCGTGGGCACGCGCCGGCCGTGTTCGTCGATCACCCGCTCGCCGTCTTCCTTGACGAACGCGCCGTGCTGCGGCGGCAGCAGGTCGAGGACGTCCTCGGACGGTCGGCAAAGCCGAACGCCCTTCGGGCTGACGACGATGGGCCGGTTGATCAGGATGGGATGCGCCATCATCGCATCAAGCAACTCCTCGTCGCTCAGTGCCGGGTTGCCCAGGCCAAGCTCTGCATAGGGCATGCCCTTCTCGCGCAGCAGGGCGCGGACGGGGATACCCATGCGCGCGATGAGCTGGGTGAGCATGTCCCGAGACGGCGGTGTCTTGAGATATTCGATGACATGTGGCTCGACGCCTGCATTGCGGATCATCGCCAGGGTGTTGCGCGAGGTTCCGCAATCCGGGTTGTGGTAGATGATGACGTCCATAGCCTGCCTCACGCCGCGCTGTTGCGTGGAGACGACGCACCTTCGGACTGGCCGATCTCAGTCAGCTTCGTGCGGAGCGACGCCTTGTCGAGACTGGCGACTGGTAGGGACGTAAAGGCCGAGATGCGGTTCTTCATATAGCGGAAAGCGGCGACGAAGGCGGCTTCCTTCTGGATGTCCGGCCCATCGACGGCGGCAGGGTCTTCGATCCCCCAATGGGCGGTCATGGGCTGGCCGGGCCAGACCGGGCAGGCTTCACCGGCGGCACTGTCGCAGACGGTAAAGACGAAATCCATGACAGGCGCGTCGGCTCCGGCAAACTCCTCCCAACCTTTCGAGCGGAAGCCCTCGGCGGGGTAGTCGAAGCTCCGCAACACCTTCAGCGCAAAGGGATTGACCGCTCCCTTCGGCTGCGACCCGGCAGAGAAGGAGCGAAAGCGACCATCGCCGTCCTTCTTCAGAATGCTCTCGGCGAGGATCGAGCGCGCGGCATTGCCGGTGCAAAGGAACAGAACATTGTAGATGCGGTCAGTCATGGGTGGCCTCCTTGGCGGCGAGGGTTTGCGGTGAGCAGCAAGGGGAAAAATCGGCGATCAGGGGCGCGCAGATTTCCGGGTGGCCACCGCAGCAATCCTTGACGAGAAAGCCCGCGAGCTCCCGCACAGCGTCGAGCCGCGCCCGATAGATGATCGAGCGGCTATGCCGCTCAGCATCAATCAGACCGGCGCGCGTCAGCGTCGCCAGATGCGTGGACATGGTGTTGTGCGGGACATCCAACCGGCGGGCGACTTCGCCCGCGGGCAATCCGTCCGGCTCGTGCTCCATCAGCAGGCGGAACACGTCGAGGCGGGTCGGTTGCGCGAGCGCGGCGAAAGCGAGGATGGCGTTTTCTGATTCCATATGTCGAGACTAATCGACATATGGACTGGAGTCTAGACCGGGACGGCACATAGTTTCCGCCTCGTCGGGAGACCGCTGAAACTCGCTTGTGATAGGAAAGCTGGCCGTCACCCAAACAGCAGCCTCAGACCCGAGGCGAGAAGGATTGCCGCCAGAATGATGCGCAGCCATAGTTCGGGGAGGTAACGGCTGCCGATGAAGGCCCCGAGCGAGCCGCCAACAGCGACGGCGATCAGCCACCCGGGTAGCGCACTAGGGATCTGATCCCACCAGGCATAGGCTCCAAGCAGTGCAGCAGCCGAATTCATCAGATTGTAGACGGCGGTTGTCGCGGCAGTCTGGCGCGCTGTCCCCCAGTTCATCGCGAGGATCACCGGTGCGAGGAATACTCCGCCTCCGGTCCCGGTCGTGCCGGATATGAAGCCGATGATCGCACCCGTGGCCAGCGCCGGGATGAAGGGCGGATCGGTCGGCAGGTCCGCAGATGATCCAGATCTACGAAGGGCCGTCCGCGCCATCTGGACGGCCGACAGGACGAGGACCGCCCCGACGACCGGATAATAGATATCCGCCGGTAGCTGAACAGATCCTCCGAGCAGAGAGAACGGGAAGCCCAGGATCGCAAAAGGCCAGACACTTCGCCACGACAACCTTCCCGCCTTCAGGAACATGGCTGTCCCGATTGCTGCGACCAGCAGATTGAGGGCGAGCGCGGTCGTCTTCATGGCCAACGGCGCAAAGCCGACCAGCGCCATGATCGCGATGTAGCCAGATGCCCCAGCCTGGCCGACCGACGCATAGATTAGTGCGATGAGGAAGAAGGCCACCGCGAGCCAGAGTCCATCCAATTCCACCTTGCCAGAACCTCATCATGGTCGGCATCCCGAGCGTGCGGCAGCGCGCGCGTTCCCCGAAGCTTCATTGTCTATCACCAGTCTGGTGCGAGCAACATGTTCTGATGGCGCCACAGTAGATATTGTTCGTATTGCCAAGCATTTACTGGGATTATTCGGCTGCCGATGCTACACTTGATTACTTGCGACGCGGGGGCAAAATGGGACGCTTTATTGAGGGAAATGATCGAAGCCAGCCGCTTCTTTTACCTGCCTGCGTCGATGACTACGTTCCGCAGGAATCTCTGGTCCGCGTCGTTGATGGCTTCGTCGAAACCCTCGATCTCACGGCGCTCGGCTTCGAGCGCACTGTCTCGGCCGCAACAGGGCGACCCGGTTATCACCCCGGCGATATGCTGCGACTGTATATCTGGGGTTACCTGAACCAGTTGCGCTCCTCGCGCCAGTTGGAGCGAGCCTGCCAGCGCGACCTGGAGGCCATCTGGCTGATGCGGCGCATGACCCCGGACTATCGGACCATCGCAGCGTTCCGGCACGATAATCCCGAAGCGATCATTCGCACAGGCGCCGCGTTCATCAGCTTCTGTCGCGAGAACGGCCTTGTTACTCCCGGCAAGGTGGCACTGGACGGGACCAAGATGCGGGCGGTTGCCAGCGCGAAGAACATCGCTGGAGCAGATCGCCTGGCGCGCGACATCGCTCATACTGAAACGGAAATCGCCTACTATCTCGACCGTCTCAACATAGCGGATCAACACCCGGCGGACGTGCGCGATCAGACAGTCAATCGCGCGGCTTTTGCCGGCGCCATCGCATCGCTGGAGCGCCGAAAGCGGAGGTTGGAGAAACGGCAGGCCGAACTTGCAGAGCACGATACAAACGTCGTGGTCTTCGGGGAACCGGATTCACGACCAATGGGATATGGCCGGGCGCCGAAGTTTCCAGCCTATAATCTCCAGAGTGTCGTCGATATCGAAAGTGGCCTGATCATTCACAACGATGTCGCCAACGAAGCCAACGACAGCCAGTTGCTGCATCCAATGGCGATTGCGGCAAAGCAAGTGCTCGACGTCGACCAGCTCGAAGTGCTGGCGGACGGAGGCTATTCGAATGCGCAGGAGGTCGCGCGCTGCGAGCAAGATGGTGTTCGCGTGGCGGCACCGATCAAGCGTGGCGCCATGAGCGCAGAATTCTTCCGCCCTGTGCAGTTCATCCATGACGAACAAACCGACACGATCCGCTGCCCGGCTGGTGAAACCATGCATCCCAAGGGCAAACATACCCGAAATCGGGCGATCCGATACAGAACGCCCGCGTGCCAGACCTGCCAGATCAAACCGCAGTGTACGCCGGGATATCAACGCACGATCCACAGGCTCGTGGATCAGGGTGCGCTCGATCGGATGGAGCGTCGGGTCCACGAGAATCCCGATCTCATGGTGATCCGTCGCTGCACGGTCGAGCATCCCTTCGGCACCATCAAGCGAATGTCTGGCGGAGGCCGCTTCCTGACCCGCGGTTTGCGGCGGGTGAAAGCCGAAGCTGCCCTCTCGGTCCTGGCATTCAACATCATCCGCGCTTCGAACGCCTTCGGGACCGGAGCGCTGATGTCGCGAGGCTGAGAGCCCCGCTCGATTCAGTTCGCCTCATCGCGCCCGCACTGAATCGTCTGCGAGTTTCTGCACAGCCTGGGGGTCTCCCCGCAGAAGGGGTCGGCCGAGACGCAAGGCTCGACCGCAGGAGAAGGCCTTCCCCAAAAGCGTGAAGCCGGAAATCAGGATGTCAGGATCGGCGACGTTCCGGCTTTCAGGCCCAATCTTCCGGAGGCTCGTCATGCGGATCGAGTTCAGAAAAGTCGGTCAGCGTGTCGCATCGGATGCAATGGTACATCTGCGAAGCTTCCTGGAAGTGCATGCCGCACAGGCATCCGCAAAAGGGGCAGCACTCGTCGATTTCCAGATCGGCCCATTCCCATACGCCGAGATATTCGGGGATGGCGTCGCGGTCATATCCGACGATCTGGAAGGCGTCGGCGTTCTTGGCGACGAACCCGTCACGGCCCGCGCGCTGGAGAATGGGTAGAATGTCAGCCGGTTCGATGGCGAACCACTCACCGCGGACCTGAGACGCTCCGAAGCGCTGGTGCAGGTGTCGCTCGAGCTGGAACGGATCGGTCGTATCGATCCACCCGAGCAGGCGCAGTTCCAGAGGATTGCCGGTCTGGAGGTTGCGCTTGCGCGCATCGATGTTCTTCGCCACGCCGATCTTGATCGGGGAGCATCCATTTTCATCTTCGCCAATGAAATAGACCGGCACGTCGCGCTCCTTGCGGCGTTACCGGAGACGATCGAGTAGGATCTCGACCATCTCCTTGTTTGAGTTCGCGACGATGTCGAGCGGCCGATTTTCCTGTCGCATGAGTGCGATCAGGAGACAGGCCGTGAACAGCCAGAAGCGCGAGTCGGCGGGCAGGCTGTAGCCGGCGATCATCGCGGTCAGCCGCTCGGCGATCGGCGGATATTGCCGATTGCCCCAATGGGCGTGGGTCGGCGTCATCGCATGGATGATCACGGACGCGAGCGCTATCCCCGTGGCGCGCTTCTGCTGGACTTCGGCGAAGTCATGCCCGTGCGCCTTGGCGTAAGCGGCCAGACCGCTTGTCATGAAGTCGCGGGCATAGGTATCGCAGGCGATTTCTTCTTCAGGCAGCGTCGAGGGCGCGCTCTTGTCGGCGCAGAACATCACGTGCTGGAACTCATGCAGCAGTGCGAAGGCCAGAGCGAAAGCAACGAGATCGAACGCCGCCATATGCTGGACGTCGCCCAGGCTTTCACGATCAGAAGTCGGTTCCGGGACGTCCGCCGGCCAGGTGATGTCGGCGGTCTGCTCGGCGGCGATGAGGGATTGGGCGCTGGCGATGCGTTGCTTGTAGTCGAACTCATACTGTCCCCGTTCTGCGTCGACATTGAGCGCCTGGTCGAGCGGGATCCCGCGTGAAGTCGCTAGGAGCAACGCCGGCATATACACCTCCATTGCGCGCCAGGCGCTGAAGCCGAGCAACCAGAAGAAGTCGATTGTCTTGGTGTCGAACTGGATGCGCTTTGCATCGGCGTTCATCGTCACGCCCTTGGCGCTCGGCGCGACGTCGACAGCATGGCCGTACTGGCTCCAGAGGCCACTGATTTCGTCGGCGCGCTCGGGCACCGCACCGCGCAGGAGATGGAGAATAATCGTCCGGTCGGACGGCTCGGTGGTCATGCGCGTGGGTTCTCTGTGTCGAGGAATAGAGTAGGCGGCGCGATCATGACGGCGTGCTTTCGCTAGGCGTATCGCTGGTCGTCCCGGCTTCACCATCCATGTGCAAACGGGTGACCGACGACAGCACCGAGTTCGCCCAGATGGTGCTGCACTCGATGTCGCCGTCGCGCTCGAACCAATGGGTCGCGCCCGGGATGAGATCGAACGGGATGGGGTGGGCGGCCAGCGGATTGTGGAACACCTCTAGCTCCTGACACCACGCTTCGCCCCAGGGCCAGAGCGCTTCGTATTCGTCGCTGGCGACGGACAGCTCGAAGTCGATCGGCTCCAGTGCTCCCGGGGTTCGGTCGAAAAGGATGCCGCGCCGGATCATCGTCAGACCGGGCGGGCGCCAGCCGGCCAGGAAACCCATCCGATTGAACTTGGCGAGGGTCGCCGCATTGCTGAAGATGACGGCCGACAGATGGGCGAAGTCCGGATCGCGGAAGAGCCCCGCCGGGATGCCGTGCTTGCCGGTCAGGTTGCTAATCGGCGTCCCGACCGCGCGGCGCCCCGCGCCTTCTCCTTCGATATCGGCGCGCAGCCCGTAGAGGTAGGTGGGCAGCGCCTCGCGGCTCCAGACCATTGAACCGGACTCGTGGAAATCTGCCAGCGCGAGGGCGAAGGACTGACCCTTCACATGGTCCAGCTCATGGTAGTTTCGCTGGAGCTTGCCCCGCAGCGTCTTGGCGAAGCGCTCGGCCGGACCTCCCGTCAGGCGTTCGTTGCGGTCCTCCGGCGCAAGCACCCAGTCACCGATCCCGCCGGAGCGTGGCGTCTCCGAGTTCGCAGTCACCGCCTCGATCCAGCACGTATCGCCCTCCTTCTCGATCAGGAAGTCGGGCGAGACATGATCTTGCCGAACGCTCAGGCCCTGCTCGCGAAAGCAGGCAAGCAGGTAGAGTTCGAACAGCCGGGAGGCGAAGTTGCTGGTCTGAAAGTCGGGGACGAAATTGGCGTCCGGATTGGGAAGGGCGAGATAACTTTCGCCGATCGCCATGAGCGCCGGCCAATGGCTGATCGTCTTTGTCAGGAGATCGAATTCGGGGGATGTCCCGCGTGGCCCGGTTTTCAGCAAGAGCGGGCGGCGCCTGGCGCCCGGCGGCAAGGGTTCCGGCGGATCGCCGGCGCGCATCGCGATGCTGAGACGGTCGAACGCGGCCTCGGGGGTGGAATAGGGGCCGCTTTCATCGACCTTGATCCAGCGATGATCGATGCGCCGGCGCAAGGCGAGGCTGGAGAAGGTCCCTCGGTCTGGATCAAACAGAATGCAGCCGCTCACGCTGCGTCGTCCGGCCTGATAGGCGCTGAAGATGTGTGCGGGCTCGAAGTTAGGACCGCGGTCGAGTGACAGTGCGTAGAGCTCGAACTGCCGCTGGCTGATCGGCTTGATCAGCCGCTGCTTATCGTCGTCGACCATGGCCGCCCTTATACGCACGTGGCTGGATCGTCATGACGCCTCCGCCGCGGGTGCCTGGGCCAGGATGTCGTTGGCTTCCCATTGGTCGCCTTGCGGAGTCGTCACGAACTCACGATCCCAAATGCCCCAGTTCGAGGGCAGCGGAGTCTGGGCCAGCGGATTGTGAACATAGGTGATCGGCCGCAGTCGGCGCGAGAGATTGCCAAGAGATATCCGCGACCAGATCACGCCCGAGATGTCGGCGAAGCGTTCGTCGAGGAAGGCGGTGCGCGGGATCGGATTGCGTTCACGCTCGATGAAGGGCGCTGGGTGGAACCCTTCTTCAAGGACATTGCCGGTTTCCCGGTCGATGGTGATGAAGGCGTCGCCGATCGGAAACAGCGTCGTCATGATGAGCGGCAAGGGCTGCTCTGCGACGTAGACGCCGAAGCGGCTGGCGCTGATCGCGATGATGCGGGTGTCCTCTGGCGCGATGACACCCTGTTCGATGTAGCGGCCGATCTTCTGCGCCTTCGTCCAGAACGCGCTGGAGGTGCGAAGCTGCGCCTGCCGCATGGGCACGGCGAAGAGGCCACCGCCCTCGTTGATCGGCACGGGCCGAACGATCTGATCGGGGCCGGCGTCGCCCTCGTTCGGGGTAATGGCTTCGATCCAAATGCGACGCCCATCGTCGAGCACGCACAGATCCGGCTGGCCGCCTTCGCGCTGGCGCTCGACCACGGGAAGCAGAGTGCGGCCCTCCTCAAGCAACGTGCACCCCAGATACATCTCCCAGAAGCGGCCATCGACATCGCGAGCGAAGCCTTGCCGGAAGTCTGGGTCGGCATAGGGCTCGTAACGCTCCCACATCTCTTGCAGCATGGCATGGAGCTGCTGCTCGATTGGAAGCTCGGCGGCTTTCAGGTTTTCGAACCCGCGATCGAGATTGGCGCCATCGACGTCGAAAAGGTCGCTCATCGTCGGCTCACCTCACGTCCGCCGTAGCATCCGCTGGACCTTCACCCGGTGATAGCCGTGGGAGTGGACCTGCTGGCGGAGCTGCTTGATGTCGTTGACGCCGAAAGCGACGGCTGCCTTCAGCGGGCTGGCGAAGGTCGCATAGAAGGTCCAGCGCGAGCCGGCGGGAAGCGTTGGGTTTTGCCGCCGGTCGGTAATGACGACGTCGCGCGGATCGCTGCTGTTGCGGAAGGCGTGGAAGGTGAACCAGTCGGGCCGGCGATAGCGCGCCGCCTTGCTGAAGGGCACGGACTGGACCTTCACGTCGGTCTGGTCGAGCATCCAGTCGCGCTGTTCCAGGATCTGCCGCACCATATGGCCGACCATCTGCTTGACGCGGTCGGCAAGGACGTCCTCGCGGAATTCGGCGAGGAGCTGCTCTTCGATGCCTTCGACGGCGGGCTTGCCCAGCTCCGACGCGGTTTCGAGGCGGGCGATGTTGTCGTCGCGCGTGAGGAACGTCCAGATGCGCTGGCCCAATTCGGAGTCGTAGAGCGAGGCAAATTTTTCGGGGCGGTAGGTCAACATGAGCGTCCCTCCTTTACCGGGCAAATATGGCCGGTTATAAGCTCATGTCAATGGCGGGCGACGAGCGTCCGCTGATTCCTCCGGGGAGGCTGGGTTGGACTTCGAAGATCTCGTGACGGCCCTGGCGCCACCGCCGAACCGGGTCGGAAAATCGGACGGTCCCGACGAACATCATCTCTACGAAGGTGCGGTCATGCTCGCCTACGCGGTGCATTTGCTCCGCACGCAAGGCGCGCGGGACGTCCGCATCCATCCCGATGGCGAACACGGAAAGCAGTTCGACTTCGCAGCCTGGCTCGGGCGGCGTGGGTTCGCGAAGACCTCCAGCCTCGGCAGCACCGCCTATGGCGGGGTTTATCGAAACCCCGCTGGTCAGACGATCACCGTCCATCCCAAGTCGGGGCTCGGCGACGTCGTCGCCCATGTCGGCGATCATGTCATTTCGGCCGAGTGCAAGGGCGGCATCATCAACACGCGACATCCCGGCCAGGTCTCGCGGCTTTATCGTGGTCTGTGCGAGACGGTTGGGCTGCTGATGGCGACGCCGTCGCAGGGCCGTCAGATCGCCGTGGTGCCGCTGACCGATAGCACCTTGCGCTTGGCCGAGCGGCTCGCGCCCCGCTGCGCATTGGCCGGCATCGAGATCGCCCTTGTTGGCGGCCGCGGCGAGGTCATGGACGTGAAGCCGGCGGCGAGGGTCGAACTGGCGGCCGAAAGGATCGCCTGATGAACGAGGCGGCGACCGGTCCCAGCAGTGCGATGATCTCCGCGATATCGGACCTGTGGCGGCTGCGCCCACCGGGGCCCGACAACATCCTAGCTCATCCGGCCTTCGAACGGCTGCGCGAAGCGTGTCGTGACGGTTATTCGAACGCCGGCAAGAAGGGGCCGGCCTTCGCGCTTTCAACCGCTTTGCGGGCTCTCGGCCTTCCCTGTTGCTTGCAAAAGGAGACTGGCCATCTGGCCTTGTCGATAGAAGAGGCGGCAAAGGGCCTTGATGCGGCACTGCGTGCGACACGCGCCAAACGCATCCATCTCGTACCGCTCGATCTGGCCGCCGATCTGCCATCGATCGCATTCGGCCCGGCGAAGCTAGGCCGGCTGACCGCAGACGAGTTGCGGATCCTTGTCGATGGGACGAGGCTGAAGCGGCTTTATCCGCGCCAGGATTTCGACGCCGAGCGCTTTTCCGAATTCCACTGGCTGGTTGTCGAGGAAGCGGTGGCGCTCGACCAGGAGCCCGAGGCGCGTGCCGTCCCGGTGCTGTTCATGGACCTGAGTCAGGACCTGGGGCAGATCGAACCGCATAAAGGGCGGTTTCCCGGCGCGGTCGAGGAGGCGCTTTTCTTCTTGCTGCTGGCGCCGTGGGAAAGCTGGTCGACGATGGCGGAGGTCGATTGGCGCGGCTTCCGCGTCCCTTGGGTCTATACTGTCGATGGCGACATCTTCGCCCGCCTCAACACGCCGCCATCCCCCGACACGCTGAGCTGGGAGGATCGTATCTACGACGACGGCTATGGTGGGACATATGAGGAGGAGCGGCCGGTCGAGCTACGCCTCGAAGACGCCGCCGCAACTGAGTTGCCGGTCTGGGACCAGCGCCGCTGGGCGATTGTCGAACAGGCGAAGCAATCGGTTCTGTTCGAAACGCCAATCGTTCACTTCCTGGTCCGCGCGTTCCTGGCGGAGGGCGTTGACGAGTTTCTGGCGCATGTCACGACGATCGAAGCGGCGCTGGGCCTACGCGCCGACTATCAGAAGCACTTCCGGGTGGCACCCGATCGCCACAAGGGAATGAGTCCTACGAAAAAGATGCGAGGCCGTGTCGCCGGACTGCTGGGCGGCCGTCGCTACGCCGATCAGTATGAGCAGCTCTTCGACCTGCGCAGCGCCTTCCTGCACGGCCGCGCGATGGCAGCCATTTCGACCAAGGAACGGGTGATGGCTCGATCGCTGGCTCGAGAGGTGGTGGAAGCGCTGATCCTCGCCACCCAGGCCGGCCCTATCTCTTCGCGCGAAGACTTTCTCGACGGCCTTCTCGATAAGGGCGCGCCGCTCCTCTAGCCGACAAGCTATGCCAAGGTTGAAAACTGTCAGAAAACTGCGTATATTTCTGACAGGAGAACCGTCATGCAGCGTCTGACCGAACAGATTCTTGAGCACGCGAGGCGGCTGCCGGAAGGTACGCCGGTCGCGGCTAAGAGCTTGCTCCACCTTGGCAATCGCGCCGCGGTGGACCAGGCCTTGTCGCGTCTGGCCGAGCGGGGCCAACTGCTTCGGGCCGGGCGAGGTGTTTATCTGCTGCCGGTCACGAGCCGGTTCGGCACCCGGGCGCCATCGGTGGAGCAGGCGGTTGAGGCGCTTGCAGCCCAGCGCGGCGAGGTCATCGTCTCAAGCGGTGCGGCGGCCGCCAACAGCCTCGGCCTTACGACGCAGGTGCCGGTCCGGTCGGTCTATCTGACCTCGGGACGCACCCGGAAGATGAGCCTAGGCAGGCAGACCGTCGAGCTTCGCCACGCTCCGCGCTGGCAACTTGCCATGGCGCATCGGCCGGCGGGACAGGCGGTGCGGGCGCTTGCTTGGCTCGGACCGGAGAGGGCTGAGTCGGCGCTCCAGACCCTGAAGCGCAAGCTTCCGCCTGCCGCTTTCAGCGAGCTGGTGGCGGCGGCGCCTCAGCTTCCGACCTGGCTCGCGCGCAGCGTGGGTAAGGTCGCGCATGGCTGACCCCTTCCTCCTCCTTCCGGCCGAGGATCGCCTTGAAGCATTGAGCGTTGCCGCCGACCGCTCGGGCCGACCCGCGCACCTGCTTGAGAAGGATGCGTGGGTGGTGTGGGCGTTGGCGACGCTCTACGGTTCGCCGCTCGGCGAACATCTAGTCTTCAAGGGCGGCACTTCGCTGTCGAAGGCCTATGGCGTCATCCGGCGGTTCTCCGAGGATGTCGATTTGACCTACGACATTCGCGCGCTCGCCCCCGACCTTGTCGGCGACAATGGTGAAGCGCTGCCGAAAACCCGAAGCGAGGAAAAGCGCTGGACGAGCGCCGTGCGGGAGCGCCTGCCGGATTGGGTGGCGGGGACGGTTAAGTCGGTCATCGCCGAAGCGCTGGCGGGCGGCCCACTGTCAGCGGCAATCCGAGTCGATGGCGAGAAGCTCTTCATCGACTACGAGGCGACAACGGCGGGTTCGGGCTATGTGTCGCCGAGCGTCATGCTCGAATTCGGCGCGCGCTCGACGGGCGAGCCAGCGAGCCTGCGCGATGTCGTCTGCGATGCTGCCGGGCTGGTGGATGGCGTGGTCTTTCCAACCGCTCGGCCAAAGGTCATGCATGCCGAACGGACCTTCTGGGAGAAGGCGACCGCGATCCACGTCTTCTGCCTGCAGGAACGACTCCGTGGTGATCGTTTCGCGCGGCACTGGCATGACGTTGTGCGTCTCGATGAAGCCGGCTTCGCGGCCGCTGCCTTCGCAGATCGTGACCTGGCCAACGCCGTAGCCCGTCATAAGACGATGTTCTTTGCCGAGAAAGCCGCAGACCGCTCTCAGATTGACTACGCCGCAGCCGTGAACGGCGGCTTGCGGCTCGTCCCAACCGGCGACGGCGCCTATGCTCTCGCAGAAGATTACGCGCAGATGGTCGACGATGGGCTCCTCCTTGAGGAAGCCGAGCCTTTTGAGACGCTCATGGAGCGCTGCGCAGACATCACCGCGCGAGCGAACAGCGCGGCAGCATAAGAAAAACGGGGCTGGGAGGCGGCGGTGTACATTTCCGAAATCTATGCGAGCGGCTTCCGGTGCTTCAATCCGACCGCTCCGTTGCAGCTTAAGCTCTCGCCTAGTCTCAACATTCTCGTGGGACCGAATGACGCCGGAAAGAGTGCCATTATCGACGCTGCTCGCTACGTATTGTGGACGCGTGGCGACGACTATATCCGCCCGGACGAGCACGATTTCCATGTCGACGCCGATGGCGCACGGGGTTGCGACTTCGTCGTTCGCTGCACCTTCGACGATCTCAGCGCTGATGAAGAGGCTCGGTTCCTCGAATGGTGCACCAACGAAAAGGGGAAGCTCCGTCTCCACGTCTGTATGCGGGGCGCTCGGCGCGTTTCTCCTGGCGGTGGCAGCATCATCTCTAGCCAGCACCGCGCTGGCGCCGAGGGCGATGGCCTGCCGCTCGACGGGGAACTGCGCGAGTATCTGAAGGCCACCTATCTCAAACCTCTGCGAGACGCCGAGCGCGAGATGCGAGCAGGGCGCCGGTCGCGCCTGTCGCGAATCCTCGGCGCGATGCCCACGATGGGGCCGCAAAGCAAACCCGCCGCGCAGGGCGGCGATGCAACGCTCCATGACACGCTCACGGCGGCTGATGTGGCTGTCCGAAACAACGCCGCGGTTGGCGGCGTCGCCAGCAGCGTCAACACGGATTTCCTCGACAAGCTTTCATTCGTGGACGATCGCCTCGTCGCGACGCTGGACCTCGGCGCTGGCGGTTCGTTCGATCAAATTCTTGAGCGGTTCGAACTCTACCTGAATGCCAAGGCGGGCACCGAGCGCATCCAGCGCGGCCTGGGCTACAACAACCTGCTATTCATGGCGGCCGAGCTGTTGTTGCTCCAGTCCCATCCCGATCAGGTGCCATTTCTGCTGATCGAGGAGCCCGAGGCGCATCTACATCCGCAACACCAGACGCTCTTCATGGAAGTGCTCGCGGCCCGTGCTGCCAAGCCGGACCCCGACAAGGGCGAGACCCATCAGCAGGTCCAGGTGCTACTCACCACCCATAGTCCTCAGCTCGCGGCCGGCGCCGAGCTTGAGACCATGACGATGATCGTCGGCCACCGCGCCTTTCCGCTGGGCGCGACCCATACCCGGCTCGAAGTGGACGATTATGAGTTCCTTCGTCGGTTCCTCGACGCGACGAAGGCCAACCTGTTCTTCGCCCGCGCGCTGATTGTCGTCGAGGGCGACGGTGAGCACCTGTTGCTGCCGGCAATCGCTGAGAAGCTCGACCGTCCGCTCAGCCGTCACGGCGTGTCGATCGTCAATGTCGGCCACCGTGGTCTGTTTCGCTACAGCCGGATTCTGCAGCGTAAGGCCGAGAACGCTATCCCGGTGCCCGTGGCGCTGATCCCCGACAGGGACATCCCGCCGCCCGAAGCGAAAGACCTTGTCGGCGACCGCAAGACCGAGAACGAGTTGACCCAGGACGGCATCGCAGCGCGGCTGAAGACGCTGCGGCGCGACGTCGGAGACCCTGTCGACGCTTTCATCGCTGATAGCTGGACTCTTGAGTTCGATCTCGCGCTCCGGCCCGAGCTTGCCGAGAGCGTTCACCAGGCAGTCCAACTCGCAAAGACCAGCAGTCGCAAGCCCGAGCGGCTTGCGAAGATTGTGGAGAAGGCCAGCGAGACCTACGCGGGTTGGAAAGAGGCGAGCCTCTCTGCGACCGAGATTGCCGTCAAGATCTACCAGCCCGTCCATGACAAGGAGGCCTCCAAGGCCGAAGTCGCCGAGCAACTCGCCGCAATACTGCGCAAACGTAGCGATACGCCGGAGCAGATGCGCGATCGACTCCCGCCCTATCTGGTGCGCGCGATCGACTACGTGACCGGTGGCTATGTCCCCGGGGCACCGGCGATCGCTGCCGATCCGGAAGACGAAGAGGTTGGCGTCGCTGGTATGGACGGCGCCGCCGCGCCGGGGGCATAGCGCAATGTTCGAGATCCTGCCGCTCACGCCTGAACTGCTTGCTGAACTTGGTGACGAGTTGGGCGGCTGCGATTTCACCGATCCTAGCCAGATCGACTTCTTGGCCAAGGCCGCTCCCTGTGACGTGCAGGCGGCACCGGGCAACGGCAAGACGACACTGTTGGCGGCGAAGCTCGCGCTGCTGTCGCGCAATTGGACGACCCGCAGGCGCGGCGTATGCGTCATCTCGCACACCAACGCGGCGCGGACCGAGGTCGAAGATTTGATCGCCAGCCATCCGACTGCGGCGCGGCTGATGGCCTATCCTCATTTCACCGGCACGGTCACGGCATTCATCAACCAGTATCTCGCCTTGCCCTATCTTCGAGGCCTGGGCTGGCACGTGCGCCAGATTGACGACGATGCTTTCGCGGCCGAGGCGTTGCGGCGCTATCCGTCGTTCTGGGCACTGAAAAAGCAAGCCGAGAGGGCCAGCGCAACTGTCGCCAAATGGGTTGGTAATCTCACGCTCGATCCAGCCTTCGATGACGTAAGGCACGAACCCGAAAGCCTGATAGTGCAGCGGCAAAAGGGTCAGCATGGTGCTGATACAGATTGCGGCAAGGCGCTATCAAAGCTCAAGGCCGCGATGGTCAAGAGTGGGATCTATCGCTATGCCGACATGACTGCGCTCGCGTGGCGTGCGCTCCGTGAAAACCCGGGTCTGGCCGAGCGGCTTCGCGATCGGTTTCCGCTCGTCATTCTTGATGAGGCGCAGGACACGCATGGCGACCAGCTCCGGCTGCTGGAGCACGTGTTCAAGCAAGGCGGGGCGGCGTTCCAGCGTCTCGGGGACAGCAATCAGACGCTATACGAGGACGATGGAGCTGCACCGGCATATTGGACGCCGGGCGCCGACTGCATCCCTCTCGATACGAGCCGCCGGTTCGGCGGGGAGATCGCCAGTTTTGCAAGCCGGCTGACCGCGCGCCAGGCTCAGACCATTGTCGGGCTGGGCCCACGGCCGGCGTCGCGGGTGATGTTCCTGTTCGATGAAGCTTCGATCGGTAGGGTTCTTGGAGCCTTCGCCGAAGAAGCACGCGCGCTGTGGGGTGGCGATTGCAGCACGCGCGACGTTTGGGCGGTCGCGTCGCGCCACAATCTGGCCGGCAAGAAAGGGGCATGGCGGCCTAAAAGTCTCGTCGACTATCATCCCGCATATCGCAGTGAGGGCGGGTCTCGATCAAAAGCGAATCTCTTTTGCCGGCAGCTTCAGAAGGCTGCCGTGCACTACGCCGCGGCGCGACCGCCCGCAGAGGTCAGTGAGATGCTCGCCGCGGGGGTGTCGGGGCTGGCGCGGGCTCATGGTTGGAAAGCGGCGAATGATCGTCCGATCACCGCGCACAATGTCTGGGCGGCGATGGCGCATCGCGACCTCGGGTTGCCCCGCACTGTGCGTCGATTGTTGCGGGACCATGTGCTTACCGGCGCTGCGGTGTGGGAAGAGGCAGCATGGCTGGCATTTATGGAAGCGTTGCTACCACTGTTCAGTCCGGCTCCCCAGGGCTCCGAGGGCGAGATCGCGGACTTTTGCACCTTTGTCGTCGAACAGAAGGCCGATCTTGCCGACCCCGAGCGCCGCTCCACGAAACAGGTTCAATTCGACGATCTCACGTTGCGGCTGGGGTCGATCCACTCGGTTAAGGGTAAGAGCGTCGATGGCATTCTCGTCCTTGAGAGCGAGATTTGGAAAGGCAATAGCGCGGACGAGCAGTGCATCGACCTGACCACGGTGCTTCCGCGTGCGTTCGGCGTTACCAATGCGCCATTCACCGGGGTGGGGCTCACCGCCGCGACAAACGTCTTCGTTGGCGTCACCAGGCCCCGCGAGCTGCTCGGGCTTGCGCTGCGCAAATCCGAAGCAATGGCCTTGATCGGGCCCGCCACAGACCAGGGATGGAAACTCGTCGATTTGGTCGCGCAGGCCGCGGAGCTTGGGCAATGAGCGGGCCAGTGTAGACCAGCGGATTGGAGGCGTCGGTGAATTTGGTTGGCTTAATCAAGTATATTAAAAGAAAAAACGGCTGAGGCTGTGGCCCGCGTAATGTAGGCGAAGGGGGGAACTATGTTCTTGAACGATCAGGAGACGGCGACCGATCTCCTCTACTATGAGGCCATCGCAAAGACGGTCGTCACTCTGATCCGCAAGACGCCCGACGCGCCGGTGACGATCGGCGTCCACGGTGATTGGGGCGCAGGCAAGTCAAGCGTTCTCAAAATGCTGGAGGGCGCCTTCGCGGAGGACGATCGTGTCCTCTGCCTCTGGTTCAACGGTTGGACGTTCGAGGGCTTCGAGGACGCAAAAACGGTCGTCATCGAGACCATTGTCGACGAGCTTCGTCGCGCCCGTCCGACGTCGACGAAGGTGGCCGACGCCGCGAAGAAGGTCCTGAAGCGGGTGGACTGGCTGAAGCTTGCTCGCAAGGCTGGCGGCTTTGCGTTTACGGCGACGACCGGCATCCCGACCTTCGATCAGGTCAAGGGCCTCTATGATGTTGCCACCTCGTTCCTGGCCAAACCCCAGGACCATGTCTCGATCGAAGATCTGAAGGGGGTCGCCGAAAAGGCGGGCGAGTTCCTCAAGGAAGCGCCGGACGAGAGCGATAATCTTCCCGAGCACATTCATGCCTTCCGCGAGGAGTTCAAGGAGCTTCTCGACGCCGCCGACATCGACCAGCTCGTCGTCATCATCGACGATCTCGACCGGTGCTTGCCGAAGACGGCGATCGCGACGCTCGAAGCGATCCGCCTTTTCCTGTTTGTCGAACGCACCGCCTTTGTCATCGGCGCTGATGAACTGATGATCGAGTATGCAGTGCGCGAGCACTTCCCCGACCTGCCGCCCAGCTCCGGCCCGGTAAGCTACGCGCGCAATTACCTAGAAAAGTTGATCCAGGTTCCATTCCGAATTCCCGCGCTGGGTGTCGCCGAGACGCGCGTGTACGTGACCCTTCTGCTGGCGGAGAACGCGCTCGGCTCGAAGGACCCGCGGTTCCTCAATCTGCTCGCATCGGCGCGGGAAGATATGCGACGGCCGTGGAAGAGCCGTGGCCTCGATCGAAGGACCGTGGAACAGGCCATGGCAGGCAAGATGCCGCCCGACGTAGATCAGGCACTCGTGATCAGCGCCCACGTGACGAAGATCCTAAGCGAGGGCACGCGCGGCAATCCACGCCAGATAAAACGCTTCCTCAATTCCATGATGTTGCGACACGCCATTGCCGAGGAGCGCGGTTTCGGTGCCGACATTCAGCGCCCGGTGTTGGCCAAGATCATGCTCGCCGAGCGGTTCTATCCGGATTTCTACGAACAGATTGCACGCCTCGCGGCTAATCACCCTGATGGCCAACCCGAGGCGCTGCGGCGTTTCGAGGAGCACGTCCGGGCGCCCGCGCCGGAGGAGGACGACGACGAGAAGCCTGCCGCGAAGGGCGGGCGTAAGGCTGCGCGCTCGGCACCTGCACCTCTCCCGGCCGAAGCCATGGAATGGGAAAAGAACGAGTGGGCGAAGGGCTGGGCGGCAATCGACCCACCGCTAACGGGCGTAGACCTGCGTCCTTATGTGTTCGTAACGCGTGACAAGCGTAGCTCGTTGGGCGGGCTGGCCGCCGCAAGCCATCTTGAGGGCCTCGTCGAGAAGCTGATGGGGCCGACGATGATGGTCCGGGGCGCCGTCGGCGAGATCGCGAAACTCACAGGGCCAGAGCCCGAGGAGGTTTTCGAGGCAATCCGTGGCCGGATTCTTCAGGACGACAACTTCGCGGCCAAGCCGAAGGGGGCGGACGGCCTCGTCCGTCTGGTCGAGGCGCATCCGGCGCTGCAACGCCGGCTTTTGGAGTTCATCCGTGAGTTGCCGGTGGCCAAGGTCGGGAGCTGGGCGGCGTCGAGCTGGGGGGCGTGCTTCACGGACACGGGCATCGCGGCGGAATACCAGACGACGCTGCGATCATGGGCCGAGCAGACGGAAAACTCGATTCTGCAAAAGGCCGCGCAGGGCATCAGCAAACTGCAGCGGGGTTGATCGGATGGGCACGTCAAAAAGCTACGGCGGACCCTCAATCGGCCTCGTTCCATCCTTCGTGGACGACCCGACGCCGCCGACCCAGCCTCGACCTCCGGCAACAGCGCCGGTGAGTCCGAATGCACCGGGCGCGCCCGGCGGACCGTCATTCCCGCAACCGGGACAGCCGGCAGCGCCTGCTATTCCGGGCGTTCCGAGCACGCCGTCGCGTCCGGATACGAAGGGCACCGGTAGCCTTGGTGGCGCTCGCGGTAATTTCACGCGTTTCGCAAGGACCGGCAGCCGTAGTGCGCTCGGAAGTGCGCTGTCGGGCTATGTACGCGGCAGCACCGGCGGCGCCCGACGGGCCGCGCGACGCATGGGCTCATCCCGCGCCACAGCCAGCGGATTGTTGGGCGTTGTTCGTGACTTCCAACGTCTCGGACCAACCGAAACGCTTCGTCAACTCAACTTGGCCGGATTGGCAACGCAGCCGGCGGCAGATGTCTTCGTAGCGATTCTGGAATTTATCTGTCCACCAGGCGGCGCGGTCGACGACGCGATCGCGCGGCAGGCGATGCTGGAGACGATCGGCGATCTTGCCGAAGCGGGGCTGGGCAGCTTCGATACACTTACGCCGGAGCAGCTCCAGGACGTCTTCCTGGACTTTATCTCGCGTTCGATCGAAGGGCGGGTGATGGCAGACCTCGGCGGGCGGGGCATTACCTTCCCTGATGACATCGCTGCCGTGGAAAGCGCCCAGGCGCAGCTTCATGATTTTGTCGAGGGCGCAACGCGCGGTCAGCTCGCCGGAAGGCTCGAAAGCCTGGAGCGTCTGTCTGACCGCGATATCGAGAATGTCGTCAACCAGATTTACGAGACGGCTTTCGAGCTGGTTGCCGTCGCCGGGGAGGCCGCAGCATGAGGCATCATACGATCATTGCGCGGCTTGGTCCGGGAGACGGCACAAGCATTTCTCCGAGCCGTGTGGATACACAAGAGACGGAGATCAACTTCGTCGATGGCGAGTTCCGTTTGGGCTATGGGCTGGGCCAGGCGTTGGATCAACTCTGTGAGCTTGGCCTTCGCCCCTCCGAAACAGCGGTCGATCTGGCGCTTTTGGCCGCGGCGATCACTGCCGCCGATACGCGTATCTCGCGTGCCGCTGACGCACAGGACGCCTGGACCCGCGAGATCGACCTCCACTTGCCGGTATATGATGCCGCTCGCTGGCAAGGGCTGGCGCCATTGATCGCGACAACGCTTAACTTCCTGACCGGCGACCGCTGGGGCGTCTATTTTCGTTCTCGCGCCGCCGGCGCTCGCGATCTGGCGCCCAGACCGACGAAGCTGCGCACAGCTAACCCGACAACGGTCTGCCTGTTTTCGGGCGGGCTGGACAGTTTCATTGGTGCGATCGATCTGCTCGCGCGCGGTGAGGCGCCGATGTTGGTGAGCCACTATTGGGACGGCATCACCAGCACGCACCAAGCCTATTGCGCCGAGGTGATGAAGCGTCGCTTCGGCGGAACAACGCTTCATCACATTCGGGCAAGAGTGGGATTTCCGACCGACACGGTGGAGCATTCTGCGGTCGAGGACACGCTGAGGGGGCGTTCATTTCTGTTCTTCTCGCTGGCGGTCATGGCGGCCGACGCGATCGGCGGCGACATGGTCGTGCATGTGCCGGAGAATGGCCTGATCTCGCTCAACGTGCCCCTGGATCCGCTCCGCCTCGGAGCACTTAGCACTCGCACCACACATCCGTTCTACATGGCGCGTTTCGAGGATCTACTCAAAGGCCTCGGCCTGAGCGTCCGACTGGAAAATCCCTACGCCTTCATGACGAAGGGCCAAATGGCGAAAGAATGCGCCGACATCCCGTTCCTCCGGAAAGAAGCGAAGCACACGATGTCGTGCTCGTCGCCTGGAAGTCGCCGCTACGATCCGGACCCGAATGAGAGGACCCCCAAACATTGCGGACGTTGTGTGCCGTGTCTCATCCGGCGCGCTGCGATCCTCGAGGGTTGGGGCACCGACGATACGTCGTACCGCATTCCCGATCTTCGAGCGCAGGTCCTCGATACAAACAAGGCGGAGGGCGAGCATGTGCGCTCCTTCCAGCTTGCGCTATCGCGCCTCGCACGAAAGCCTGGGCGAGCCCGTTTCGATATTCATCGACCGGGGCCATTGATCGATCATCCTGGCAAGCTCTCCGATTATGAGGCCGTCTACGTCGCCGGCCTGCAGGAGGTCGGCAGACTATTGCACGGCGTCCAGGCCCGTCCGCTATGATAGAGACATCCAATCAATCGGCCGCGCGCTGGGTCGATTTCCACTGCCACGTCGATCTCTACAAAGACCATTCGGCTCTTATTGCCGAATGCGATCGAGAACGCGTGGCGACGCTTGCGGTCACGACCACGCCGAAGGCTTGGCCGCGAAACCGGGAGCTTGCGGCGAAGTCGGCGCATGTCCGGATCGCCTTGGGGCTACATCCGCAGCTCGTCGCCGAACGCGAGAATGAGTTGCCGATCTTCGAGCGCTACCTCTCGGATGCACGCTATGTAGGCGAGATTGGCCTGGACGCCGGCCCTCGCTTCTATCGGAGTTTTCCGGCACAGGAGCGGGTGTTCGAGCGCATCCTCCGCGCCTGCGCTGAACAGGGCGGGAAGATACTAACCGTCCATAGCGTCCGCGCAGTCGGTAAAGTGCTGAATCATATTGAAAGCTCCCTGCCGCAGGACCGGGGACGCGTTGTCATGCATTGGTTCACCGGCACGTCGGCCGAAGCCCGTCGGGCGGTCGCGCTCGGCTGCTATTTCTCGATCAACGGAGAGATGCTGCGCTCACCCAAGCACCGACAACTGGTTGGGAGTCTTCCGCTCGACCGTTTGCTGACTGAAACCGACGGGCCGTTTGTGGAGAGGGATGGGCAGCCACTCAGGCCACGCGATGTCGGCCACACGGTCGCCGAACTGGCGGAAGCTCGGAACGTTTCGGCGAAGGCCATGGAAGACGCGGTTCTCCAGAACCTAAGACATCTGGTGAGCGCGTGAACGTGCAAGGCAAACCAAACAAAGAAGGCGAACTCGTGCTGCATCTCTTAGTTGATACTTGCGTGTGGCTCGATATGGCCAAGGATTATCGCCACCAGCCGACGCTCGCCGCTTTGGAGCAGATGATCGAAGCCGGCGAGGTTGACCTGATCTTGCCGAAGCAATCAGTTGATGAGTTTGCTCGTAACAAAGACCGTATCATCCGGGAGAGCGGGAAGAGTCTCAGTAGCACCTTCAAACGGGTCAAGGAGGCCGTGCGGCAATTCGGCAAAGAAGAAGGCCGCGAGGAGGCCCTGGCCAGCTTGGATGATGTCGACCACCGCATCACCATACTTGGCGAGGCCGTTCACGAGAGCGTCCAGAGGATCGAGAAAATCTTTGGCCAGGCAGAAGTTATCGAGACGAGTGACGCGGTAAAGCTTCGAGCTGCAGAGCGTGCGGTTGAAAAACGTGCACCCTTTCACAAAGATAAGAATAGCATCGGCGATGCTATTCTTATCGAGGTTTATCGCGAAACTCTGTCTGGAGCTGACAAAAGCTCGAGATACGCGTTCGTAACGCATAACAAGCACGACTTTTCTGACATGGCGCACGACGAGCGTGAGCCGCATCCAGATCTTGCCGCCCTGTTTACAACGGGACAGTCCAGCTACTCCTTGGCCATCGGTGAAGTGCTGAACGCGTATGCGCCGGACTTCATGGAAGAGGTGAAATGGGAGTTCGAATACCGTGAGGAACCTCGCCTGCTGAGCGAGATCATGGAAGCCGAAAGCCTGCTGTTTCGTCAGGTGTGGTACAATCGTCATTGGAATCTTAGATCGGCGATTGAAAGCGGTAAGCACAAGGTCGTCAGCGAAGCGGAATGGAAAAAGCACCCCGAACGCCATCAGCGGACGACCGTCGATACCGTCTGGGAAAAGGCGTTGGCTGCTGCAAAGCGAACGGAGGACGAGGTCGGCTTGGAAAACCTTGGACCCTGGAGCGATTTTGAGTGGGGCATGCTGAACGGTAAGCTAAGCGCTTTGCGGTGGGTGATGGGCAGCGAATGGGATTTTCTCGATACGTGACGTCGAGACTCTGGGTGGACATGGCAATGGTGACGTGTGTCTGATAAGGTTACCGACGGTACTTTTCGGTGCTGCGTGATTTGAGTGCTTGGGCGATCGAAACTGAAAATTCGCGCGGCTGATCTCGATAGATGCCGAAATCACGCAAAAAATTTTTCGATCAAATTTACCTGAAAAATCAACGTCGTAGCTTTTTGACGGCCCGCGAGTCGGCTTTCCACTCGCCTCCCAAAGAAAAGCCTATATAGATCAATGCATTAACTTGGTTTTGAACAATTGAGTGGGAATAAGCGCTTGCCCGTCTCCCTCTACGACCTGACCGTCTCGGCCTTTCTGCGGGCCTTCGCCAATCTCTCGGCCATCCTGGAGAAGGGCGAAGCCTTCGCGGCGGCCGAGGGGCGGGCGCCGGAGAGCCTGACGGAGGCGCGGCTGATCGCCGACATGGCGCCGCTGACCGCGCAGATCCAGCGCGCCAGCGATACCGCCAAGGGCGCCGTGGTGCGGCTGGGCGGGCTGGACAATCCCAGCTTTCCCGACACGGAGAAGACCTTCGCCGAGATGCGGGCGCGCATCGAAAAGACGGTCGCCTTCCTGAAGGCGGTGGACCCCGCCGCGCTGGAGGGCAAGGAAGAGGCCGAGGTGGTGCTGAAGGCGGGCGGCGCCAGCCTGACCTTCACCGGCCGCGACTATGTGCTGAACTTCGTGCTGCCCAATTTCTATTTCCACGTCACCACCGCCTATGCCCTGCTGCGCCAGCAGGGCGTGCCGATCGGCAAGCGGGATTACCTCGGGCCGCTTTAGGCCGGGGCCAGCGCCGCGCGCAGGCGTGGCGTCATGAAGTCCAGGAAGGCCCGCACCCTGCGGGGCATCCGCTCCCGGCCCAGGTAGAGGGCATGCACCGCCTCGGTATCCGTGATGGCATCGTCCAGCACGGAGACCAGCCTGCCGGCTTCCAGATCGGCGCGCACATGGAATTCCCCCAGCCGCGCCAGCCCCAGGCCCAGCAGCGCCATGTGCCGCACCGTCTCGCCGTTATTGGCGCGGAGTGTGCCATGCACCTCCCGGTCCACCAGCTTGCCGCCGCTCTGGAGCGGCCAGACGGCGGCGGCACGGCGGAAGGTGAAGCCCAGGCAGTTGTGCTGCTCCAGATCGGCGGCGGAACGTGGCATGCCGTGCTCGGCCAGGTAGGCTGGGGCGGCGACGATGCGCCGCCGCGTCTCTCCCAGCGCCACGGCCAGCAGGCTGGAATCCGCCAGCTTTCCGATGCGGAAGGCCACATCCGCCTGGCTGGCGTAGAGGTCCACCACATCATCCGTCACGCTCAGGTCCAGACGGATGCCGGGGAAGGCGCGCGTGAACTCCGGCAATTGTTGCAGCAGGGCGTGGCGGGCGAAGGGCACGGAGGCATTCACCCGGATCAGGCCGGTGGGCGCGCGGGCACCGCCGGAAACCTCGGCCTCCAGCGCATCGAGGTCACCCAGGATGGCCTCGGCGCGGTCCCGGTACAGCTCGCCCTCGGTGGTCAGGCGCAGGCGGCGGGTGGAGCGCTCCACCAGCCGCACGCCGAGGCGGGCCTCGATGCGGCTGATCAGCTTGGCGGTGGAGGAGGGCGTCATGCCCGTGGCGCGGCCGGCGGCGCTGAAGCTGCCATCCTTGGCCACCTGCAGGAAGACCCGCATTTCCCAGGCACGCGCGTCGCTCATCGGCCCCTATCCTGTCACTGGATGACAAGGTGATAGGACTGCGGCCGGCATTCCGCCAGCCGGCTGCCATACGCATCTCCAGGCCCAGCAGTTCACTGGGAGCGAGTTTTCCGATGCATTCCGTCAGCGCCCATGGCGCGACCATTCCCGCCCTGGGTTTTGGCACCTTCCGCATGTCTGGGCCGGATGTGCTGCGCATGGTCCCGGCCGTGCTGCGCCAGGGCTACCGCCATATCGACACCGCGCAGATCTACGGCAACGAAGCCGAGGTGGGGGAGGGTATCGCCGCCTCCGGCATCGCGCGGGGCGAGGTCTTCCTGACCACCAAGGTCTGGGTGGAGAACTACCGGCGCGAGGCCTTCCTGCGCTCGGTGGATGAGAGCCTGCGCAAGCTGCGTACCGATTATGTGGACCTGCTGCTGCTTCACTGGCCGCATGAGGCCGTGCCGCTGGCCGAGCAGATCGGCACGCTGAACGAGGTCCGCGCCACCGGCAAGGCGCGCCATATCGGCGTCAGCAATTTCTCCACGGCCTTGATGGCGCAGGCGGTGGCGCTGAGCGACGCGCCCATTGTCACCAACCAGGTCGAGTATCACCCCTACCTCGACCAGTCCGCCGTGCTGGCGGCGGCGCGCGAGGCGGGGATCAGCCTCACCGCCTATTACGCCATGGCCGATGGCAAGGTCTTCGGCGATGCGGTGCTGCGGGAGATCGCGGCACGCCATGGCAGGAGCGTGGCGCAGGTGGTGCTGCGCTGGCTGGTGCAGCAGCAGGGGGTGATTGCCCTGTCCAAGACTGTCAGCGAGGAGCGTGCCGCCAGCAACGCCGCCATCTTCGACTTCGTTCTTTCGGCCGAGGAGATGGCCGCCATCGCCGCCCTGTCGCGTGCCGATGGCCGGCTGGTCAGCCCGGCCGGCCTGGCGCCGGCCTGGGACTGAGGAGGGAGCCAAGCCATGGACCTGCAATTGAACGGCAAGACGGCGCTGGTGACCGGCGCCACCGCCGGCATCGGCCTTGCCATCGCGCGGCGCTTGGCGGCGGAAGGCGCGGCGGTGGTCATCTGTGGCCGCGACCAGGGAAAGCTGGATGCCGCCGTGGCGGAGATCGGCCAGGGCGCGCGGGGCGTGGTGGCGGACCCGGCCTCGGCCGAAGGAGCGGCGGCGCTGCTGCGGGCGCTGCCGGCGGTGGATATCCTGGTCAACAACCTCGGCATCTATGAATCCAAGCCCTTCGCCGAGATCACGGACGAGGACTGGCGCCGCTTCTTCGAGACCAATGTGCTGAGCGGCGCGCGGCTGGCCCGGCAATACTTCCCCGGCATGCTGCAACGGGACTGGGGGCGGGTGATCTTCATCGCCAGCGATTCCGCCCTCGTGATCCCGCCGGACATGATTCATTACGGCATGACCAAGACGGCGCAGCTCGCCATCTCCCGCGGCCTGGCCGGACTGACCAGGGGCACCCGCGTGACGGTGAATTCCGTGCTGCCCGGCACCACGCGCTCCGCCGGCATCGAGGATTTCCTGCGCAGCGTGGCCAGCGATGCGGACGCGCCGATGGAGGATATCGAGACCGAGTTCTTTGCCCGGGAACGCCCGACCTCGCTGATCCAACGGATGATCGAGCCGGAGGAAGTGGCCAATCTGGTCGCCTATGTCGCCAGCCCGCTTTCCGCCGCCACCAATGGCGCGGCGCTGCGGGTGGATGGCGGCATCACCCCCACCATCGCCTGAGGCCCCACCCCATGCCGACGTCGCCGCCACCCCGCTGGATCTCCACGCCCACCGGCTTCCTGATGGTGCTGCGGGAAGGCGACGGCGTTTTCGCCCAGCTTGAGGCGCTGGCTGTGCGGGAGGCCGTGCCCTCCGCCAGCTTCATGGGCTTCGGCTTCCTGCGCCGCGCCACCTTCGGCTTCTATGACTTCGAGCGGCGGGAATACCGGCCGCGGACCTTCGAGCAACTGGAGCTGGCGAACATGACCGGCACCCTGGCCTGGAAGGAGGGCAAGCCCTCCGTCCATGCGCATGGCGTGGCGGGGGATGCGGGCTTCGCCACGGTGGGCGGGCATCTGCTGGGGCTGGAAGTCGGCACCGGCTCGCTGGAAGTCACCATCATCTGCCATGAGCGGCGGCTGGAGCGGGAGGTGGAGCCGCGCATCGGCGCCAAGATCCTCTCCCTCGGAACGGGCTGAGCGGCGGCTTGAAAATTCTTGGGTTCGTGAACATATAGTGAACCCAGGGAAGAGGTGCCGGTTTGGACCAGACGCTCGTCAAGAAGCTGCGCATCCTGGCGGATGCCGCGAAGTATGATGCTTCCTGCTCTTCCTCCAATGCACCGAAACGGGCGGCGGGCCTCGATGGCCTGGGTTCCACCACCGGCAGCGGCATCTGCCATGCCTATACGCCGGATGGCCGCTGCGTCTCCCTGCTGAAGATCCTGCTGACCAATTACTGCCTCTTCGACTGCGCCTATTGCATCAACCGGCGCTCCTCGAATGTGGAGCGCGCGCGCTTCACGGTAGAGGAAGTGGTCGCGCTGACGGTCAACTTCTACAAACGCAACTATATCGAGGGGCTCTTCCTCTCCTCCGGCGTCATCAAGTCTCCCGACTACACGATGGAGCAGATGATGCTGGTGGCGAAGACGCTGCGGCAGAAGCACGGTTTTGCGGGCTACATCCACCTCAAGGCCATTCCCGAAGCCAGCCCCTGGCTGGTGGAACAGGCCGGGCTCTGGGCCGACCGCCTCTCGGTGAACCTGGAACTGCCGTCCCAGCAGAGCCTGCAGCGCCTCGCGCCGGAAAAGGACGTGGACGGTATCCAATCCACCATGGGCCAGGTGAAGGAACGCATTGTCGAGGCCAAGGCCGAGCGCCGCCGTTTCTCGCCCGCCGGGCAAAGCACGCAGGTGATCGTCGGCGCCGACGACACGACCGACGAAGGCGTGCTGCGCGCCAGCGACACCATGTACCGGCGCTACGACCTCAGCCGCGTCTATTACTCCGCCTTCAGCCCCATCCCGGAGCCCTCGGTCATCCTGCCGCTGAAGCCGCCGCCCTTGCAGCGGGAGAACCGGCTTTATCAGGCGGATTGGCTGCTGCGGCACTACGGCTTCAGCGTGGACGAGATCGCCGAGGGCGGCGAGGGCGGCATGCTGGACCTGGAGATCGACCCCAAGCTGGCCTGGGCGCTGAAGAACCGCCACCGCTTCCCCGTGGACGTGAACACGGCGGAGCGCGAGATGCTGCTGCGCGTGCCCGGCTTCGGCAAGCGCGCGGTGGACAAGATGATCGCCGCCCGCCGCCACACCCGGCTGGGGCTGGAGGATCTGGCGCGGCTGACGCCGACGCTGAAGCGCGCGCGCCCCTTTATCATCGCCGATGACCACAGCCCGCATGGGCTGACCGACCGCGCCGACCTGCGCGCCCGGCTGGTGGCGCCCGCGAAGCAGCTTTCGCTCTTCTGATGGCGCGGCATATCGCGCTGCGCGAGGGCGCGGATCTCGACGGCTTCCGCCAGGCCGCGCGCGGGCTGGTGGCCGAAGGCGTGCCGCCGGAGGCCGTGACCTGGGGCACCGAGGCTGCGCCAGGCCTCTTCGCCGCCGATGCACCGGCCGATGCGCCGCCGCTCGCCCTGCCGCGCGCCGTGGCCGAGTTCATCCAGCCCGTGGTCTGCCACCGGGACCCGGAGCGCTATGGCCTGCTCTACAGCCTGATCTGGCGCAGCCTGCACGGAGAACGCGCCCTGGCCGAGGTGTCCAGCGACCCGCTGGTGCACCGGCTGGAGCGGATGCGGAAGGCCATCCGCCGCGACCTGCACAAGATGCACGCCTTTGTGCGCTTCCGGCAGGTGGGCGACCCCGCCGAGGAACGCTTCACCGCCTGGTTCGAGCCCGAGCACTTCATTCTGGAAGCCACGGCGGGCTTCTTTGTGGAACGCTTCCGCGCGCTGCGCTGGAGCATCGTCACGCCCGTCGGTTCCCTGCACTGGGACAGGGAGGCGCTGACGATCGGCCCACCCGGCACCCGCGCCGATGTGCCGGAAAGCGATGCCTTCGAGGAAGGCTGGCGCGGCTACTACGCCAGTGTCTTCAACCCCGCCCGCGTGAACCCCACCGCCATGCGGGCGGAGATGCCGAAGAAATACTGGCACAACATGCCGGAGGCCGCGCTGATCCCGGAGCTGATCCGCGAGGCGCCGGCCCGCACGCGGGAGATGATCAGCAAGCAGGCCGCCCTGCCGAAGCGGCGGGACCCGCTGCGCGCGGTGGAGAACATGGCGCGGCAGGCGCCGCCGACGCTGGCCGCGCTGAATGCGCTGATCACCGCCGCGGACCCGCTGGTGCCCGGCGCCACCCGAGCCGTGCTGGGGGAGGGGCCGGAGGGCGCCACGGTCGCCTTCGTGGGCGAGCAGCCGGGCGATCAGGAGGATCTGCAAGGCCGCTGCTTCGTCGGCCCCGCCGGGCAGTTGCTGGACCGTGCCATGCAGGAAGCGGGCATCGACCGCGCGCGGTCCTACCTGACCAATGCGGTGAAGCACTTCAAATTCGTCCAGCAGGGCAAGCGGCGTATCCACCAATCCCCCACCACTGGCGAGGTGAAGCATTACCGCTGGTGGCTGAAGCAGGAACTGGATTTCGTGAAGCCGAAGCTGGTGGTCGCGCTGGGCGGCAGCGCGGCCCTGGCCCTGACGGGCGAGGTGGTGCCCGTGATGCGCCATCGCGGCCGCGCGCGCTTCGAGGGTGGGCAGCCGGGCTATATCATGCCGCATCCCTCCTACCTGCTGCGCCTGCCGGACGAGGCTGCCAAGGCGCGGGCCTATGAGGATTTCGTGGCCGACCTGCGCGCCATCCGCGCCATGGCCGAGGAACTGGAAGCCAGCGCGACGGCGTGACCGCGCGCCGCTGCCACCATGCCACGCCCCGCCGCGTTATCCGCCGGCAAGCGAAGGAGCGGCGGAATGGCCTCGAAGCTGAAGGCGGGCGACCATGTCGCCTGGAATACCTCGCAGGGCGAGACCCGGGGCAAGGTCGAGAAGAAGCTGACCAGCCCTACCCGCATCAAGGGCCATGTCGCCAAGGCCTCTCCGGAGAACCCGGAATACCTGGTGAAGAGCGACAAGACCGGCGCCAGGGCCGCCCACAAGCCGGGCGAGCTGAAGAAGACCTGACGCCGCGCCTTCTCAGCCCATGGCGAAGGGGTGGGTGGAGGTCAGCCCGCCATCCACCGCATAGGCCTGGCCATTGATGAAGGAAGAGCGGTCGGAGGCCAGGAAGAGCGCCATCTCGGCGATCTCCTCCGGCATGCCGACGCGGCGCAGCGGCGTCAGGTGGCCGAGCTTGTCCTCCGTGCCATTCTCCCGCGCCTTGTCAAAGATGAACTTGGTCATGGCGGTCTGGGTGCGGCCGGGGCAGATGGCGTTCACGCGCACATTGGTGCCGGCGAGGTCATTGGCCGCCGTCTGCGCCAAGCTGATCACACCGGCCTTGGAGGCGGCATAGGCGCTGTGCCCCGCGCCGGCGCGGAGCCCCGCCACCGAGGCCGTCAGCACGATGGAGCCGCCGCCCTGGCGGATCATGTGCGGCGCCGCTTCCCGGATCGCCAGGAAGGGGCCGACGAGGTTCACCCGCAGGATCTCGTTCCAGTAATCCACGGTCTGCTCGACGATGGGCGGGCGGCCGCCGGAGATGCCGGCATTGGCGAAGACGATATCGACGCCGCCCCATTCCGCCACGCAGCGCTCCGTGAAGCCGCGCACCGCCGCCTCGTCCCCCGCATCGGCGCCCATGGCCAGGGCGGTGCCGCCCTCGGTCGCGATCAGCCGCGCCACCTCCTCCGCATCCTCCACGCTGCGGTCGGTGCAGAGCACCCGCGCGCCTTCGCGCGCGAAGAGCAGGGCCGAGGCGCGGCCGATGCCATTGCCCGCGCCCGTCACAATGGCGCGGCGGCCTTCCAGGGATCGCGACATCTTCCGTTCTTCCCCGCTCAGTCCAACGTCAGGCCGATGCTGCGGATCAACTGGCCCCAGCTATCGCGTTCCTGCTCGATCAGGGCGGCGAAGGCCTCCGGGGTATTGGTCTCCAGCTGTGCGCCGACAGCGCGCATCTGGTCCCCCAGCGAGGCTTCCTCCAGGGCGATGCGGCAGACTTCCAGAATGCGCGCGGTGACCGCATCCGGAATGCCGGCGGGCGCGAAGAGGCCGTGCCAGTAAGGCTGGGCGATGCCGGGGAAGCCAGCCTCGTCGAAGGTCGGCACATCCGGCAGGGCGCTGATCCGCTTCGGGCCGGTCACGGCCAGGGCGCGGATGCTGCCGGTCTTCACCAGTTCCACATAGGCGGGCAGGCCGTCGAAGCCGATATCCACATCGCCGCGCATCAGCCCCTGTTGCGCCTGAGTGCTGCCGCGATAGGGCACCTCCTGCAACTGGATGCCCAGCGCCTGCTGCATGCGCTCGCCAGAGAGGTGGGCCACGGCGCCGCGGTTGGTGATGGTATAGGTCAGCGGCTCCTGCTTCCGCCGTTTCGCTTCCTCCACCACATCGGCGACCGAGCGGAAAGGCAGCTTAGGGTTGCAGTAGAGCGCGAGCTGCCCCCGCATCAGCAGCGTGATCGGCTTGAACTGCTCCGGCGTGAAGGGCAGCTTCTTGAAGAGATGCGGCACCACAGCGAAGGTGGTGGAAGAGGTCAGCAGCAGCGTGTAGCCGTCCGGCCTGCTGCGGGAGGCGTATTCGGTGCCGATGATGGTGGTGGCGCCCGGCCGGTTCTCGATCACCACGGGCTGGCCCAGCAGGCGCTGCATGGTGGGGGCCATGGCCCGGGCCAGGATGTCCGGCTCACCGCCCGCCGAGAAGGCGACGACGATGGTGATCGGCCGGTCAGGATAGGATTGCGCCCAGGCCTTGGGCTGCGCCGCCAGTCCGAGGGCCGAGCCCAGCAGCAGCGCGCGACGCTTCATCCGCGGCCCGGCGATGCCGGGCGAGGGCCTTTCCTGCATTCTTCTCTCCCCTGCCAGGATCTCGTTCCCCTGGCTCAAGCCGTATGCGTCCGGCGCGGCCAATCCTAGGGACTGACCGGACGGTCCGTCAACGCTTGAACGACCGGACGGTCAGCTTCGGGGCCGTAGGCGCTCGGCCGCCACCGTGGCCAGGGCGGCACCCAGCATGAGAAGGGCGAAGGGCAGGGCAGTGCCGTTGGAGAACCAGCCCAGCAGCAGCCCGCTGGTTCCGGCGACGCCGAATTGCAGCGTGCCCTGCAGCGCCGAGGCCGATCCCGCATGCGCCGAATGCCGCGCCAGCGCGCCAACCGTGGCATTGGGCAGGATGATGGCCGTGCAGGCATTGGCCACCATCACCGGCAGCAGCACCGCCAGCATGGATTGCGTGCCGCTCAGCACCACCGCCACCAGCACCACTGTCGCCGCCAGCATTACCAGGGAAACGCCGCGCACCACCTTCATGGCGCCGAAGCGCAGCAGCAGGGGCGGGTTGAGCTGCGAAGACAGGATGAAGCCGGCCGCGACGACGCCGAAGAGGATGGCGAACTGCCCCGGCGTCAGCCCGAAGACTCCCACAAACACCGCCGGCGAGCCGCCGACATAGGTGAAGAGCAGGAACATGGTGGCGCAGCCCAGCGCGGCATGAGCCCGGAAGGAGCTTTCGCGCAGGATCTGCGCGTAGCGCATCAGTTGCGCCGAGAAGCCCAGGCGCAGGCGGCGCTCCTCCGGCAGGGTTTCCGGCAGCAGCCGCCAGACCAGCGCGGCGGAGAGCAGGGCATAGCCGACGCCGAACCAGAAGATGTCGCGCCAGCTCCCCACCTGCAGCAGCAACCCGCCCAGGCTGGGTGCCAGGATGGGGGCCGCGCCCATCACCAGGGTCAGGCGCGACATCAGCTTGGCGGCGGTGAAGCCTTCCGCGATATCGCGCACCACGGCCCGCGGCAGCACGGTGCTGGCCGAGCCGCCGAAGGCCGCGATGAAGCGGCAGACCGCCAGCGTGCCGATATCCGATGCCAGCGCGCAGCCGACCGAGCCCAGGGTGAAGACCGCCAGCCCCGCCAGCAGGGGGCGGCGCCGGCCATAGCGATCGGCCAGCGTGCCCTGCGCCATCTGCCCCACCGCCAGCCCGAGGAACCAAGCGGCCAGGGTGATCTCGGCCGAGCCCGGTGCCGCCCGGAACTCCGCCTCGATGGCGGTGAAGGAAGGCAGGTACATATCGGTGGAGAGCGGCCCGACGGCGGTGAGGAAGCCGAGCAGCAGCGGCAGCCAGCCCGGCAGGCCGCCGGGCAGGGGCGAGGTGGTCGGGGCGGATGAAGGCGGCATGACAGGAATCCGGAAGGCGGCGGGGCGCGGCGTGAGCGGGGGAAGCGCATGGAAGGGAAGGGCGTGGCCAGCCAGGACAGGGCGCTGGCGGAGGGAGGCGGCAGCCTAACGCAAAGCTTCGCCCGGCGCTGCGGGCAGTTGGCGCGGGGCGGTGGAGCGCCGCCTGCAGACGTGTCGGCGGGAAAGACTGCGATTTATGCAGATCAGCGAGGTTTAAGCCTACGAAATAGACATTCGTCCGGCGATTGCCTGAATTGGAGTCGGAAGGGTGCTTGTGTGTGGACATCTCGGGATCGAGACTATCCAAGACCAGCGAAAAACTCTGGTCTGTTATGCAATGAACGGAGAGCCGAGTGACTCGTTCTGTCCTGTCCGCACCCCTCCTCTCCGCCTCCGGCCTCGCGCTGCTGGGCGGCATGACCCTCGCGGCCTCGCTGGGCGTCACCGCCCCGGCACAGGCCCAGGCCAGCACCGATACGGTGGGCGCCATCCGCAACCGTGGCGAACTGGTCTGCGGCGTGGCGGGGCAGGTGCCCGGCTTCGCGGCACCCGATAGCCGCGGCGAGATGCGCGGCATCGATGCCGATACCTGCCGCGCCGTCGCGGCGGCGGTCTTCGGCGATGCCAGGAAGGTCCGCTTCGTCGCCACCACGCCGCAGAACCGCTTCACGGCGCTGCAGTCCGGCGAGATCGACATGCTGGTGCGCAACACCACCTGGACGCTCTCGCGCGAGGCTTCGCTGGGCCTCGAATTCGCCAGCATCAATATGTACGACGGCCAGGGCTTCCTGGTGAAGACGGCCTCCGGCGTGACGTCGGCCAAGGACCTTGGCGGTGCCAGCATCTGCGTGCAGCCTGGCACCACCACCGAGCTGAACATGGCGGATTACTTCCGCACCCAGAATATCCAGTTCACCCCGGTGGTGATCGAGACGGTGGAGGAAGTGCAGAAGGCCTTCATGGCCGGCCGCTGCGATGCCTATACGACCGATGCTTCGTCGCTCGCCTCCTTCCGCGCGACGCAGGGCGCGAACGCCGGCAACTACCTGCTGCTGCCCGAGATCATCTCCAAGGAGCCGCTGGGCGCCGTGGTGCGCAAGGGCGACTTCAAGTTCTTCGACATCGTCCGCTGGGTGCATTTCGCGCAACTGACGGCGGAGGAGATGGGCATCGCCAGCAAGAACGTGGACAGCTTCACCGACAGCAACAACCCGGATGTGCAGCGCTTCGTCGGCAAGTCCGGCGACCTGGGCAAGATGATGGGGCTGCAGGCGGACTGGGCGGTGCAGGTGGTGAAGCAGGTCGGCAATTACGGCGAGGTCTGGGACCGCAACATCACGCCGCTGGGCATCCAGCGCGGCATCAACAACCTCTGGACCAAGGGCGGGCTGCAATACGCGCCGCCGATGCGTTGAGGCGCTAGTCCCGCAGCGGGTGCGCGTCCAGCACGGGCTGGAAGCGTTCCCGCTTCAGCCGCTCGTAATGCCGGCGGTGGTAGCCATCCACCCAGAGCAGGCTGGAGAGCGTCATGGGGGCGAATTCGAAATGCTCGCCCGCCGCGATGGTGTGGCGGTCGTAGCCCATGGCCCGGAAGCTGTCGTGGGAGAAGGAATGCCCTTCCTCGCCGATGTAGCGGCCGAAGGAGACATTGCTCATCACCCGAGTCAGGTTCAGCTCCATGCAGGCCAGGCTCTTGGCGGCGTCCTGGGAGGAAGCCTCGGTTCCCACCACCAGGGGCTCGTAGAGGCGGAAGATGCGGGCATGGTCGCGGTCCCGGTAATCGCGGCCTTCCAGCAGGGCATAGAAGGGCTTCAGCCACTCCATCATCTGGATCCAGGCGTGGCGGCGCAGCGCGAAGCCCCAATGGTGCTCCAGCGGGATGTATTTCACCAAGGGGCCGGGATAGTTGCGGCGGTGGTCGCCATAGGCGCCGAAATAGGCCACGCGGGGGAAGGGTTCCGTCAGTTCCCGCAGCCGCTCCAGCGCCCAGACATACCAGGGGCCGGGTTCGAGGTCGTCCTCGAAGAAATAACCGAGATCCTGTTCCAGCCCCTCGAAGACCAGCCGCTCCCCGCGCAGGATATTGCGGGCCACGCCCAGGTTGTCAGGGCTGGCCATCACCCGCCCCTGCGGGAAGTGGCGGCGGAAGACCGCGATGCTCTCCGCGATATCCGCATCCTGCGCGAAGCGGCGGCCGGTGAGGGGGGAGACGGCACCATCCTGCAGCAGCCAGACGCGGCGGGGATCGATCTCCACGCCACGCTGCGCCGCCAGCCCGGCGCAGACCTTCTCCAGGTAATGCGGCCGGTTGAAGGAAAACAGGATGATGGGTGCGCGCACCCGGTAGGCTGGGTTCAAAGCGTCGGCATCCGGCGGAAGCCGGGTTCTTCCGGCGGCTCGGCGAAATCCTCAAGGATGGCTTCCACCCGCGCCAGCCCGGGGCCGGCGCGGCAGGCGGTCAGCAGCGCGCCGACGGCGGCGGGGTCGCCGGAGACCAGGGCCTCCACGCTGCCATCGCTGCGGTTGCGCACCCAGCCCTGCACGCCCAGCCGCGTCGCTTCCCGCACCATCCAGTCGCGGTAGCCGACCCCATGCACCCTTCCGCGGATGCGTACCAGCTTGGCATCCATGGCTCCTCCTTAGGCCCCGTCCGGGCCGGCGCCTTCAGGCGCGCGCCAGCCGCATCAAGCTTTCCGCCAGCAGCACATCCTTGGCAATGGCCCGGCGGCGCGCCACCGCCTCGGCATCCTCGCCCCAGAAATCCTGCTGCCAGCTTTCTTCGACAAGGGCGAGGCGCGTGGCCTCCGCCGCATCCAGGCGGCCATGGGCCAGGGCCAGCCCCAGCACCAGGCTGCCCAGCAGCGGCACCGCCAGCCCCAGGGCCGTCAGCTCCAGCGGCGGCTGGGCGGCCACGGCGCGCTTCAGCGCCGCCAGCGACCCAGGCGGCTGCTTCACATGCAGGATGCCGGTGGTGACCAGCAGCGGCGCATCCAGCCTCTGCGCCGCCCAGTCCAGCAGCGGTTGCCATTCGGCGGCCTGGATGGCGGCCAGGCGCGGGTCGTCGCCGCGGTAGCAGAGCAGGTCAGTCTCGCCATACTGGGCGATGGCCTCGATGCTGGGCGCGGGGTCCGGCGTCACACGGTCGATGGCGGTGGCGGCCAGGCGGGTCAGCGGCACCATGTCCATGGTCATCTCGCCTTCCTTGGCACCGCCGGCCTCCTGCCATTCCTGGGCGAGGGCCTGGGCCAGCGGCAGGTTGGGCAGATGGAGCGGACCGCCGCCGGGCAGGCGCATCGGCCGGCCATCGAGCAAGACGGTGAAGCCACCCTTTTCGTGCGGGGCGGCGGTGGCATTGTCCCAGAAGCGCTTCATGGGCCGCATATGGCGCGGAGGGCCAGCCCCCGCCAAGCCCTGGCAGGGCGGGAAAGCTCACAAGAACAGGCAACCGGCGACCGGGCAGCACCGTTACGCAGCCAGATGAAGGCGGCCCTGGCCAAGCTTCCAGCGGATGGAAGCGGTTATGCGGGCCGATGATCAAGGGAGAACCGAGATGAAGCTTCAGCTGATTGGCGCGGCGGCCCTGGCCCTGACCCTGGCTGCCTGCGGCACGAACGAGCGCGACCGCGTGCAGGGTGGCGCCGCCGCCGGTGCCGCGACCGGCGCGGGCGTGGGCGCCCTGGG
>NZ_JACTUZ010000179.1 GCF_014490445.1 Pseudoroseomonas ludipueritiae | reverse complement strand
CGGCGCCCGGGGGCCGAGCCGCGCCGCCATGCCCGCCAGCGCCGCGCCGCCCAGCACCACGGCATCGGCGCCGCCTTGGGCCAGGCGGGCGATACCCTCCAGCACCATGGCCTCCACCCGCGCGGGGTCGGCCACCGCGTCCTGCGGCGTGGCATCGATGCCTTCCAGGCCGGAAAGGCGGGCGGAAAGCCCGTGGCGGCCGATCAGCTCCCGGTAGGTTTCCACGCCGCCCAGCGTCAGCAGGCCGAAGCGGGCGCCGACCATGCAGGCGGTCAGGCAGGCGGCTTCGGTTATGCCCACCACCGGGCAGGGCATCAATTGCCGCGCGGCCTCCAGCGCCGTGTCATGGCTGACGGCCAGCACCACCGCCTGCACCTGCCCGGCATGTTCCGCCAGCAGTTCCAGCAGCGCATGCCCGGCGATCACGTTCTCGGCGCGGGAGGAAATCACCGCCGGGCCGAAGCGCGGTGTGGCCGGCACGATCTCGGTGCCCGGCGCGGCCGCCGCGCGCGCCGCCGTGGCGCAGAGCTGCGTGATGGCCTCGGTGGTATTGGCATTGGCGACGAGGATGCGCGTCATGCCCGCAGCAGTCCGGCGAAGGCGCCTTCCGTCAAGCGCGAATCCTCCCGTGCCAGCAACGGCTGCGCCACCAGCCCCCGCGCGCGGCCGGCCCAGACCAGGAATGGGTTGAGGGCAAGCACATCCCCTGACCGCAGCGGCAGGCTCAGCGCCAGGCCGGGCGCCTCCAAGGCCTGCTCCAGCGCCGCCACCGCCTCGGGCGAAGCGGCCTGGGCCAGCGCGGCATGGTCCAGGCGCGCGGAAAAGACGCCGGTGCTGACAGCGAAAACTGGCACCTCCACTTGCGGCAATGGCTGGTAGAGCAGTTCCAGCGCCGCGCGGTTGGCCTTCAGCAGGGTGTTGTGGACGGCGGCGGCGGAGCGCAGCACCACCGTGGTCGAGTCGGTGCACAACAGCAGCAGCATGTCGCAGGCTTCGTTGAACAGCGGGCCCGTGCCGGTTGGCTGCGGGGCCAGCACCTCCCCCATGCGGGCACCGAGCAGGCGCAGCAGCGCGCCGGGGTCTTCCGGCGGCGGCAGGCCGCGCAGCAGCACGAATCCCCTGCCGTGCAGCAGCCGCTCCACGACACGGGACAGCACCGGGTCCAGGCGCGGCAAAGGGGCCGCGGGGGCGGCGTCATGCGCTTCCGCCGCCGCCTCGGCTCCCAGCGGCAGCATCCAGTCGGCGGGGGAAAGCGCCGCGGCGTTCCACAGATGCGGGCCGGCCTCGGGGGCCATGCGGCGGGGGGGCGGGGCTTCGGTCATGATGCGTGGAGTGTAACAGGCCCCCCGTGGCGGCGTCAGCCAATCCCCTTGCCAGTCAGGCCCTTGCCGCGATGCCGGAGAGGCCGCAGGCTGCCACCCCGGACCGCATTGCAGGAGCCTGCCCATGGATGCCGCGACGCCTTCGGCGCTTTCCCCCAACGCCAGCCGTGCCCTCGCCCTGCCCTTCACGGCGGAAGGGCTGCTGGCCAGCCTGCGCCCCTGGGTGGAGCAGGAAAGCCCGACCTTCGACGCCACCGCCGTCAATGCGATGATGTCGCTGGCGATGCGGGACATGGCGCTGATGGGCGCGCATGTGGAGCGAATCCCCGGCCGCATGGGCCTGGGCGATTGCATCCGCGCCCGCTTCGCCCCGCCCGGCGCGGTGGAAGGCGGCATCCTGGTGCTGGCGCATCTGGACACGGTGCATCCCGTCGGCACCCTTGCCACCGGCCTGCCCTTCCGGGTGGAAGGGGACCGCGCCTTCGGCCCCGGCATCTTCGACATGAAGGGCGGCACGGTGCTGACGCTGCAGGCCCTGGCGGCGCTGGCGAAGGCCGGCATCCCCACCAGCCGCCCGGTGACGGTGCTGCTGACCAGCGACGAGGAGATCGGCAGCCCCTCCACCCGCGACCTGATCGAGGCCGAGGCTTCCCGCCACCAGGTGGTGCTGGTGCCGGAGCCCGGGCGGGCGGATGGCGGCGTGGTCACCGGGCGCTATGCCATCGCGCGCTTCAACCTCCGCACGGTGGGCCGTCCCAGCCATGCCGGCGCCCAGCTTTCCGCCGGCCGCAGCGCGGTGAAGGAAATGGCGCGCCGGCTGATCGCCATCGAGGACATGACCACCGAGGCCTGCACCTTCTCCGTCAGCGTCATGCATGGCGGGCAATGGGTGAACTGCGTGCCGACCTATTGCGATGCCGAGGCCCTGACCATGGCGAAGCGCCAGCCGGACCTCGATGCGGCGGTGGAGAAGATGCTGGCCCTGAACAATGCCAGCGGCGATGTGCGCTTCGAGGTGAAGCGCGGCGTCACCCGCCCGGTCTGGGAGCCGGACGAGGCGGTGATGGGCCTTTACGAACTGGCGCGCCGCCTGGGCGGTGAGCTGGGCCTGACCATCGGCCATGAAAGCGCCGGCGGCGGCTCGGACGGCAATTTTACCGGCGCCATGGGCGTGCCCACGCTGGACGGGCTGGGTGTGCTGGGCGGCAACGCCCATACGCTGAACGAGCACATCCTGATGGATGCGCTGGTGCCCCGCGCACGGCTGATGGCCGCCCTGCTGGCCAGCGTCTGAGCCGCCGGCCAGGGGCGGCGGCTCAGGCCTCGTGCCTGGGGCCGCCGCCCTGGTTGCGCAGCGGCTGCGGCTTGCCGGCGCGGCGGTTCAGCGCCGTCCGCACCCGGTCGGCCAGCGCGGTGCGGCGATAGGGCTTGCCCAGCACGTCCCAGTCGGAAGTGCCGGGGCCCTCGGCCACCAGGTCCTCGTTGTAGCCGGTGGTCAGCAGCACGGCGACCTCGGGCATCTGTTCCCGCACCCGCTGCGCCAGCACCAGCCCGTTCATGCTGCCGGGCATCAGGATATCGGAGAAGAGCAGGTCGACCCTCGCATTCTCCGGCTTCGCCAGCAGGGCCAGCGCCTCATCCGCGTTGCGGGCGGCGATGACGCGGTAGCCCAGTGCCTCCAGGTGCTCCCGCGCCAGGGTCAGCACGTCGTCGCTGTCCTCCACCACCATGATGGTCTCGGCGCCGCCACGCGACTCCTGCGGCGCGAGGAATTCCTGCTGGCGCGGCGCCGGGATGGCATCGCCCTCCGCGGCGGGGAAGAACATGCGGATGGTGGTGCCGCGCCCGGGCTTGCTGTCGATCTCCAGCTTGCCGCGGGACTGCTGCACGAAGCCCTGCACCATGGCCAGGCCGAGCCCTGTGCCCTTGCCGGTGCCCTTGGTGGTGAAGAAGGGCTCGGTGGCACGCTCCCGAACATAGTCGGGCATGCCCTCGCCCCCGTCGCTGACGGAAATGACCACATAAGGCCCGCCCGGCAGCCCGTTATCCTCCAGCACCGTGGAGGAGGTGGAGATGGTGACCATGCCGCCCGCCGGCATGGCGTCACGGGCATTGATCACCACGTTCAGCAGCGCCAGCTCCAGATGCGCCGGGTCCACCAGCACGGCGGGCAGGCGGCGGCGCAGGTTGACCTGCATCTCCACCCGGCTGCCGGCGGTGCTGTCCAGCATGTCCATAAACTCATGCACCAGCGCATTGATGTCGGACGGGCGGGGCTCCAGCCGCGTCTTGCGGGCGAAGGCCAGCAACTGGCGCGTCAGCTTGGCGCCGCGCTCGGCGACCTCCCCGGCACGGTCCACGTAGCGGGTCAGGCGGTCATCCGGCAGCTTGTTGCGCAGCAGCTCCAGGCTGCCGGAGATCACCTGCAGCAGGTTGTTGAAGTCATGCGCCAGCCCGGCGGTGAGCTGGCCGATCGCCTCCATCTTCTGCGCCTGGCGGAAGGACTGCTCCGCCGTGCGGCGGCGCGTCACGTCCAGTTGCGAGGCGAAGAAGTAGATCAGCTTGTCATCCGGACCGAAGACCGGCGCCACGAAAACACCGTTCCAGAAGGGCGTGCCGTCGCGCTTGTAGTTCAGCAACTCCACCGAGACGGGGCGATGCTCGGCGATGGCCTCGCGCAGCTCCGCCACCTTCTCGCGGTCGGTCTGGGCACCTTGCAGGAAGCGGCAGTTGCGGCCGACGATCTCTTCCGGCGTATAGCCCGTCAGGTCCTGGAAGGCCCGGTTGGCGAAGACGATGGGGTTATCCGGCTGGTTCGGGTCGGTCAGGACCATCGGCATGCGCGTCATCTCGACCGCCGCGAAGAACACGTTGCCGCGTTCCTCCAGGCCGGGCTCGGTGATCATCGCTTCCTGCCAGTGCCGGATGCCGGGGCCGCCGGTGGGCGAATAGGAAACGCCCTCATGCCGGCCAGCCGCCGGCACGCCGGTGCTCTGACCATGGCCGCTATCATGGTCGGTCAGCTTGCTGCTGTCTGCAGCCATGGCTGCCTTATCCTCGTCCACGCCGGTGCCTCTGCCTCTGTCCGTCTCGTTCCGCGTTCTTCTGAGGAAAGAAAAACCGCCACGTAAACTCAAGTTGTCGTTCAAACCGATCGGTCAAGAATATTTTGCCACACCGCGTCCCGCCTTAGGCCGAGAGCCACCGGCACCGCCAGCAGGCAAAGCCCCGCCATGGCCCAGAAAGCCCCTGCCCCGCCCCAGGCGGCGTAAAGCGGCCCGCAGGCCAGGGTGAGCAGCCCTGTCCCGAGTCCGCCGCCCAGGCTGGCATGCAGCGACTGTGCCGTCGATGCCTGGGCGGGCGGCACCAGGTGCTGCAGCAGCCGCATCGCCGCCAGGTATTGCGCGCCGAAGGTGGCGGCGTGCAGCAACTGGGCCAGCACCAGGGCCGGAAGCCAGGTGGTGGCACCCAGCAGCCCCCAGCGCAGCAGCCCGCCCAGGGCGCCGAGCAGCATCATGCCGCGCACCCCCAGCGCCTCCGTCAGCCGGCGCCCGAAGGCGAAGAGCAGGATCTCCGCCACCACGCCTTCGGCCCAGAGCAGGCCGATGGTGACCGGCGCGTGCCCCGCCGCCGCCCAATGGATGGCGCCAAAGGCATAAAGCGCCGCGTGGCTGCCCTGGACCAGCGCGGAGAGCAGCAGCAGCCGCCGGAAGCCCGGCAGGGCCAGCACGGCGCGGAAGCCCCCGCCTCCGGCGCGTGCCAGGCCGCCGCCGCCATGGCGCGGCAGCAGGGCGGCCAGGGCCGTCAGGGCTAGCATGGCCGCCATCAGCACCGGCGCGCTGCTGAATCCCCAGCGCCCCGCCGCCCACCCGCCCAGGGCCGAGGCCAGGATGAAGGTGGCCGAGCCCGCCGCCCGCACCCGGGGATAATCCAGCCAGCCGCGCCCGGCGGCGGCCAGCGTCACGGCTTCCGAGACTGGCACCAACGGTGCCAGGAAGGCGCTGAAGACCAGTTGCGCCAGCACCAGCCCCAGCAGCCCCGCCCCCAGCAGGAAGCCGCAGCAGGCCAGGGCCGCCCCCAGCGCCGAGGCCACAAGCAGCAGGCGCGGGTCGCCCAGCCGGTCCGCCAGCCGCCCGCCGAGTGGCCCGGCCAGCAGCCGGACGGCGGAGCCCAGCGCCAGCACCAGGGAAACCTGCCCGGCCTCCAGCCCCCGCTCCGCCAGGAAGGCCGGCAAAAAGGGCTGGGAGATGCCCAGCGCGGCATAGGCCGTGCCGAGCAGCGCGGCGTAACGCACGGCGTGAGGCAGGTTCGGGAGGGGGATCTGAGGCATCGGGACAGGCAGCCTGACCCAGCCGCGCGCATCAGACCAGAGGCCCTGGCGCACACGCCCCGTTGCCAAGCACCCCCCAATGGCTCCACACACCGGAGGCGATGTCAGGTTTCGTCCCCCATAGCTCGTCCGCCGCCATGTTCCCGGCCCGCGTGAAGGCCATCCTGGGTCCCACCAACACGGGCAAGACCCACTTGGCCATCACGCGGATGCTGGCGCATGCCTCCGGCATCATCGGCTTCCCGCTGCGCCTGCTGGCGCGCGAGAACTACGACCGCATGGTGGCCGCCAAGGGGGCGCGATACGTCGCCCTCATCACCGGGGAGGAAAAGATCGTCCCCCCCGATGCCAAGTGGTTCGCCTGCACGGTGGAGGCCATGCCTCTGGACCGGAAGGCCGAATTCGTGGCTGTGGACGAGATCCAGCTCTGCGCCGACCCGGACCGGGGCCATATCTTCACCGACCGTCTGCTGCATGCGCGCGGGCTGGTCGAGACCATGTTCCTGGGCGCCGAGACCATCCGCCCCCTGCTCCAGCGGCTGGTGCCGCAGGCCGAGATCGAGACCCGCCCGCGCCTTTCGCAGCTTTCCTATGCCGGCCCCGCCAAGCTGACACGGCTGCCGCCGCGCTCCGCCGTGGTCGCCTTCTCGGCCGGCGAGGTTTATGCCATTGCCGAGGCCATCCGCCGCCGGCGCGGCGGCTGCGCGGTGGTGATGGGCCGCCTTTCCCCCCGCACCCGCAACGCCCAGGTGGCGCTGTATCAAAATCGTGAAGTGGACTTCCTGGTGGCCACCGACGCCATCGGGATGGGGCTGAACATGGACGTGGACCATGTCGCCTTCGCCAGCCTGAACAAGTTCGACGGCCACCGCCCCCGGCAATTGACGGCGCAGGAGGCCGCGCAGATCGCCGGCCGCGCCGGCCGCGGCATGCGGGACGGCACCTTCGGCGTGACGGCGGAATGCCCGCCGTTGCCGGACGAGATCGTGGAAAAGATCGAGACCCACCAGTTCGAGGCGCTCCAGACCCTGGCCTGGCGCAATTCCGACCTGGACATGTCCAGCATCGACAGCCTGCTCGATGGCCTGGCGCAGGCGCCCAACCAGCCCGGCCTGGCGCGCGGCAACGACGCCACGGACCATATCACGCTGGAAGCCCTGTCGCGGGACCCGGAGGTGCGGAAGCTCGCCACCTCCCGCGCCCGGGTGCGGCTGCTCTGGGAAGCCTGCCAGATCCCGGACTTCCGCAAGCTGGCGGATGACAGCCACACCAAGTTCGCCGCCAAGATCTTCGGCCATCTGGTCCAGGACGGTGTGCTGCCCAGCGACTGGGTGGCGGGGCAGATCGCCCAGCTTGGCAATATCGAGGGCGACCTCGATACCTTGATGACGCGCCTTTCGGCGATCCGGGTCTGGACCTACGTGGCCGCCCGGGCCGATTGGGTGCGTGACGCAACCCGTTTCCAGTCCGAGGCGCGTGCCGCCGAGGACGCCGTTTCCGACGCGCTACATGAGCGCCTGACCGCCCGTTTCGTCGACCGCCGCGCGGCTCATTTGATCCGCCGGCTGGACGAAACGGAGGAAGAGCTGCTCTCCGCCGTCAATCGTAAGGGAGAGGTGGTGGTGGAAGGCCATCCCGTCGGTCATGTCAGCGGCTTCGTGTTCGAGCCGGATGCTTCTGCCGCCAATGAGGACGAGCGCAAGCTGGTGCTGCGCGCCGCCCGCCGTGCCCTGGTGGACGAGATCCCGCGCCGCGTCGTGGCGCTGGAAGCGGCGAAGGACGAGGAATTCGCCCTGACCCCCACCCACCGCATCACCTGGGACGGGGCCGAGATCGCCCGCCTCAAGGCCGGCCCCACGGCCGACAAGCCGCAGGTGGATGTGCTGCAGTCCGAATTCCTGGACGGCGCGCAGCGGGAGCGGGTGCGGGCCAAGCTGGCCGCCTGGCTGGAGGCGCTGATCGCGAAGGAATTCGCGGCCTTGGCCACGGTCGAGGAGAAGGCGGCCGAGGACAACACCCTGCGCGGCCCCGCCTTCCGCCTGCGGGAATACCTGGGGCTGGTGCCCGGCGGCACCGAGGCCGAGGTGAACCCGGAACTGCGGCAGAAGCTGAAGGCCATCGGCATCCGCGCCGGGCGCTTCGCGCTTTATCTGCCGGAGGTGCTGAAGCCTCGCCCCATGGCGCTGCGCGCGCAGCTCTGGGCGCTGAAGGCCGAATGCGTGGTGCCGACCCTGCCGGGCGGCGGCCTCGTCTCCATCCAGCCGCCGGAAGGCTGGCCGCGTGGCTTCGCCGCCACCATGGGCTGGGTGCAGGCGGGCTCCGTGCTGCTGCGCCTGGACGTGGCCGAGCGTGTGGCCGGCGAACTGGGCCACCTGACCCGCCGCGCCCCCGCCACCCTGCCGCAGGATGTCGCCAGCCGCCTCGGCGTGAAGGCCGATGCGCTGCCGGCCGTGCTGAACGCCCTGGGCTTCCGCCTGCTGCCGGCCGAGCCGCTGGCCGAGGATGCCTTCGGCCCGCCCTCCCCCACCATGGTCGGCGCGCGGCGTGAGGATCATGGCCGTGGCCGCCAGCGCCATGGGCATGGCCAGCGTCCGCAGCGCGACCGCCGGCCGCAGCAGGCCCCCG
>NZ_JACTUZ010000178.1 GCF_014490445.1 Pseudoroseomonas ludipueritiae | reverse complement strand
GGCGGGCGGCGGAGGCGGCGGGGCGCTGTCCGGTGCCGGCATCTCCGGCAGGGGCGGCAGGTCCTCGCCGCCCCGGCGCCAGGCGGCGGTGCCGGGCAGGGACACCGGCTCCAGGAACTGCGCATAGGCGGGGGAGGGCTCGGCATGGCCCAGCAGCAGCCAGCCGCCGGGCACCAGCCGCTCCGCCATGGCGCGCACCAGTTGCAGCACCACCTCCGGGTGGAAATAGATCAGCACGTTGCGGCAGAGCACGAGGTCGAACTCGTTCATCTCCAGCGCCGCATCCGGCTTCAGCAGGTCCAGCAGGTTCTGCCGCTGGAAGCGCACCATGGCGCGGTGCTGCGGCCGCAACTGCCAGCCGCGCCCGCCGGGGATGGGCACGAAGTCCCGCGCCCTGTCCTCCGGCGGCATGGAGCGCAACGCCCAGGGGGAGAAGGTGCCGAGCCGGGCGCTTTCCAGCGAGGCCTCGTTCAGGTCAGTGCCAAGCAGGGTGATGCGCCAGTCCGCGAGCGCTTCTCCCAGCATTTGCCGCAGCAGGATGGCGAGGGAATAGGGCTCCGAGCCATTGGCGCAGCCGGCGCTCCAGATCCGCAACCGGCGGGTGCCGGCGTTGCGTGCGAGGATCTCGGGCAGGATGGTGTTGCGCAGCGCGGCGAATTGCTCGGCGTAGCGGAAGAAGAAGGTCTCGCCGATGGTGATCTCGGCTTCCAGGGCGGCCCATTCGGCCTCGCCCCGCGCCGGGTCCTGCAACAGCTCCAGATAGGCGCCGGTGCCGGGAAGGTTCAGGACGCGCAGCCGACGGCGCACCCGCTCCCACAAGAGGTCGTCCTTGTCCTCGTAGTAGAAATGGCCGGTGCGGCGGATCAGCAGCGCCTTCAGCCGCAGGAACTCGGCATCCGGCAGGAAGCTGGGCCGTGCCTGGGGCAGCGCCATCAGGCCGTCCATTCGTCCAGCCGCGCGGCGGCCTTGCGGGTCAGTTCCTCCAGCCGCGCCTGTTCCTGCGCCATCAGGATGCGGGCAGGGTCCAGCACATGCGCGGGGCCTTCCGGCAGCGCAAGCTGGGCGACGACGCAGCCGTTCAGGCTGTCCTCCGGCGGCACGGGCTGGCGCAGTTCGGCCGCAATCGGGCGCAGGTCCAGCACGCGGTCCACCAGCAGGCCGACGCGGGTGCCGGGCAGGGTATCCTCCACCACGATGATGTGGCGGTAGAGCGGTTCCACCGGCGCGGTGCGCGTCAGGCCCAGCAGGTGGCGCAGCGCCAGCACGGGCAGGGCCTCCCCACCCAGGTTGACGAAGCCGGCCAGGGTGGCGGGCATGGAAGGCGGGCGGGACATGCGCGGCAGCGGCAGCAGTTCCCGCACCGCCTCGCGCGGCAGGGCGCAGCGCAGGCCCGCCAGCGCGAAGATCAGGTAATGCTCTTCCCCGCCCGCTGGGGTGGCAGGCCGGGCCTCAGGGTTGGTCATCGCCGTGCCATGCGGTTCGTCGCGGGTTCCATCGGGCGGTGCGGCCATCGCGGGCGCTTGTATCACCGGGGCGGCGGCGGCGCCAATCACCGGCCCGCTGGACGTGCCCGCGCCCGGCGGCGAGGATCGGCCCCGCCATGCCCTATGCCCTGCTGCGCCACCTGCCGACCGATATCGCCCCCGGCCTCTGCTATGGCCGGCTGGACCTGCCACCGGGTGCGGGCGGCGATGCCGGCGCGGCGTTGGCAGGGCTGGAGGGCTTCGTGGCCACCACCCTGTTCAGCAGCCCGGCGCGGCGCTGCCTGGCCCTGGCGGAACAGGTGGCCACCCGGACCGGCCTGCCGCCACGGCCGGATGCCCGCCTGCTGGAACTGGATTTCGGCGCCTGGGAAGGCATGCCCTGGGATGAGGTGCCCCGCGCCGCGCTGGATGACTGGGCCGCCGATCCCTGGGGCTTCGCGCCTCCTGGCGGCGAAAGCGGCGCCGCACTGGTGGCGCGGGTGCGGGATTTCCACGCGGCTTTGCCGCCGGGTGCCATCGTGGTCTCGCATGGCGGGCCGCTGAAGGTGCTGGCGGCGCTGATCGAGGGCCGCGCGGTGGACCTGCTGGCCCCGGCGCCGCCACTGGGTTCCTGCCGCATCCTGCGCGCGCCCTGCTTTGCCCCGGCGGCGGAACAAGGCTAATCCTGGCCTTTCAGAAGAAATCCCGGAGGCAGGGCCATGGCGGAGATGAAGCGGATCGGCGGGTTGGCGGTGGCGCCGGCCCTGGCGGCTTTCCTGGAAAGCGAGGCGCTGCCCGGCACCGGTGTCAGTCCCGAGGCCTTCTGGAGCGGCTACGAGGCGATCCTGCGCGATCTCGGCCCCCGCAACGCCGCCCTGCTGGCCGAGCGCGATGCGCTGCAGGCCAAGATCGATGCCTGGCACCGCGAGCACCCGGCCCGCCCGGTGGACCGCGAGGCCTATGCCGCCTTCCTGCGCGAGATCGGCTACCTGCTGCCGGAGCCGGAAGGTGTCGCCGCCGCCACGGCGGATGTGGATGACGAGATCGCCCGCATCGCCGGCCCGCAGCTCGTGGTGCCGGTCAACAATGCCCGCTACGCCCTGAATGCCGGCAATGCCCGCTGGGGCAGCCTCTACGACGCGCTCTACGGCACCGACGCCATCGCCGAGGAAGGCGACCTGGCGCGCGGCAAGGGCTTCAACAAGATGCGCGGCGCCGCCGTGATCGCCAAGGCGCGGGAGGTGCTGGACGCCGCCGTGCCGCTGAAGGACGGCACCTGGGCGGCGGTGACCTCCCTGGCCGTGCGCCATGGCGTGCTGGAGCTGGAAACCGCCGATGGCGAGACCCGGCTGGCCGACCCCACGCAATTCGCCGGCTATGCCGGGGAGCCGATGAGCCCCAGCGCCGTCCTGCTGCGCCACAACGGGCTGCATCTGGAGATCGTGATCAACAAGGATCACCCGATCGGCTGCGACGACCCCGCCGGCATCGCCGACCTGGTGATGGAGGCCGCTGTCTCCACCATCATGGATTGCGAAGATTCTGTCACGGCGGTGGATGCGGAGGACAAGGTCCTCGTCTACCGCAACTGGCTGGGGCTGATGAAGGGCGACCTCGCCGCCACCTTCGGCAAGGAAGGGCGCGAGATGACGCGCCGCCTGAACCCCGACCGCGAATACACCGCACCGGATGATAGCAAGCTGGTGCTGCATGGCCGCAGCCTGATGCTGGTGCGCAATGTCGGCCACCACATGATGACCGATGCCGTGACGCTGGACGGGCAGGAGACGCCCGAGACGATCCTGGACGCGCTGGTGACGGTGGCGATCGCCATGCACGACATCCGCGGCAAGCGGATGAACTCCCGCAAGGGCAGCGTCTATGTCGTGAAGCCGAAGATGCACGGGCCGAAGGAAGTGGCCTGGGCCAATGAGCTGTTCGGCCGGGTCGAGGATGTGCTGGGCCTGCCGCGCAACACCGCCAAGCTCGGCATCATGGACGAGGAGCGGCGCACCACGCTGAACCTGCGCGCCTGCATCGCGGAAGCCAAGGATCGTGTTGCCTTCATCAACACCGGCTTCCTCGACCGCACTGGCGATGAGATCCATACCGACATGGAAGCCGGCGCGGTGCTGCGCAAGAACGACATGAAGGGCGCCGCCTGGATCAAGGCCTATGAGGACTGGAACGTCGATTCCGGCCTGGCCTGCGGGCTGCGCGGCCGGGCGCAGATCGGCAAGGGCATGTGGGCGGCGCCGGACAAGATGGCCGATATGCTGGCGCAGAAGTCCGGCCACCCCAAGGCCGGCGCCAATACCGCCTGGGTGCCTTCGCCCACCGCCGCCACGCTGCATGCGCTGCATTACCACGAGGTGGATGTCGCCGCCCGGCAGGCCGAGATCGCCGCCGGCGGCCGCCGCGCCAAGCTGGACGACCTGCTGACCATCCCGCTCTCCGACAGCAACTGGTCGCCGGCTGATGTGCAGGCGGAGCTGGACAACAATGCCCAGGGCATCCTGGGCTATGTGGTGCGCTGGGTGGATCAGGGCGTCGGCTGTTCCAAGGTGCCGGACATCAACAATGTCGGGTTGATGGAGGACCGTGCGACGCTGCGCATCTCCGCGCAGCATATCGCCAACTGGCTGCGCCATGGCGTGGTGAGCCGTGAGCAGGTGGAGGAAACCCTGCGCCGCATGGCCACCGTGGTGGACAAGCAGAATGCGGGCGACGCCGCCTATACGCCCATGGCCCCCGCCTACGACGGCCCGGCCTTCCAGGCGGCGCGGGAGCTGGTCTTCGAGGGCGCGACCCAGCCCAATGGCTATACCGAGTTCATCCTGCACAAGCGTCGGAAGGAGGCGAAGGCGGCGGCGCGCTAAGCGTCGCCAGCCGTTGCCGGGCGGGCCTTCGCCAGGGCCTGCCCGGCATAGGGCGTGCCTAGAGTTGTTCGAGCGGGGGCGGCTCCGCGCCGAACCAGCTATGCTCCATCAGGGCGCGGGCTTCCTCCGCCCCGGCGGCGTCGCCCCGGGCCTGCGCGGCCCGCAGCAATCCGGACGCCGCCCAGCCATTGTTGGGCGAGCGCCGCAGCGCCTCCCGGAAGGCGGCGGAGGCTTCCTCGGCCTTGCCCTGGTTCAGCAGCGTGGCACCGAGCGACTGCTGCACCGGGTAGTACCAATAGGGCGGCTCCATATACGGCAGCCCGTCCTGCATGGCGGCGGCTTCCTTGAAGGCGGTGGCGGCCTGATCCCAGTTCTTCTGGCTCTGCGCCACGCGACCTGCAATGACGCGCGAGGCGATGTGCAGCATGTCCGGCGCCGGGACGCCGGCCGCGGGCATGGCCTGCATCGCCGGCAGTTCCGCCATCCTGTCGATGGTGGCCGCCTCCGCCATGGCCTCATCGGCGCGGCCGAGGCGGGCAAGGGCCTCGCCGCGCGCGTAGTGCCAATGCGCGCGCACCAGTGGGAATTCCTCGGAAGGCATCGGCAGGCGCAGGATGCGCTCGGGCTCCGAGAAACGGACATGCGCGACATAGGGCGCCGCCGCGATGGGCTGGGTCCAGGGCACATCCTGCTTCGCGCGGTCGGTGACGATGCCGGCCAGCTTGTCCGCCGCCTCGACGGCGGTGCGGCCATCGCCGCCCATCAGGGCGGAGACCAGCACGAAATGGACGTTATGCGCGTAATAGGCCTGGCTGTAGAGCAGGCTGGCGCCGCCATTCGCGACATAGCTTTCATCGACGGCGGCAGCCTGGCGGTTGGAATCCAGGCTCTGCCGCCATTGGCCCAGCCGGTACCAGATATGACTTGGCATATGCACGATATGGCCGGTGCCGGGCATCAGCGCCGCCAGCCGCGCGGCATGCGGCGCCGCGCGTTCCGGCTTGTCCGAGGCCTCGACCATGTGGATGTATAGGTGGATCGCGCCCGGGTGGTCCGGATTGGCCTCGATGGGCATGTCGCCGCGCACGCCCAGCACGCTTTCGATCAGGGCCAGGGTGCGCGGCGTGGCGCCCTTGGCCGTGCGGCCGCCATCCGCCCAATAATCCCAGGGCGAGAGGTTCATCAGCGCATCGGCATTCAGCAGGGCGATGTCGGCGCTGCGCGGGAAGCGCGCCTGCACCTGCTCCATGGCATCGGCATAGGCCTGGTCCAGCGCCTTGCGATCCATTTGCGGGTCGGCGGAGTAGCGGCGGGAGAGCGCGTCAATCAGCGCCGCATGCTCCGGCGCGCCCTGCGCGGCAGCGCGCCGCCCCTGGTCCAGCACCGCCAGGGCGCGCGGGATAGCATCCGCGTCCATCGGGTAGTTGATATGGGGGCCGAGCGCCCAGGCCTCGCCCCAGAAGCACATGGCGCAACTAGGGTCGATCTCCTGCGCGGCGCGGAAGGCCCGCACCGCCTCGGCATGGTTGAAGCCCCAGGCCAGCCGGTAGCCCTGGTTGAAATAGGCCTGGGCTTCCGGGCTCGCCGCGCCCACCGGCCAGGTCAGGGCGCCGAGATTGGTGTAGAGCGGCGGGCGCGCATCGCTGGTCGGCGCCGCGGCGCCACGCGGCAGGTCGCGCGAATAGGGGCCGACCTCGGTCCGCCCCGTCGATGGCCGGGCGCCCGGATGCACATGGACCGGCCCGGGCGGGCCGCTGCTCGGCGCCTGGGCCAGGTGCCGGTGCGGCATGGTCGCGTCGTCGCCGGCAGCGGCGGCGGATGGGGCCATCGCGAAGCTCGCCAGCGCGATGCCCAGATAAACTCCGGTGTTCATCGTCGAGTGCTCCTGTGGTGTGCCTGAGCACCCGCAGGCGGATCGCCAAGCGACAGGGGCAGCCGCAGATCCTTGTGGTCTCGCTGGACCCGGAAGCTCAGCTCCGGGTCAGGTCCGGAAAGGCGTCAAGCTTGACGGTCACTGCGTTATTCCCAAGCGGGGCGCAATTCTAGTCGCCCCGCGCCGGCAGGGGGCGACAACTCTTTGTGCAGCCTCAGGTCTGGCCCGGTGCGCAGGCTAAGCTGTCGCCAGCAGCACCACGCCGGCCGAGATCAGCGCGATGGCGGCGATCTTCTGCAAGCCCAGCGCCTCGCCGAAGCCGAAATGGCCGATCATCGCGATGATGACATAGGAGGCCGCCGTGCAGGGCAGCGCCACGCTCATCGGCAGCTTGCGCAGCGCGACGATGTAGAGCATCGCCGCGCCGCCATAGAAGCCGAGCCCGATGATCGTCTGCCAGCGGAAGAGCTGGTGGATGAAGCCGCCGGAGCCCAGCGTGCCCATCTTCAGCAGCACCTGCCCCAGCATGGAGGTGCAGATGGCCGCCGCCAGCACCAGCCAGGAGCCGATCATGGGCGCGGCTCCGGCCCCACGACATCCCGCACCACGCCCTGCGGTTTGCCATTGGCGGAGAGGAAGGCGCGGCCGAGATACTCGCCCATCACGCCCAGGATCAGGAACTGCACGCCCGCCACCAGCAGCGTGATGGTCATCACCGAGGCCCAGCCGGATGGCGTTTCCTTTGTCATGGCCTCAATGATCGTGAATATGGCGCCGATCACGCCCAGGATGCCCATGGCCGCGCCGGCGAACATCGCCATGCGCAGCGGCATCAGCGAGAAGTTGGTGGCGAGGTTCAGCCACAGCCGCACCAGGCGGCGGAAGGTGTAATTGCTGCGGCCTTCCGCGCGCGCCAGGTGCAGCACGACGATGCTGTCGATGCGCTGCGTCACCTGCATGATCAGGCCGTCGATATAGGGATAGGGGCCGGTGTATTTCGTCACCTCCCGCACCACCAGCGCCGACATGCAGCGGAAGGAGGAGAGGTAGAGCCCCTTGGGCTTGTCCATCAGCTGGTCCGCCACCCAGTTGGCGAAGCGGGAGCCAAGGTTGCGCCAGCCCTCGTGCTTCTTCTCGGCATAGCGCGTGTAGACCACGTCCCAGCCGCCAAGGCGCGCGTGGTCGTAGAGCTTCAGCACCTCCTCCGGCGGGTTCTGCAGGTCGTCATCCATGGTGATGACGTATCGGCCGCGGGCGCGGCGCAGCCCGGTCATGACCGCGTTGTGCTCGCCGAAGTTGCGGGCGTGTTCGACATACACCAGCGGCACCGTGGCCGTCGCCGCGAGTTCACGGCAGACCTCGGCGCTGTTGTCGGGGCTGCCGTCATTGACCAGCACGATCTCGATGCCGCCTTCCGGCCGCAGGTCGGACAGGGCTGCGACAAGCCGGCCCACCGTGGCGGCGCCGCGATAGACCGGCACGACGATGGACAGTCCGATGGTGGGCGGCGGAAGGTCGGACATGCAGGAAGGGTTCCGCGGGTAGGGTGGAGGAAGAGAAGCCTGTCAGGCGGGACGGGTAGCGACAACCAGCACCGACCCGCCTGCCGGGTAGCGCAGGCCGAGCCGCGCCAGCGCCGCTTCCGCCCGCGTGGCGGCATGCAGCGTGGCGTCCAACCATGGCGGGAAGGGGGCAACGTCGCTGGCCGCATCGGGGTGCCGCGACCGCAGCTTGCGCTGCGCCACCATCAGCGGCAGCAGCAGGCTGTTCCAGTAGCGCGTCTCCACCCGCACGAAGCCGGCCTCGCGCAGCAGGGCCCCGGCGCGGGTGGCGGTATAGCGGCGGGCGTTATGGACACGGGTGTCATGGGCGCTGCGCAGCCATTCGAAGGCCGGCAGGTTCAGCACCAGCGTGCCGCCCGGCGCCAGCACGCGGCGGAACTCGGCCAGGGCGCGCGCCTCCTCCACCCCGGCATGGCAGAGCACGTCCACGCTGACCAGGGCGCCGAAGCGGGCATCGGGGAAGGGCAGGGCATTGGCATCCCCCGCCGTGACCAGGGCGCCGGACTTGGCGGCGGCGCGGGCGGCGGCACCGGAGTCGTATTCCAGCCCGGCCAGGGGCTGGTCCGGCAGGGCGGCGGCCAGGCGGCGCAACAGCCCGCCGGTGCCGCAGCCGGC
>NZ_JACTUZ010000177.1 GCF_014490445.1 Pseudoroseomonas ludipueritiae | reverse complement strand
CTGCTGGCGGCCTGGGCCACGGCGCGGGCGGTCGGGGCGCCGCTGGGGCGGCTGGCGGCGGTGCTGCAGCGGATTGCCGGCGGCGATGCCTCCGTGCCGGTGCCGGACCGCGCGCGGAATGACGAGATCGGCCGCATCGCCGAGGCGGTGGAGGCATTGCGGGCCACGGTGGGCGATGCCTTCGCGCGGAAGCAGATGATCGAGCAGATGCCTGTGGGCGTGATGCGCGCCGACCCGGCTCAGAACTTCCGCATCGACTACATGAATGCCGAGATGCTCCGCATCCTGGAAAGCGTGCCGCATGTGCTGCCTTGCCCGTCGGCGGAGGTATTGGGGCAGAGCCTGGACATCTTCCACCGCGACCCGGCGCATCAGCGCGCCCTGCTCTCCGACCCCGGCCGCCTGCCGCACCATGCCCGCATCCGCGTGGCGGGGGAGGTGATGGACCTGACCGTCTCGGCCATCCGTGGCGGGGACGGCACCTATATGGGCCCCATGCTGGTATGGAAGATGGCCACCGAGCAGGCCCGGCTGGCGGATACCTTCGAGGCCGAGATGGGCAGCGCCGTGGGCAGCGTCTCCGACCGCACCGGGGAGTTGCAGTCGGCGGCCCGCCGGCTGGCCGAGGCGGCGGAAACCTCGGGCCGCGAGGCGTCGCTGGTGGCCGAGGCCGCCGGGCGCGCCGATGCCGATGTGCAGGCCGTGGCCGCCGCCGCCGAGGAGATGGCGGCCTCGGTGGCGGAGATCACCCGCCGGGTGGGCGAATCCGCTTCCGTGGCTGGGCGCGCGGTGCAGGAGGCTCAGGCCGCCGATGGCACCATGCGCGGCCTGTCCGAAAGCGCGGCGCGCATCGGCGATGTGGTGCGGCTGATCGGTGATATCGCGGGCCAGACCAATCTGCTGGCGCTGAACGCCACGATCGAGGCGGCCCGGGCCGGCGAGGCTGGCAAGGGCTTCGCCGTGGTGGCCAGCGAGGTGAAGACCCTGGCCAGCCAGACCGCCCGCGCCACCGAGGAGATCGCCGGCCAGATCGCCGGCATGCAGGCTTCCACCGAGCGGGTGGTGGAGGCGATCCGTGGCATCGGCAGCACCGTGGAGCGGACGGCGGAGATCGCCACCGCCATCGCCGCGGCCGTCGAGGAACAGGGCACCGCGACGCAGGAGATCGCCCGCAGCGCGGCGCAGGTGGCGGAGGCCACGGGCGTGGTGACGCAGCGTATCGGCGTGGTGCGGCAGGTCGCCTCCGAGACCGGGCAGGCGGCCGGCGGCATGCTGGGCGCGGTGGAGGCGCTGGCGGGCCAGGCCGGCGTGCTGCGGGACCGTTCCGGCCGCTTCCTCGATGCCATCCGCGCCTGAGGCCACGCTTGCGGGCTCGCGGCCATCGGCGCTAGTGCAAGCCGGTTTTTGCCCGGACGGGAAAAGGAAAGCGGATCATGGGCTATCGGGTCGCGGTCGTCGGCGCCACCGGCAATGTGGGGCGCGAGATGCTCAAGACCCTCGCGGAACGGGCCTTCCCGGTCAGCGAGGTCATCGCGCTCGCCTCCGGCCGCTCGGCCGGGCAGGAGGTCTCCTTCGGCGAGAAGCAGGTGCTGAAGGTCCAGAACCTGGAGAAGTTCGACTTCAAGGGCGTCGATATCGCCCTGTTCTCCCCGGGGGCCTCGGTCTCGGCCGTGCATGCGCCCCGCGCGGCCGCGGCGGGCTGCGTGGTGATCGACAATACCTCCCAGTTCCGGATGGACCCGGACGTGCCGCTGGTGGTGCCGGAAGTGAACCCCGGCGCGCTGAAGGGCTTCCGCAAGCGCCGCATCATCGCCAACCCGAATTGCTCCACCATCCAGATGGTGGTGGCGCTGAAGCCGCTGCATGAGGTCGCGCGCATCAAGCGCGTGGTGGTCGCCACCTACCAGTCGGTGTCCGGCGCGGGGAAGGAGGCGATGGACGAGCTCTTCACCCAGACGCGCGGCATCTATGTGAATGACGCGGCGACGCCCGAGGTCTTCACCAAGCCCATCGCCTTCAACTGCATCCCGCATATCGACAAGTTCATGGACGACGGCTTCACCAAGGAAGAGTGGAAGATGGCCGTCGAGACCCGCAAGATCCTCGACCCCGATATCCAGGTCACGGCCACCGCCGTGCGCGTGCCGGCCTTTATCGGCCATGGCGAGGCGGTGAACGTGGAGTTCGAGAGCGAAATCACGCTGGAGCAGGCCTATGACGCGCTGCGCGGCGCGCCGGGCCTGACGGTGCTCGACCGGCGTGAGGACGGCGGCTACGCCACCCAGGTGGATGTGGCGGGGGAGGACCCGGTGTTCGTCTCCCGTCTGCGGGTGGACCCGACCGTGCCGCATGGGCTGGCCTTCTGGTGCGTCGGCGACAACCTGCGGAAGGGCGCCGCGCTGAATGCTGTGCAGATCGCCGAGGAACTGGTGCGCCAGGGGCTGTTGGTTTCGGAATCGGCTTAAACCAAGGGTTTACAGCTCACGAAGCTGTGTAGAATTGGGGCGGCGCGGCCACGGCACTGCCCCATTTTCGTCCGGCATCTCGGCGAGCTTTGCCGCGTTGAGATGACCACACGGTAAGGAAGGACCAGTCTCATGCGGTTCAACATCGGCAAGCTTGGCGCGGCGGCGGCTCTGACCCTGGCTCTGGGCACAGCGGCCTGCACCGACCCTTATAACCCCGGCCAGCGTGCGGTTGGCGGCGGCCTGCTGGGTGCTGGCGCCGGCGCTGGTGTGGCTGGCCTGACCGGTGGCAATGTCGGCACCGGCGCGCTGATCGGCGGCGCCCTGGGTGCGGTCGGCGGTGCCGCCACCACCCCGGACCGGGGCGACTATGGCCCCAATGGTGGCTACGGGCGCCGCGGTCACCGCCACTACTAATCACACGGCGATATCGTGAGAAGGCCGGCCGGGCGCTGCCCAGCCGGCCTTTTTCATGCCTGCACTGAGATTTGCTGGGGTAAATCCGCCCCTAATCCGCCCCGGGGCGCGTTGACGCTGCATGGGGCCGCACCATAAAACGTGGCGAGCCGCCCCGACGCCGCCGCTGCCCCGGCGCTGCGTGGGGCGTGGCGTTGACATTCGCGGAGCGGGACCGGTCCATGCCCATTATCAAAGACGCGCGCGAGACCCTGATGGTCGGCCGCCGCACCGACGGCACGCGTGTAAACCGTCCTTTGTCGCCGCATCTGCAGGTCTATGACCTGATGCAGATGACCTCTGGCATGTCTGTGCTGAGCCGGAACACCGGCATCGCCTGGACCCTGGGCCTGGTCTTCCTGGTCTGGTGGCTGGTGGCCGCGGCGACCGGCCCCGAGGCCTTTGCCCATGTCCAGTGGTTCTTCAGCTCCTTCCTGGGCATCCTTGTCCTGGCCGGCCTGACCGCCGTTGCCTGGTTCCATACCTTCGCCGGGCTGCGTCACCTCTACTGGGACCTGGGCCACGGCTATCACCTGCCTGAGGTCATGAAGACCGGCTGGGCCGCCCTCATCGCCTCTGGCGTGATGACGGCGCTGACCTGGCTCATTGCCCTGATCTCCTGGTAAGCGCGGAGCATCCGACATGAGCGAACAACACGGCACCGTGCGGCTGCAATCCTCGCTGGCGCGGGTGCGCGGCATGGGCTCCGCCAAGGGCGGCACGCATCACTGGTGGATGCAGCGCGTCACCTCCATCGCGCTGCTGCCGCTGACCATCTGGTTCGTCTTCGCGGTGGCCGGCCATACCGGCTCCACCCATGCTGAGCTGGTGACCTGGATGGCCCGCCCGCTGAACGCGGTGCTCCTCCTGTCCTTTGTTCTGATCTCCTTCCATCATGCCGCGGCCGGCATGCAGGTGATCATCGAGGACTATGTGCGCGGCGAGATGCGCATGTTCCTGATCCTGGCGGTGAAGGCCGGTTGCTGGATCCTGGCTCTGGCCGCCGCGCTGGCGGTGCTGCGGATCGCGATCTGATGTCGCCTGGCCGGCCCGCCCGCCGGCCAGTCTTTGTTGTATCTGAGGAAGACGGCGGCGCCGCACCGGCGCGCACCGTCGCCATGAAGTAACGAACGGATCGGGACGATGAACGCGATCACCATGCCCTCCTCGGGCGCCTACCGCATTGTGGACCACACCTATGACGTCGTTGTCGTCGGTGCCGGCGGTGCGGGCCTGCGCGCCACCTTCGGCATGGGCGCCGCCGGCCTGAAGACGGCCTGCATCACCAAGGTCTTCCCCACCCGCAGCCACACCGTGGCGGCGCAGGGCGGCGTCGGCGCCTCCCTCGGCAACATGGGCGAGGACAACTGGCGCTGGCACATGTACGACACCGTGAAGGGGTCGGACTGGCTGGGCGACCAGGACGCCATCGAATACATGTGCCGCGAGGCCGTGCCGGCGATCATCGAGCTGGAGCACTTCGGCGTGCCCTTCTCGCGCACCGAGGATGGCAAGATCTACCAGCGGCCCTTCGGCGGCCACATGCAGAACTACGGCAAGACCCCGGCCATGCGCGCCTGCGCCGCGGCCGACCGCACGGGCCATGCCATCCTGCACACGCTGTACCAGCAGAGCCTGAAGCATAACTGCGAATTCTTCGTGGAATACTTCGCGCTCGACCTGATCATGGACGAGGAAGGCGCCTGCCGCGGCGTGATGGCCTGGAACCTGGAGGATGGCTCCATCCACCGCTTCCGCGCCCAGACCGTGGTGATGGCGACCGGCGGCTATGGCCGCGCCTACTTCTCCTGCACCTCCGCCCATACCTGCACGGGTGATGGCGGCGGCATGGTGCTGCGCGCCGGCCTGCCGCTGCAGGACAACGAGTTCGTGCAGTTCCACCCGACCGGCATCTACGGCTCCGGCTGCCTGGTGACCGAGGGCGCGCGCGGCGAGGGCGGCTACCTGACCAATTCCGAGGGCGAGCGCTTCATGGAGCGCTATGCCCCCACGGCGAAGGATCTGGCCTCGCGCGACGTCGTTTCCCGCGCCATGTCGATGGAGATCCGCGAGGGCCGCGGCGTCGGTCCGCTGAAGGACCACATCCACCTGCATCTGGAGCACCTGGGCGCCGACCTGCTGCATGAGCGTCTGCCGGGCATTTCCGAGACGGCGAAGATCTTCGCCGGCGTGGACGTGACCAAGGAGCCGATCCCGATGCTGCCGACCGTCCATTACAACATGGGCGGCATTCCCACGAACATCCACACCGAGGTGCTGAACCCGACCGCGACCGACCAGGACCGCGTGGTCCCCGGCCTGATGGCGGTGGGCGAGGCGGCTTCGGTCTCGGTGCATGGCGCCAACCGCCTCGGCACCAACTCGCTGCTGGACCTCGTGGTCTTCGGCCGCGCCGCCGCGCTGCGCGCCGCCGAGACCATCAAGCCGGGCGCCACCCAGGCGCCGCTGCCGCCCAAGGCCGGCGAGATGGCGCTGGAGCGCCTGGACCGCGTGCGTCACGCCAAGGGCAGCACCTCGGTCGCCGAGCTGCGCCTGAACATGCAGCGCACCATGCAGACGCATGCCGCCGTCTTCCGCACCTCCGAGCTGCTGAAGGAAGGCTGCGACAAGATGGCTGTGGTGGCCGATGGCTATAAGGACATCAAGATCGCCGACCGTTCGCTGATCTGGAACAGCGACCTGATGGAGGCGATGGAGCTGGACAACCTGATCGGCAATGCGCTGACCACGGTTGTGGGCGCCGAGGCCCGCAAGGAATCCCGTGGCGCCCACGCGCAGGAGGATTACCCCGAGCGCGACGACGCCAACTGGATGAAGCACACCCTGGCCTGGGTGGACGACAAGTATCAGGTCAAGCTCGACTATCGTGACGTGAAGATGCGCACCCTCACCAACGAGGTGCAGGTCTTCCCGCCCAAGCCGCGCGTGTACTGAGGAAGGAGCGGGACCATGGCGACTTTCACGCTGCCGAAGAACAGCCGCATTCAGAACGGTAAGACCTACAAGGCCGAGCCGGGCGCCAAGAACGTCAAGTCGTTCAAGATCTACCGCTGGGACCCGGATACGGGCGAGAACCCGCGCTACGACACTTACGAGATCGATCTCGACAAGTGCGGCCCGATGGTTCTTGACGCGCTGATCAAGATCAAGAACGAGACCGACACCACGCTGACCTTCCGGCGCTCCTGCCGCGAGGGCATCTGTGGCTCCTGCGCGATGAACATCGACGGGATGAACACGCTGGCCTGCCTCAAGCCCATCGAGGACGTGAAGAAGGCCGACGTGCGCGTCACCCCGCTGCCGCATATGCCGGTGGTGAAGGACCTGGTGCCGGATCTGTCCCAGATCTACGCCCAGCTCCGCTCCATCGAGCCCTGGCTGAAGTCCGACACGGCCCCGCCGCCGGACAGCGAGCGGCTGCAGTCCAAGGAAGAGCGCGCCAAGCTGGACGGGCTGTGGGAGTGCATTCTGTGCTTCTGCTGCTCCACCTCCTGCCCCTCCTATTGGTGGAACGGCGACCGCTACCTCGGCCCGGCCGTGCTGTTGCAGGCTTATCGCTGGATCGCCGACAGCCGCGATGAGCGGACCGGCGAGCGGCTGGACAACCTGGAAGACCCCTTCCGGCTGTACCGCTGCCACACCATCATGAACTGCACGGCGACCTGCCCGAAGGGCCTGAACCCGGCGCAGGCCATCGGCAGCATCAAGCAGATGATGGTCGAGCGGCAGGGCTGAGGCGCCCTTCCGCCAGACAGGCAAACGGCCCGCCGGGAGTCCCCGGCGGGCCGTTTTCCGTTTCTGTTCCGGGCTTTACGAGCTGGTGACGAAATTGCCGCCCAGTTCGCCCGGCTCAGGCGTGTCCTGCAGCATCGACAGCGTGGCCGTGCGATTGACCACCATGGTGATCTTGCCGCCCTGGATGTCAGCGATCGCGGCCACGGGCAGGTAGTGGTGTTTGCCATCCGCCGAGTCGTTCTTGGACAGCTTGATGAAATCGCCCTCGACTCCATCGACGGTGCCGACATGGTTGCCGCAGGAGCCAACGATCTCGGCATGCTCCTTGATCAGGGACTTGTCGGTCATAGTGGCTCTCCGCTCCTGAAGCTTCTGCCAATGCAACGGACAGCGGCGGCAAAGGTGGCATCAAGGCCCTGCGAGCCTTTGATATAACCTTGCCTTGCAACCGTTTACTCGCCGTTCCTTAACCTTCGTGGTTGTCCTGGGCGCCTCAAAGGGCTATGCCGCACTGCGATGGACGGCTTGACAACGCCCGTGGGCGACGCGCCCACCTCCACCGGACCGCTGCCGCTTTACCGTGCCCGTGTCGCCGCTGGCGAGTTGCGTGCCGATCCCGCGCAGCTCAAGGCCGCCGAGACCCTGCAGGAATTGTGGGGCCGGCTGCGCCGCTACGACCCGAAGCCGCAGCCTGCCGCCAAGGAAAGCTCTGGCGGGCTGATGGGCCGCCTCTTCGGCCGCAAGCCGGCCGAGGCGCCCGCCGTCCAGGCGCCCATCGGCCTCTACATGGTCGGCGAGGTCGGGCGTGGGAAGTCCATGCTGATGGACCTCTTCTTCGATTGCGCCGATGTGCCGCGCAAGCTGCGCATCCACTTCCACCAGTTCATGCAGGACTGCCACCGGCGCATCCATAGCTACCGCAAGCAGCACGGCAATGCGGCGGACCCGATCCCGCCGCTGGCGCAGATCATCGCGGATGACGCGGCGCTGCTCTGCTTCGATGAATTCCAGGTCCATGACATCACCGATGCCATGATCCTGGGCCGGCTTTTCGAGGCGCTGTTTGCCCGCGGCGTGGTGGTGGTCGCCACCTCCAACACGGCGCCGGACGACCTTTTTAAGGGCCGGCCGGGGCGGGATGCCTTCCTGCCCTTCATCCAGCTGATCAAGCAGAAGGTGGCGGTGCTGCATCTGCAATCGGCCCAGGACTACCGCCGCGACCGCATCCAGGCCCTGCCGACCTGGCATGTGCCGGCCGATGCCCGTGCCGAGCGCGCCCTGGACGAGGCTTTCCATGAGTTGACTGGCCAGCGCCACGGCCAGCCGCGCAAGCTGGAAGTGCTGGGGCGGCAGGTCGAGGTGCCGCAGGCGGTGGGGGAGGTCGCGCGGGCGGATTTCGAGGCGCTTTGCGGCAAGCCGCTGGGCCCGGCCGATTACCTCGCGCTGTCCACCGCCTTCCACACGCTGATCCTGGACGGCGTGCCGCGGCTGGGCCCGGACAATTTCGACCGGGCGCGCCGCTTCATCACGCTGGTGGATACGCTTTACGAACGGCGCTGCAAGCTGGTGGCCTCGGCCGCCGCGGTGCCGGACCAGCTTTACGAGCGGGGGGAGAATGCGGCGATGTTCCAGCGCACCGCCTCCCGCCTCGTGGAGATGCAGAGCCAGGATTATCTGCGCTTGCCGCACCTGGACTGATGCATGAGGGAGATGGCTGCGGGAGGGGGAAAGCCCGCAGTCGTCTTGGGGATCGACAATTGGGGGAGTTTTTTTCAATGCGTATCATCACGCTTTGCCTGCTGGGGCTTTTCGCCCTGGCCTTGTCCGCGCCTGTCTCGGCCGAGGCGGCCAGCACGCGCTCCAGCCCGCGCGCCAGCGCCAAGGTGGTGAAGCCCGCCGCCCGCGCCGCCGCGCCGGCCCGTGCCACGGCCA
>NZ_JACTUZ010000176.1 GCF_014490445.1 Pseudoroseomonas ludipueritiae | reverse complement strand
TGCGCCGGCCGGAGCGGGTGCGCGCCCTGGCCCTGCTCGCCACGCCCTGGGACTTCGCGGCCGGCGGCGCCGAGGCGGTGGAGCGTGCCCGCGGCATGGCCACCCTGCTGCCGGGGCTGGAGCCGGTGCTGCAGGCCACGGGCAGCCTGCCGGTCGATGCCATCCAGTCGCTCTTCGCCATGCTCGACCCCTGGGCCATCGCCCGGAAGTTCCGCGCCTTTGCCCGGCTGGACCCGGCGAGCCCGCGCGCCATCCAGTTCGTGGCGCTGGAGGACTGGCTGAATGACGGCATCCCCCTCGCCGCCCCGGTGGCGCGGGAATGCCTGGGGGGCTGGTACGGCCGGAACGAGCCGGGCTCCGGCCGCTGGCGCGTGGCGGGAGCGGTGGTGGACCCGGCCGCGCTGGCGCTGCCTACCTTCCTGGCCATTCCGAAATCGGATCGAATCGTGCTGCCGGCCTCGGCCCTGGCCCTGGCGGCGCGGATGCCGGCGGCCCATGTCCATATGACTCCCGCCGGGCATATTGGCATGGCGGCCGGCGGAAGGGCCGAAGCCGCGCTGTGGTCGCCGCTGCTGCGCTGGCTGGCGGACTTGTAGGCAACCCTTGCGGCGGCGCACACTGTGCCGAACCAGCACGGCCAGAGGGAGTATCAGAAGAATGACCGAGATCGTCATCGCATCGGCGGCTCGCACACCGGTGGGCGCCTTCAACGGCGTCTTCGCCAATCTGTCCGCCCATGCGCTGGGCACCGTTGCCATCCAGGCCGCCCTGAACCGCGCCGGCATCGAGCCCGGCGAGGTGGACGAGGTCATCCTCGGCCAGATCCTGACCGCGGGTGCCGGCCAGAACCCGGCGCGCCAGGCCGCCATCGCCGCCGGCATCCCGGTGGACCGCACCGCCTTCGGCATCAACCAGCTCTGCGGCTCCGGCCTGCGGGCGGTGGCCCTGGCGGCGCAGCAGATCGCGACGGGCGATGCCAGCATCGTGGTGGCGGGCGGCCAGGAGAGCATGACCCAGGCGCCGCATTGCGCGAACCTGCGCGCCGGCCAGAAGATGGGCGACCTCGCCTTCGTGGATACCATGATCCGCGACGGGCTCTGGGATGCCTTCCACGGCTACCACATGGGCAATACCGCCGAGAACGTGGCCGAGAAGTTCCAGATCACCCGCGACGACCAGGACGAATTCGCCTTCAACAGCCAGCGCAAGGCGGGCGAGGCCATTTCCGCCGGCCGCTTCGCTGACGAGATCGCGCCCGTGACGGTGAAGACCCGCAAGGGTGAGACGGTGGTGGGCACGGACGAATACCCGAAGCCCGAAACCTCCCGCGAGATCCTGGCAAAGCTGCGCCCGGCCTTCGACAAGAGCGGCACCGTGACGGCGGGCAATGCCAGCGGCATCAATGACGGCGCCGCCGCGACGGTGGTGATGAGCGCGGCCGAGGCCGCCAAGCGCGGCGTGACCCCGCTGGCGCGCATTGTTTCCTGGGCCACAGCGGGGGTGGACCCCTCCATCATGGGCACCGGCCCTATCCCAGCCAGCCGCAAGGCGCTGCAAAAGGCGGGCTGGAACATCGCTGACCTCGACCTGATCGAGGCCAACGAGGCCTTCGCCGCCCAGGCCTGCGCGGTGAACAAGGAGATGGGCTGGGACACGGCGAAGGTGAACGTCAATGGCGGCGCCATCGCCCTGGGCCACCCGATCGGCGCTTCCGGCGCTCGCGTGCTGACCACGCTGCTCTACGAGATGCAGCGCCGTGACGCCCGCAAGGGTCTGGCCACACTCTGCATCGGTGGTGGCATGGGCGTGGCGCTCTGCGTCGAACGCTAAGGCTCTTCTTCAGCCAGGATCGGGCCGGTCGGCACATGCTGACCGGCCTTTTTTGTGCCTACAGGCAAAACAAATTCCGTCTCATTAATGATAAATTTCTGAATACGAACCTAACCTCGCTGGTACAGCAATCCTCAACCAGAAGGCGAGTAATCCCGTAAGGCGATAGCCGCACTGGCCTGCCTCGTGAAAATCAAGGCTTAACGCCCTGATTCGCAGGCTTTGCCGCTCCGATGTGTCTCATTTTTAGATTTAGTATTCTTCTTAATACAATCTTGCGCCGAAAAAGTCCTTCTCAACTCGCCTTATGGTGGTATCAATACAATCAGAGATTGAGGGGAAGACAAAAATGAGGACACTTCTGGTTGAAGACGACCTGACCACCGCCCGCGGGGTCAGCATGATGCTCAAGGCGGCGTCCATGATGGTGGACATCGCCAGCACGGGAGAGGAGGCGCTGGAACTCGCCGCCCTCTATGACTACGACATCGTCATCCTGGACCTTATGCTGCCGGACATGGAGGGCTACGAGGTAGTCCGCCGCCTGCGCGGCAACCGGGTGGAGACGCCGGTGCTGATCCTCTCCGGCCTGTCCCGCCCGCAGGCGAAGGTGAAAGGCTTCGGCATGGGTGCCGACGACTTCATCACCAAGCCTTTCGACCAGCAGGAGCTGCTAGCCCGCATCCAGGCCATTGTCCGCCGCGCCAAGGGCTTCAGCCAGCCGACCCTGTCCGTTGGCCCACTGACCCTCAACCTCGGCTCCCGCGAAGTCCGGGTGGACGGGCGTGACGTGCACCTGACCGGCAAGGAATATGCCATCCTGGAGCTACTGACCCTGCGCAAGGGCCTTGTGCTGACCAAGGAAGTCTTCCTGAACCACCTTTACGGCGGGATCGACGAGCCTGAGGCCAAGATCATCGACGTCTTCATCTGCAAGCTGCGCAAGAAGCTGGCGCAGGCCGGGGCGGGCGAGTTGATCGGCACCGTCTGGGGCCGTGGCTATGTGCTGCGGGACCCTTCCAGCCTCGCCAACCGCTACGGCATGCCGGAAGTCGCTGCTGTCCTGGCCGGTCCCAGCCCACTGCACGCCGTGGCCTGACAGCCGCCCTGCCCTGCCGCCTCGATGCGCGCTGGCCCACTGAAAGGCCGGCGCGCATCATGCCGTGATTCCTGCGCTTCCCCTCTCGCGGATCACGGCGGTGAGCGCGGCGGGGCTCAGCCCGCCATCCGCGCCGCCACCGGTGCCAGGGCATAGGCCCCACGCTCGCCCATCACCGCCACCAAACGATCAGTCAGGCCCAGCACCGTCTCCGCGCCACCAAGATACATCACGCCATCCGCCGCCATCTGCGCTGCCAAGGCATTCAGCACCCGTCCCTTGGTCTGCGGGTCGAAGTAGATCAGCACATTGCGGCAGAAGACGATGTCGAACCGCCCCAGCATGCGGTGGTCGGCCAGCAGGTTGCGCTCCTCGAAGCGCACCACCTCTCGCAGTGCCGGCTGCACGCGCCACTTTCCGCCTTCCTGCCGGAAGTATTTCACCAGCATCTGCACCGGCAGGCCGCGCTGCACCTCAAACTGGGTGAAGCTGCCGTCCCGCGCGCGCTCCACCACCTCCCGCGACAGGTCGGTGCCCAGAATCTCGGCATTCTTGATGCCCAGTTCCGCCAGGATCATCGCCGCCGAATAAGCTTCCTGCCCCGTGGAACAGGCGGCGGACCAGATGCGCAGCTTATGGCCCGGCGGGCGAGCCGCCATCAACTTGGGCAGCAGCCGCTTGAGGTGGTCAAAGGGCTTCCCATCGCGGAAGAAGCTGCTTTCATTGGTGGTCAGTGCTTCCGTCACCGCCCGCGCCAGCGCCTCCGCGCGCGGGTCGCGCAGCTTCAGCGCCAGCATGTCGAGGCTGGCGATGCCCTCCTGCTTCAGCAGCGACGCCAGCCGGGTTTCGAGCATGTATTCCTTGTCGGGCGTCAGCACGATGCCCGAGCGCGCCTTCACCAGCGCGGCGATCGAGGCAAATCCCTCGGCGTTCATGTCATTCCCCCAGCCGGGTCGAATTGTCCCATCACCCGCTCCGCCAGTTGCTCCGGCGGCAGCAGCACTTGCGCCAGGCCAGCCCGCGCCACCGCGCCCGGCATTCCCCAGACGACACTGGTGGCTTCGTCCTGCGCCATTACGGTTCCGCCGGCGGCGGCCACCGCCTTGCAGCCCAGCATCCCGTCCGAGCCCATGCCGGTCAGGATCACCGCCGTCACCCGCCCCTCGCAGGCCGCCACCAGGCTGCGCAGCATCGGGTCCACCGCAGGGCGGCAGAAATTCTCCGGCGGGCCGGAATTCAGCCGGGCGACCAGCGCCGCATTCACATTCTCCACCAGCAGGTGCCGGTCGCCCGGCGCCAGATAGATGCGTCCTGGCTGCAGCACCTCGCCATCCCGCGCTTCGGCCGCAGGTGGCCCGCCCAGGCGGCCAAGGTGGTCCGCCAGCATGGCGGTGAAGCCCGCCGGCATGTGCTGCACCACCACCAGCGGCACCGGCACGGGTACCCGCAGTGCGCGCACGAAACTCGCCAGGGCCTGCGGCCCGCCGGTGGAACTGCCGACGGCCACCACCTTCGGCCTGGGCCCTGCAACACCAGGCCGCCGCGCCACCCGCGCAGCGGGAGCGGCCGGCGGCACCGGCGCGCGCATTCGCGCCCAGCCCTTCACCTTGGCCAGCAGTTCCGCCTGAAAAGCCGGGTCCCGCACTCCGCCACCGGCGGCGGAAGGCTTCGGCACATAGTCGGCCGCACCGGCACGCATGGCCGCCATCGTGGCTTCCGCCCCCCGTTGGGTCAGGGCACTGGCGACAATCACCGCCAGCTTCGGCTGCGCCTTCAACAGCAGCGGCAGCACCGTCATGCCGTCCATCACTGGCATTTCCAGGTCCAGCAGCATCACGTCAGGGCGCTGCGCGATGGGCAGGGCCTCCAGCATCTCCAGCGCCTGCTTGCCATCCCCGGCCCGGCCGACCACGCGGATCTGCGGGTCGGATTCTAGCACGCGGCCCATGGCGGTGCGGGCGGTGGGGCTGTCGTCGCAGAGCATCACCCGCACCGGCCCGCCAGCCTGCGGCGTCATGTCCTGAATTCTTCTGGCACCAACCCCAGTTGCGCCAGCTTGCCGGTCAGGATCGCATCGTCGAAGGGCTTCATGATGTATTCCTGCGCCCCGGCTTCCAGCGCCATGACGATGCGCTCGAATTCGCTTTCGGTGGTGCAGAGCATGATCAGCGGCTCCTCCGCGCCGAACTCCATGCGCGCCGCTTTGAGAAATTCCAGCCCGTTCATCACCGGCATGTTCCAGTCCAGCAGCACCAGCCGGGGCAGCGCGGCGCGGCAGGCCGCCAGGGCCTCGGCGCCATCGCCAGCCTCGCGCACGCTGAAGCCATGCCGCTCAATGATGCGGCGCGCGGCCTTGCGCACCACGCGGCTGTCATCGACGACCAGGATATCGTCTGTGCCTTCCATCATCCCCTCCCTCAACCGATCGCCAGGATGCGGTCGACATCCAGCATGATCAGCAGGCGGTCGCCCTGCCGGTGCACACCGCGCGATACCTCGCGCCATACGCTGTCCAGCGTCGGAGGATTGCCGGCCAGACCCTCAGCCGGCAGCGGCACCACCTCGCCCACCGAGTCGGAGAGCAGGCTGTAGAGCTCGCCCCCCTGCTCCACCACCACACTCATCGGCGGCGGGCTGCCGGCGGCGCGGTCGGCAAGGCCCAGCCGCCGCCGCAGGTCGATGGCGGTGACGATGCGGCCGCGCAGGTTCAGGCTGCCGGCCACTTCGGGCGGCGCCAGGGGCACGCGGGTAATGGCCTGGGAGGCCAGGATGTCCCGCACCGCCAGCACCGGCACGCCGCAGAGCTGGCCGGCCACCGTCAGCGTCAGCACCATCTCGGCGGCCGCATCGGCCACGGGTGGCGCACCGGGCAAGGTTCCAGGCAGCGTGCCGGGCGCACGCGCTTCGGACTGCATCACGTCTCGCTCCTCAATGGACGGCGGGGGAGAGGCTGTCGCGCAGCAGGCTCAGCAGCGCTTCCCGGTCCGATTTTCCCACATCACCGGTAAAGCCGGCGTTACGGCAGCGCGCGGAATGGCCGGGCTCGGCATGCGCGCTCATCGCGATCATCGGCAGATGCTGCCAGATGCCGCCTTCCCGCACTGCGCGGGCGAGGCCCAGCCCATCCAGCTCCGGCATCTCGATGTCGGAGATGATGATGTCGAACATCGCCCCCTGCTCCCGCAGCCGCAGCGCCTGGCTGCCGGTCTCCACCGCGGTCACCTCGTAGCCGGCGGCGGTCAGGCCCGGCACCAGCAGGTGGCGGAAGAAGGCGCTGTCCTCGGCCAGCAGCACGCGCTTGCCGGTCTTCTCGCCCTGCGGCTGCGGCTTGAACCAGTCGTCGCCGGCCTGGCGCAGCCACCAGGCGCAATCCATCACATCCGTCACCTTGCCGCAGATCACGGCGCTGCCCAGGAAGCCCGGGCGGTCGTGGCTGCCCTCGATGTCTAGGTGCTCCTCCACCACGTCCAGGATGGCATCCACCATCAGGCCCATGGCGCGGTGCTGGTCGCTGAAGACCAGCACGGCCTGCCGCGTGCCCGGCTGCGGCGGCATCCAGTGGTCGGACATCGGCACCAGCGGCATCAGCTTGCCGCGATACTGCACCAGCGGCTGGCTGCCGGAGAGTTCGATGCTGGCGGCGGGCAAGTCCTCCAGCCGCGCCACCAGCCCCAGTGGCACCGCCTTCGGCGTCTCGTCCCCTGCGCGGAAGAGCAGCAGCGCCGTGCGTTCGCCGGAACGGGCACCCACCAGGGCGGCACGGGCCGCATCCTCCACCGGCCCATCGGCGCCGACGCCGGTGGCGCGGGCAATGCCATTGGGGTCCAGGATCATGATGACGCTGCCATCGCCCAGGATGGTATTGCCGCTGAACATCGTGACGTGGCGCAGGATCGGCGCCACCGGCTTCACCACGATTTCCTCGGTGTCGAAAACCTTGTCCACGATGATGCCGAAGACATTGGGCCCGACCTGCGTCACCACGACGAAGCCGGCATCCTCCTCCCGCACCTCTTCCGCATCATCCAGCTTCAGCAGCTTGGAGAGCGAGACCAGCGGCAGCAGCCGGTCGCGCAGGCGCATCACCGGCGTCTGGTCGATCCGCTCGATGGTGGAGCCACCGCCGCCCGCGCGCACCAATTCCACCACGCCGATCTGCGGGATGGCGAAGCGTTCCCGGCCTGCTTCCACGATCAGCGCGGACACGATCGCCAGCGTCAGCGGGATCTTGATGAAGAAGGTGGTGCCGCGCCCTTCCACCGAGCGCAGCTCGATGGTGCCGCCGATCTTCTCGACATTGGTCTTCACCACGTCCATGCCGACGCCGCGGCCGGAAACGCTGGTGATGGCGGCGGCGGTGGAGAAGCCGGCGCGGAAGATGAAGTGCTGGATTTCCCGCTCGCTCATCCCGGCCAATTCGACCTCGGTGGTCAGGCCCTGGCTCAGCACCTTGGCCTTGATCTTCTCCACCGACAGCCCGCGCCCGTCATCGCCGATCTCGATGATGATATGGCCGCCTTCATGATAGGCGTTCAGCGTGATGCGGCCCATCTCCGGCTTGCCGGCGGCGCGGCGCTGCTCGGGCGTCTCCAGCCCATGGTCGCCGCTGTTGCGCACCATATGCGTCAGCGGGTCCTTGATCAGCTCCAGCACCTGGCGGTCCAGCTCGGTATCGGCGCCCTTCATCACCAGCTCGATCTTCTTGCCAAGTTCATTGGCAAGGTCGCGCACGATGCGCGGCAGCTTCTGCCAGGCATTGCCGATCGGCTGCATGCGCGTCTTCATCACCCCTTCCTGCAATTCGGAAGTGATGTGGGAGAGGCGCTGCAAAGGCACCGTCAGCGCGGAGTCGCCCCGCGCCCGCACCAGCTGCAAAAGCTGGTTGCGGGTCAGCACCAGCTCGCTGACCAGGGTCATCAGGTCTTCCAGCACATCCACCGAGACGCGGATGGTCTGCGGCGGCGCCACGCCGGCGCCACCCGCCGCTGGCGCCCCGCCGGCAACCGCCGGGGCGGCGGGGGCGCTTGCCACCGGCTCGCAGGGGAGCGATTCGGCCACCGCCTCAGGCGCCAGGATCTCCACGGCCTCGAAAGGGTCAACCACAGGTTCCGGCGCGGCCACCGCTCCGCCACGCCAGGCCGCGTCCAGCGCCGCGATCAGCGCGCTGTCGTCGCCCTGCGGTTCGCTGCCGGTGGCTTCCAGCCCGGCGACAATTCCCTTCAGCGCATCGATGGCGGAGAGAATCAGCGTGATGCCCGCCGGCGTCACCTTCAGCGAGCCTTCGCGGTACTTGCCGAGCACATTCTCGGCCGCGTGGGCCACCTTCTCCAGCCGCGACAGGCCCAGGAAGCCGCAGGTGCCCTTGATGGTATGCACGCTGCGGAAGATCTCCGACAGCGTCGGGCGGTCGTCCGGGGCCTTCTCCAGCGTCAGCAGCGCCACGTCCAGCGTGGCGAGACCTTCGTTGGTCTCGGTCAGGAAGTCTGCGAGAAGGTCGTCCATGGCGGTCCCCGACGGCTGCGTTGCGGCCCAATCTCCGGCGGGGAGGCAAAGGAAAGATGAAGAACGTGCCTTAACTCAGCGGATGCAGCAGCAGCGCTTCCTCCGTCAGCCGGGCCTGCCAGCCGGCGGCGCCGGCCAGTTGCGCCAGCAGCGGCGCCAGCACGGCGCGCGGGCCCTCGGCGGGCTCTCCGGCCAGGGCGGCCGCCAGGGC
>NZ_JACTUZ010000175.1 GCF_014490445.1 Pseudoroseomonas ludipueritiae | reverse complement strand
GGCCGCGCGGCCATCATGCCGCGCCACCAGCCGGCGGTCGCCGCCGCCCAGCCGGCCCAGGCCTCGGCCAGTTCCCGGTCGGCGGCCAGGGCCGCGACCTCGCTCTGCCACAGGGCGATCCAATCCTCTGCCAGCCTTTCCAGCTCGCCGGGCTCGGCGCCCGGCATCTCCTTCGGCCCTTCCATGCGCGTCCTTGTCCGGCGGACAGGCCTGCTTGTCCAGCCGCCGCAATGCCTGGCGCAGCGCCAACGCGGCAAGGGCTCCACAGTTGGTTCGCAGCGCATCATTTCGCGTGCTAGCCTGTTCCGTGGCGCGGCGAGGGCGCGAAGAAGAAGGGCGGAACGTCATGGCGGAACAGGCGAAACGACAGGCGGGCGGCGAGCAGGGCCTGCCCCCGGTGGTGATCAAGAAATACGCCAACCGTCGCCTCTACAACACCGAGGCCTCGTCCTACGTGACCCTTGAGGATCTGGCCGCGATGGTGCGGGCGGGCCGCGACTTCGTGGTCTATGACGCCAAGAGCGGCGACGACATCACCCGCGCCGTGCTCACCCAGATCATCGTGGAGGAAGAGGCCAAGGGGCAGAACCTGCTGCCCATCCCCTTCCTGCGGCAGTTGATCGGCCTCTATGGCGACAGCGTGCAGTCCCTGGTGCCGCGCTACCTGGAATTCGCCATGGGCAGCTTTGCCCGGCAGCAGGAGCAGATGCGCCAGTCGGTGGAGCAGGCGATGGGCGGCTTCAACCCCTTCGGCGGGCTTGAAGAGGTGAGCAAGCAGAACATGGCCATGATGGAACGGGCCATGAGCCTCTTCAGCCCCTTCCCCCGCAAGGAGGGCAATCCGCCCGCCTCCCGCGAGCATGAGGAGCTGGAGCGCCTGCGCGCCGAGCTGGCCGCCGCCAGGGAGCAGCTGGCCCGGCTGCGCGAAGGCGCCGGGAATGAGCAGGGATGAGGCGCCTTCGTTTCATTCGATCTTGCATGAAGTTGAGCCCCTCACGCATTGTTCACAGAGGTTTTGCCGGAGACGGCCTAACGCTATGGGACGAAATCCCATCTAGCTTTGATGCAGAACACCGAATACAGGCGGAGCATGGCTGACCAGATCGCCGCATCCCCCTCCGTGGCCGATGACGACCAGGACAAACCAACCACCCGGGCCCGCAATGCGGACCGGCACGTGGGCGCCCGCATCCGCGAACGGCGGCTGATGCTCGGGCTCTCACAGCAGCAGCTCGCCACCATGATTGGCGTGACCTATCAGCAGGCCCACAAGTACGAGCGCGGCATGAACCGCATCTCGGCCGGGCGGCTGTTCGAGATCGGCATCGTGCTCGGCGTGCCCGTGGCCTGGTTCTTCGAGGGACTGGAGCAGGACGGGCAGGCGCAGCCGCTCGGCCAGCGCCAGCGCATGTGCCTCGAGCTCGCCCGCAACTTCGTGCTGATCGACAACGAGAAGCACCAGGAGGCGCTGAGCCAGATGGCCCGCGCCCTGGCCGCCCAGTCCCAGGGCCGCTCGCTGGACTGAGGCGCTCCCCCGCCCGGGCGATGGGCCGGGAAGAATGCTTGCCTGCCTGTGGCGCTGCCTTATCTTGCCACGGTGACGAAGCGCTCTTCCCTGCCGAAGCCGCCCGGGCGCCACGGTCTTCTGCGCCTGGTGCTAGCGGGCCTCGCGGCCGTGCTGCTGGCTGCCCCGGCCCGTCCGCAGAACCCGCCGCTTCACCTGCAGGTGGTGGGCGGCCTCGCCGATGTCCGCCTCTACGAACAATACGAGCGCCCCTTCTGGCGGGAGGAACTGCCGCGAATCACCGGCGGCATGCTCCAGGCCGATATTGTGCCTTTCGACAGCAGCGGCATCCGGGGCCAGGACATGCTGCACCTGATGCGGCTGGGCGTGATGCCTTTCGGCACGGCGCTGCTGAGCCTGGTGGGCGGCGACGAGCCGGAACTGGCGGCTCCCAACCTGGCCATGCTGGCGCCCGAGCTGAGCACGCTGCGGCGGGTGGTCCAGGTGTATCGCCTGCACCTGACCGCCTTGCTGAAGGAGCGGTATGGGGTGGAGCTGCTGGCCATCTACGCCTACCCGGCTCAGGTCCTGTTCTGCGCCGACCCGCTGCCGGGGCTGGAGAGCCTGCGGGGCCGCCGGGTCCGCGTCTCCAATCCCAGCCAGGCGGATGCCATGGAGGCGCTGGGGGCCATCGCCGTCCAGACCCCCTTCGCCAGTCAGGCCACCGAGTTGCGGGAAGGGCGCATCGACTGCACCATCACCGGCTCGCTCAGCGGCAACGAACTCGGGCTGCACCGGCTGACGCAGCAGATCCATCCCATGGCCATCTCCTGGGGCCTCTCGGTCTTCGGGGCCAATACCCATGCCTGGGAAGCCCTGCCCGAGGAGGTGCAGCAGGCGCTGCGGCGCGGGCTGGCGCGGCTGGAGCTGGCGGTCTGGGCCGCCGCCGGGCAGGACACGGAGGATGGCTTTCTCTGCAATGCCGGCCGCCCCGGTTGCCAGTCCGGCACCCGCGGCACCATGCGCTGGGAAGCCACGACGTCGGAGGATGAAACGGTGCGGCGGCGCCTGCTGGCCGAGGCGGTGATCCCGGGATGGATCGCCCGCTGCGGCGAGGATTGCCGCCAGGCCTGGAACACCCACCTGGCGCCGTCGCTGCGGATCTTCCTGCCGGAGCCGAAGCCGGCGGGGAAGCCGGGCGCGCGCCTGGTGGTGTCGCCCTAGAGGGGCGCCGGCTCCGCCACCTCGACCCGCGGCCCGCCCGCCTCGATGACGGCGCCGGCATCCAGCAGCACGTCCTCGCGGTAGCGGCCACCGATCAGCTGCACGCCCACCGGCACGCCATCCACCGCGCCGGTGGCGACCGTCAGGCCCGGCAGCCCCATCAGCGGCAGCCCGACCTGCACAAGCTGCGCTTCCATCACCCGGCGGAAGGCCTCGGGCGATTCGATATCCAGCAGGTCCGGGAAGGGCAGTTCGGAGGAGACGGGCACCAGCAGCACCGGGTAGTTCTTCAGGAAGAGCTGCCATTGCCGGGTATAGGTGGCGCGGGCCTGCAAGGCGTCCTGGAAGGCGTGAAAATCCGCGTTGGGACAGAGTGCCTCCATCTGCGCGAAAACAAAGGCGGCATCCGGGTCGGCTTCCCGCCGCAGGGCCTCGCCGCCGGTGCGGCGGTTCTCGGCGAGCCAGAGCAGCGCCTGCAAGGCCGCCGGGGCGCGCAGCGGCGGGCAGGCGGTCTCGACAATGCTCCAGCCGGCCGACTGCAGGCGCAGGGCGGCGTCGCGCAGGGTGCGCTCCACCTCCGGCTTGGTATCGAGCCCCTCCGGCCGCACGCAAAGGGCGGCGCGCTTCGGGTAGGGGCCGCTGTTCAGCGGCGCCGGCACCCACCAGGGATCGCGCAGGTCCTCCGCCGCCATGACCTCCAGCGACAGGCGGATATCGGCGATGGAGCGGGCGAGGGGCCCCGAGACCGCCATCAACTGCGCGCCGATGGCACGCTCTGCCCCGGAAGGGTTCCAAGCCGGCACGCGCCCCAGCGTCGGCCGCAGCCCGTGGATGCCGCAGGCATAGGCGGGATAGCGGACGGAACCGCCAATATCCGTGCCATGCCCGATGGCGCCGATGCCGGCCGCCACGGCCGCCGCCGCGCCGCCGGAGGAGCCGCCGGGGGTGCGAGAGGGGTCGCGCGGGTTGCGGGTATGGCCGTGCAACCCGTTGCGCGTGAACCAGCGCAGCGAGAAGGCAGGGGTATTGGTGCGGCCGATGATCACGGCGCCGGCCCGCCGGAAATTGGCGACCACCGGATTGTCCTCGGTGGCCATCAGGTCGGCCTGGATGCGTAGCCCGTTGGTGGTGGCGAAGCCCTTCTGGTCCACATTCACCTTGATGGTGACGGGGACCCCGGCCAGCGGTCCCGGCTTCTCGCCGCGCGCGATGGCGGCATCCACCGCATCGGCGGCGGCCAGGGCTTCCTCCGGCATTTCCTGCACCACGGCATTGATGGCCGGGTTCACCGCCGCCAGCCGATCCAGCGCCGCCTGCGTCACCTCGCGCGCTGAGATGTCGCGGGCGGCGACGCGGGCGGCGGTCTCGGTTGCGGTCAGGCGCCAGAAATCGGTCATGCTGCGGACTCCCTGAAGCTGGAGCGTCAGTGTCGGCCGGGAAGCACGATCCGTCGAGAGGAGAGGTCAGCCGCCCTTCACAAGTTTACGGAGGGCCTCCAGCATGGCCGGCGAATCCCATTCGGCCTCGCCTTCCAGCCGCGCCACCTCGCGCCCCTCGCGGTCCACCACCAGGCTGGTGGGCAGGCCGCGCGCCTTCACGGCACGGGCGCATTCGCCCTTGGGGTCCAGCCAGATGCCGAGGTTCTTCAGGCCCGTGCGCTGGTAGAAGCTTTCCACCTGCGGCTTGCCGCCACGGTCGGAGGAGAGGGGCAGCACCACCCATCCTTCCGCTTTCAAAACTTCTTGCGCCCGGTCCAGCGCCGGCATCTCCTTGACGCAGGGGGCGCACCAGGTGGCCCAGAGATTGATCAGCACTGCTTGGCCGGAGAAGGCGCCGAGGTCATAGGGCTTGCCTTCGGCATCGGTGAAATTCAGCGGCGGAAGCGGCTTCGGATCGCTCGGCACCAGCTTCTGGATGGCCGCCATCCCTTGCCGTGCCGGAAGCAGCGTGGTTAGGGTCGCCCCAGCAGCCAGCGACGTAAGAAGCGGGCGGCGTCCGATTGGCAACACGAGGCATATCCTTCCTTGTCCACACAGCAGCGCAGCCAGGGCAACCAGCAGTGGGGCGGCCGCTATAGCGGCGGACCCTCCGCCATCATGGAGGCCATCAATGCCTCCATCGGCTTCGACCGCAAGATGTGGCGGCAGGACATCCGCGGAAGCCTGGCCCATGCCGCCATGCTCCGCCATGTAGGCATCATCTCGGCCGATGACGAGGCCGCGATCAAGGAAGGCCTGACCGCCATCGGCGCCGAGATCGAGGCCGGTGAATTCCCCTTCAGCGAGGCGCTGGAGGATATCCACATGAACATCGAGGCCCGCCTGACGGAGCGGATCGGCGAGGCCGGCAAGCGCCTGCACACCGCCCGCAGCCGCAACGACCAGGTGGCGCTGGACGTGCGCCTCTGGGTGCGGGATGCCATCGATGGCCTGGACAAGCAGCTGGCCGACCTGATGCAGGCGCTGGTGGAGCGGGCGGACGAGCACGCCGCCACCGTGATGCCGGGCTTCACCCACCTGCAGCCGGCGCAGCCCACCACCCTGGGCCACCACCTGCTGGCTTATGTGGAGATGCTGGGGCGTGACCGCTCCCGCCTTGGTGACTGCCGGGCACGCATGAACCAGTCCCCGCTGGGTGCCGCCGCGCTCTGCGGCTCCGGCTTCCCCATCGACCGGCACATGACGGCGCAGGCCCTGGGCTTCGACGGCCCGATGCGCAACAGCCTGGATGCCGTCGCCAGCCGCGACTTCGCCATGGAATTCCTGGCGGCGCTGTCCATCTGCGCCACGCATCTCTCCCGCTTCGCGGAGGAGGTGGTGCTCTGGACCAACCCCTATTTCGGCTTCGTGAAGCTGTCGGACGCCTATACCACCGGCTCCTCCATCATGCCGCAGAAGCGCAACCCGGATGCGGCCGAGCTGGTGCGGGCCAAGGTGGGCCGCGTGGCCGGCGCGCTGGTCGGGCTGATGACGGTGATGAAGGGCCTGCCCCTGGCCTATGGCAAGGACATGCAGGAAGACAAGGAAGGCATCTTCGACGCCGCCGAGACCATGGCCCTGGCCCTGGCCGCCACGGCCGGCATGGTGCGGGACATGAAGCCCGATGCCGCCCGGCTGCGGGAAGCGGCGGGCGCCGGCTTCTCCACCGCCACCGACCTCGCCGACTGGCTGGTGCGCGAGCTGCGGCTGCCCTTCCGCGATGCCCACCACGTCACCGGCCACCTCGTCGCCAAGGCCGAGGCGCGGGGCGTGGATCTCTCCGAGCTGACACTCGAGGAAATGCAGGCGGAGGAGCCGCGCATCCACAACGGCGTCTTCCAGGTGCTGAGCGTGGAGGCCTCGGTCGCTTCCCGCACTTCCTACGGCGGCACGGCGCCGGTGAATGTGCGCCGCATGGCGGCGGAATGGCGGGAGCGGCTGGCATGACGCGCGGCATCCTCACCCTGCTGGCGGCGGCGGCCCTGCTGGCCGCCTGCGGCCGCCCTGGCCCGGTGCATCCGCCCGGCCCGCCGGAGGAGATCACCTACCCCCGGGTTTACCCGAGCCGGTAAGCGGAAAACTCCCGGCGGCCTCCCAGGGCCCGCCGCGATAATGCCAGAGCAGCAGCGACACCCCCTGGCCTTCCCAGGGGGTGAAGCCGGCTTCCAGCTCGGCCAGCAGGGCACGGGCGGTGGCGGGCTCCACCTTGTTCTGCACCGTCACATGCGGGCGGAAGCCCTGGCGGTCCTGCGGCCCCAGCAGCCCGTGCCAGGCGCTGGCCAGCAGCCCGCGCAACTGCGCCAGGGCAGGGCTTTCCACCGTGAAGGCCAGGCCGCGCCCCAGGCTGCGCAGCCCGGCGAAGCGCAGCACCGGTGGCGGCGTTCCGGCCGCCAGCGTCTCCAGGTTCGCCGAGATCTCCGCCAGCATGGCCCCCGGCAGGGCATGGAACAGCGTGAGGTGGGCTGAGAGATGGTTCCGCTCCGGTGGGAAATGCGCCTGGCGCAGCGCATCCAGCCGGGCGAAGGAGGCCGCGTCCAGCCCTAGGGTCAGGATCAGGGGAGCTTCGGTCATGGTCCTGGCTTAACACCGGCACAGGATTTTCGCCCGCGCGGCCGGTAGCGAAACGTTGCGGCGCTTCCATCACCCGGGGGCGCGACCCTAAATAGCCGCCATGGCCACCGCCCTTTCCCTGGCGCCCACCAGCGCCGACCCGACCTTCGCCGACCTGCTCGCCATCCGCCCCTCGCTGTCCATGCATGCGCGGGACGGGCTGCTGATGGAAGACGTGCTGCTGGCCCGCATCGCGGCCGAGCATGGCACCCCCACCTGGGTCTATTCCGCCAATACGCTGCGCCGCCGCTATCGTGCGCTGAAAGCGGCGCTGGACGAGGCCGGGCTGCGCGCCAGCGTCCATTACGCGGCCAAGGCCAATGACAACCAGGCCGTGCTGCGGGTGCTGCGGGCGGAAGGGGCGGGGGCGGATATCGTCTCGGCGGGCGAATTGCGCGCCACCATGGCCGCCGGCATCCCGGCGGAGGCCACCGTCTTCTCGGGCGTCGGCAAGGCGCCGGAGGAAATCCGCTTCGCGCTGGAAGCCGGCATCTTCCAGCTCAATGCCGAAAGCGCGGAGGAGATCGAGATGATCTCCGCCATCGCCGCCAGCATGGGCATCAAGGCCCCGGTCTCGCTGCGCGTGAACCCGGATGTGGATGCCCGCACCCACGCCAAGATCACTACTGGCAAGGCCGAGAACAAGTTCGGCATCGCCTTCGAGGACGCGCCGGCGCTTTATGCCCGCATGGCCGCGCTGCCCGGCATCCGGCCGATCGGCATCGCCACGCATATCGGCAGCCAGATCACCGACGGCATGTCCGCCTATCGCGCCGCCTATGCCCGGCTGGCCGAGATGATCGGCGACCTGCGCGGGCGCGGCCTGCCGGTGGAGCGGGTGGATTGCGGCGGCGGTCTCGGCATTCCTTATCGCGACGAGCCGGCGCCGACGCCGGAGGCCCTGGCCGGCGCCATCAAGGCCACGCTGGGCGGCCTCGGCATCCCGGTGATGCTGGAGCCCGGCCGCTGGCTGGTCGGCCCCGCCGGCGTGCTGCTGGCCTCGGTGGTGCTGCAGAAGCAGGGTAGCGCCCGGCGCTTCCTGGTGCTGGACGCCGCCATGAACGACCTGATGCGCCCGGCCATGTATGACGCCTGGCACGGCATCCTGCCGGTCTCGCCCCGCGCCCATGTGGCGCCGCTCTCGCCCGCCGATATCGTCGGCCCGGTCTGCGAAAGCGGGGACACATTCGCGAAAGGCCGCCTGATGCCGGCCATGGCGCCGCAGGATCTGGTCGCATTCCTGGATGCGGGTGCCTATGGTTCCGTGATGAGCAGCACCTACAACGCCCGCCCCCTGGCGGCCGAGGTCCTGGTGGATGGCGCCCGCGCCGCCCTGGTGCGCCGCCGCCAGACGCATGAGGAACTGCTGGCCCACCAGCGCATTCCGGAGTGGCTCGACTGATGCAGGCACCGCGCGATCCGCTTCCCCGTCGCCTGGCGCGCGGGCGGCGGCTCGCGCGATGGGCGCTGGCCTGGGAGGAAGCCTGGCCGCGCCTCTGGCCCATCCTGGGTGTGGTGGGGCTCTTCCTGGTCGCGGCGCTGTCCGGCCTTTTCCTTTATCTGCCGGGCTGGCTGCACCTGCTGGTGCTGGTGGGCTTCGCCCTGGCACTGGGCTGGGCCGCCTGGCGCGGGCTGCGCGGCTTCGTGGTGCCGCTGACCACCGCCGCCGACCGGCGGCTGGAGCGGGAATCCGGCCTCTCCCACCGCCCGCTTTCCACCCTATCCGACCGCCCGGCCACCGATTCCGACCCCATGGCCCTGGCCTTGTGGCAGGCGCACCGCGCCCGCGCCGCGGCGGCGGTGGAGCAACTGAAGGTCGGCCTGCCGCGCCCCGGCCTGCCGGCGCGGGACCGGCG
>NZ_JACTUZ010000174.1 GCF_014490445.1 Pseudoroseomonas ludipueritiae | reverse complement strand
CCACCGCCGCGCGGCACCTGCACCACCAGGGCGCCGCCCTGGCCGGCCCGGTGCTGGATGCCCTGGCCGCCGGCACCCCGCCGCCGGGACAGCAGCCGGAAATCCTGCCCTATTGCCCCTTCCCGCCCGCCCCCCTGCTGCGGGCGGCGGCGCGGCGCGGGGTACGGCTGGCCGGCTGGCCCGACCTTCTCGCCGCCTTCACCATTCCTACCGGCTGAGGCAACGCTGGGTTGACAGCAGCGGGCCGAAAGGGTTTCCCGATCTCAACAATGCCCCCCGGAGATCCCCTGCCGCGCAAGCGCTTCCTGTTCCTTCAAGGGCCCATCAGCCCTTTCTTCAGCGAAGTCGGCGCTGGGCTGCGGGCGCTGGGCCATGAGGTCCATCGAATTAACCTGCATCTGGGCGATCGCCTGTTCTGGCAAGGCCCTGGCGCGGTCGACTTCCACGGAACGGCCGGGGAATGGCCCGATTTCGTCGGCCATTTCCTGGACGAAAACCGCATCACGCATCTGGTTCTGCTGGGCGAGCAGCGGCCCTACCACAAGGCCGCCATCGCCGCCGCGAGCACGCGGGGCGTGGAAGTCGTGGTCACGGACCTTGGTTATATTCGTCCTGACTGGATTGTGATCGAGCGGGATGGGCTGAATGCCTGCTCCCGCTTCACGCGCGACCCGGAGGCCATCATCCGCCTCGGTGCCTCCCTGCCGCCGCCAGACCTGGTGACGCGCCACCGTGACGACTTCCGCGTCCAGGCGCTGTGGGACGTGGTCTACAACCTCGCGGGGCAGGTGCGCTGGCCGGTCTTCCGGCACTACCGGGGGCACCAGATCTACCACCCCATCCCCTTCTATGCCGGCATCGTCATGCGGCTGCTGCGGCGTGGCCACGACAACCGCAAGGCCGACCGCATCCTGCGTGACCTTTCCGGCCGTGGCCCGCTCTACCTCATGGCGCTGCAGATGGAGAACGACTTCTCCATCCGCGCCTATTCCCGCTACACCGACATGGACACGCCGCTGCGCGAGGTGGCGCGGAGCTTCGCCGCCCATGCGCGGCCAGGCGCCCATCTTCTGGTCAAGGCGCATCCGCTGGACCCCGGGCTGAAGAACTGGGGCCAGCGCGTGCGGAGCATCGCGCAGGAGCATGGGCTGGAAGGCCGCATGCACTACCTCGGCGGCGGCAATCTCGGCGCCATGGTGGAGCAGGTGCAGGGCGTGGTCACGGTCAACAGCACCGTCGGCCTGCGCGCCATCCTGGGCCAGACCCCCACCTTCGCGCTGGGGGAGGCGCTCTACCGCATCCCCGGCCTGGTCTTCTCCGGCACGCTCGACCAGTTCTGGACCGAGGCCCCGCCGCCCGACCCGGCGCTGCGCGAGGGCTTCCTGCGCTCGGTCGCGCATTCCCTGCACATCCGCGGCGTCTACCATGCGGCGGAAGGGCGGCGCGTGGCGGTGGAAGGCGCCGTGCGCCGGTTGCACGAGGGCATCCTGAACCGCCCCGTGCCCGAGGCCCTGGACCCCGAGACCGAGGGCGCCACCGCCGGCTTCTGGCCGCCGCGCCCGAAGCGGGTGGGCTGAACAGGCGCGTCCCACGCGGGATGACGCCCGCCCTCAGCGGCGCAGCAGTTCCACCCGCCGCCGCCGCTCCCAGCCCACGCGCTCCAGCTCCGGCGTCTCGTGTTCCTCGCGCGGGTAGCCCAGGCAGAAATAACCGATCAGCACCCAGCCCGCCGGCACCTCCAGCGCCGCCTTCACGGCCTCGGGCTCCAGGATCGAGACCCAGCCCATCCCCAGCCCTTCCGCCCGCGCCACCAGCCAGAGGGTATGGGCGGCCAGCACGGCGGAATAGGAGGCCATCTCCGGCATGGTGGCGCGGCCCAGCCCATGGCCCTGGGCGGGATCGGGCTCGGCGAAGATGGCTAGGTGGCAGGGCGCCTCGTCCAGCCCGGCCAGCTTCAGCCGGGCATAGAGCCCGGCGCGGCCGCCATCCTGCCGCGCCAGGGCGGCGGCATTGCAGGCGGCGAAACTGGCGCGCACCGCCGCCCGCCGCGCCGGCGCCTCCACCAGCACGAAGCGCCAGGGCTGGCTGAGGCCGACCGAGGGCGCCAGCGCCGCCACCTCCAGCAGATCCTCCAGCAGGCCCGGCGGCAGCGGGTCCGGGCGGAAATGGCGCACGTCGCGTCGCCACCGGAAGAGGTCGCGCAACTGCTGGCGGAAGGCGGGGCTGAAGCTCGGCATGCGCCATTCTAGCGCCACGCGCCCCCCGGCACGAAGCGCCGCCGCCTCAACCCCGCGGCGCCACCGTCATCCACAGCGGCGCGGAAGGGCGCAGGGTGATGTCCACGCGCGGCGCCGGCGGCGTCCCGGCGCTGGTGAAGCGGATCTCGCGCAGCAGCACCGCCAGGATCGCCACCGCCTCCAGCATGGCGAAGCCGCCGCCGATGCAGAGGCGCGGCCCGGCGCCGAAGGGCATGAAGGCCAGGCGGTGCCGCGCCGCCACCAGCTCCGGCCGGAAGCGGCCGGGGTCGAAGAGCTGCGGCGCCTCCCACAGCGTCTCGTGCCGGTGCACGGCATGGATGGGGATGAAGATCGCGGTGTCCTCGCGCAGCGCAACGCCACCCAGGGTGAAAGGCTCCACCACCCGCCGTGCCAGGATGGGCACCGGCGGGTAGAGCCGCATCCCTTCCTGGAAGACCTGCCGCAGGTAGTCCAGCCGCGCCACATGCTCCGGCAGCACCGGGCCGCCGCCGGTCACGGCATCCACCTCCGCCGCCGCGCGGCTGGCGATCTCGGGGTGGCGGCCCAGCAGGTCCAGCGTCCAGGCCAGGCCCAGCGCCGTGGTCTCGTGCCCCGCCGTCAGGAAGGTGACGAGGTTGTCGGTGATCTGCCGGTCGTCCATGCGCTGCCCGGTCTCGGGGTCGCTGGCGCCCAGCAGCAGGTCGATCAGGTCGCCGCGCGCGGTGCCTTCCGCCCGGCGGGCGGCGACCTGCGCCATCAGCCGCCCGCGCAGATAGCCCACCGCCCGCCGCCCCCGCCGCCGGCCGGGATAAGGCACCCAGTCCGGCGCCCGCAGCAGGCTGGCGACGGTGGCCCAGCGCGTCAGCCGCAGATAGGCGCCGATATCCGCCGCCGCGCGCTCCACGTCGATATTGGCGGAGCCGGAAAGCATGGTCTCGACGATGATGTCGAAGGTGGCGCGCATGGTCTCCTGCTCCATGGCCACCGGCTGGCCGGGCGGCACCGCCAGCAGCCGCGCGGCGCCACGCCGGGCAGCCTCCAGCATGGCGGGCAGGAAGTTCTGCACCTGCGCCGGGCGGAAGATCGGCGCCAGGGCCCGGCGCTGCCAGCGCCATTCGGCGCCCTCGGCCGTCAGCAGCCCCTCCCCCAGCGCCGGGCCCAGGGGGCGGCGCACCGAATCGCCCTTGTCCAGCCGACCCGCTTCCGTGACCAGCGCCTGGTGCACCAGCTCCGGCGCCATCACATGCACGATCTCCCGCCCCAGCACGCGGCGCGGCAGGATCGGCTCGCGATAAACCTCCGGCGGCAGGGCTTCCAGCGGGTTGCGCAGGGTGGCGCGCAGCACCCGCAGGCTTTGCCCCGCCAGGGCGCCGAACTGCGCCAGCCCTTCCAGGGGGCGCATCGCGGAAGTGGAACCCGTGGTCATGCCGGCCCTCGTTCCAGGAGAAAACACCTGGGCCGGATATAGGGTGCCTGCCCCGCCGGCGCCCGCCTGGCCGGGCCGCGCGGGCAGGAGCCGGGGGCCGTTTTGGCCTGTAATCCATTCCCCGGTCCTCGCGTTATACGCCAGCCATGGCCCCTCTCGCACCCTCTCCCGCCAAGGCCGGACCTCACCGCCAGGATGGTGAGGAGGCTTCCACCCCGGCACGGTCCCATCCCGGCTGGGCGGAAGCCGAGCGGCTGGCGGTGCTGGAGCGCTATCTCGCCCTGGGCACCGGGCCGGAGCCGGCATTCGACGGCATCGTCCAACTGGCGGCCGAGCTGCTGGAAGCGCCCATCGCCGCCATCAGCCTGATCGGCGCGGACCGGCACTGGCTGATGGCCGAGGCCGGGCTCGGCCAGCGTGAATGGCCGCTGGACCATGCCTTCTGCCTCCAGGCCCTCCGGCAGCCCGGGGGGCTGGTGGTGCCGGATATCGCGGCCGATGCCCGCTTCGCCGCCCTGCCGATGCCCGAGGGCCACTGCCGCCCCCGCTTCTATGCCGCCGCCTTGCTGGAAACCTCGGGTGGCCTGCCGCTCGGCACCCTTTGCGTGCTGGACGGCAGCCCAAGGCCGGAAGGGCTGACGCCGCGCCAGCGCAGGGTGCTTGGCGGCCTGGCCCGGCAGGCCATGGGCGAGCTGGAGCTGCGATGCCTCCGCGCCGGGCAGGAAGCCGCCGCGCTGCGCCACCGGCAGATCCTGGACAGCGCCACCGACCTCGCCATCATCGGCACCGACCTGGAAGGCCGGGTGACGGGCTGGAATGCCGGGGCTGAGGCCCTGCTCGGCTGGCGCGCGGCGGAGATGCTGGGCCAGACCGCCCACCGCTTCTTCACCCCCGAGGACCGCGCCGCCCGCCAGCCGGAGGAGGAGATGCGCCTGGCGCTGGAGGCCGGCGGCAGCGCCGATGAGCGCTGGCACCTGCGGGCCGATGGCTCCACCTTCTGGGCCAGCGGCAGCATGCGGGTGCTGCGGGACGAGGCGGGGACGGCAACCGGCTTCGTGAAGCTGCTGCGCGACCAGACGGAGCGGCACAAGGCCCATGAGGCGCTGCAAGCTTCCAACGAACGCTACCGCCTGATCGCCCGCGCCACCGCCGATGCCGTCTGGGACTGGGACCTGGCGCGGAACCGGGTGGAATGGACCGAGGCGCTGGAAGCCACCTATGGCCACCGCCCCGATACGGTGGAGCCCAGCCATGCCTGGTGGCTGGCGCAGATCCACCCCGACGACCGCGCGGGCGTGGAGCGGAGCCTGCGGGCCGCGATCGCGCAGGGGGAGAGCCACTGGGCGCGGGAGCATCGCTTCCGCCGCGCCGATGGCAGCCATGCCACGGTGCTGAACCGCGGCTTCCTGCTGCGCGACGCCGAAGGGCGCGCCACCCGCGTGCTTGGCGCCATGCTGGACCTCAGCGGGCTGCGGCAGGCCGAGGCCGCCCTGCGCCGCAGTGAGGACCGGCTGCGCCTGGCCCTCGCCGCCGCCCGCATCGGCACCTTCGACTACCACGTGCCGGACAGCCGGCTGAGCTGGGACAACCGCTGCCGCGAATTGTTCGGCGTGGCTCCCGGCCAGTCCGTCAGCTACGAGGAAACCTTCCTGCCCTGCCTGCACCCGGAGGACCGGGAGGCGGCCCATGCGGCGGTGCTGCGCGCGCTGGACCCCAACGGCACCGGCGGCTTCAGCATCGAATACCGCACCATCGGCCATTCGGACGGGGTGGAGCGCTGGGTGGCCGCCAATGGCCAGGCCTTCTTCGAGGGCGGCGTCGCCACCCGGCTGACCGGCACCGTGCTGGATATCGGCGCCCGCAAGCTGGCCGAGGCGCGGCAGCGGGAGCTGAATGCGCGGCTGGAGGCGCTGGTGGAGGCCCGCACCCGCGCGCTGCGCAAATCCGAGGAACAACTGCGCCAGAGCCAGAAGATGGAGGCGGTGGGGCAGCTCACCGGCGGCATCGCGCATGACTTCAACAATCTTCTGGCCGGCATCAGCGGCAATCTGGAGCTGCTCGCCGCCCGCACAGCCCAGGGGCGGTACAGGGAGGTGGAGCGTTACGCCAATGCGGCCCAGGGCGCGGCCAGGCGCGCGGCGGCGCTGACGCACCGGCTGCTGGCCTTCTCCCGCCGCCAGACGCTGGACCCGCGCCCCACGGATGCCAACAGGCTGGTGGCGGGCATGGAGGAACTGGTGCGCCGCACCGTCGGCCCCGCCATCACGCTGGAGGTGGTGCAGGCCGGCGGCCTCTGGCCGACGCTGGTGGACCCGCACCAGCTGGAGAACGCGCTGCTCAACCTCTGCATCAATGCGCGCGACGCCATGCCGGGCGGCGGCCAGCTGACCATCGAGACCGCCAACCGCTGGCTGGACAACCGGACGGCGCAGGAACAGGACCTGCCGCCCGGGCAGTATATCTCGCTCTGCGTGTCCGACACCGGCACGGGCATGACGCCGGAGGTGGTGGCCAAGGCCTTCGACCCCTTCTTCACCACCAAGCCGCTGGGCCAGGGCACGGGCCTCGGGCTTTCCATGGTCTATGGCTTCGCGCGGCAGTCGGGCGGGCAGGTGCGGATCTATTCCGAGCCCGGCGACGGCACCACGGTCTGCCTCTACCTGCCCCGCCACCTGGGCGAGGCCGAGCCCCCCGAGCCAGCCCCCGCGGTGCCGGAAGCACCCCCCGCCCGGCAGGGCGAGACGGTGCTGGTGGTGGATGACGAGCCCACGGTGCGGATGCTGGTGACGGAGGTGCTGGAGGAACTCGGCTATGCCGCGCTGGAAGCCGCCGATGGCCCCGCCGGGCTGCGGCTGCTGCAATCCGGCGCGCGCATCGACCTGCTGGTGACTGATGTGGGCCTGCCCGGCGGCATGAACGGACGCCAGATGGTCGATGCGGCGCGCGAGGCGCGGCCGGACCTGAAGGTGCTCTTCATCACCGGCTATGCCGAGAATGCGGTGGTCGGCAATGGCCGGCTGGAGCCCGGCATGCATGTCATGACCAAGCCCTTCGCCCTGGAAGCCCTGGCCGCCCGCATCACGGAACTGATCGCGGCGGATTAGCCGTTCAGCAGGGCATCGATATCGGCCTGCGACAGCGGCGCCGCCGGGGGGCTGGCGGCGCCGAAATCCAGCAGCGCGTCGATATCCGCCTGGCAAAGGTCCGGCGTCGCCTGCGCGGCGGCGCTGGTGGTGCGCATCTGCGTCGGCACCCGCACGCCGCGCGGCGCCTCCAGCCCCACGCCCGGCACGATATGCTCCAGCATCGTCTCCACCTGCTGCAGGTGCTGGATGGCGCGGCGGATGCGCTGGCCCGTGACATCCTGGAAGGAGCAGGCCTCGAAGATCGAGTTCACCCGGGCGGAGAGCGCCTCGATCGAGGCCTGGTCCTTCTGGCCGCTGCTGATCCAGGCCTGAATCGCCTCGGTGGCTTCCATGATGGTATTGGCGGCGGCCTCGGTGGCCTGCACCACCGCCTCCAGCTCCAGCCCGCTGTTGCGGGTGCTGGCGGCGGGGATGGCGACCAGCTGCGCGATCTGCTCATGCACCTGGCCGAGCTTGCGGGAAAGATTCTCCTCCGCCATGTCGGCGATCTCGGAGGTGGCGGCGAGTTCGGCGCTCAGCTCCGCGATGCGGCGGTCCACGAAGCTGCGCATCTCCCCGAACAAGGGCGCGATCTCGGCGCGCAGCGCGGCGCGAAGGTCCGGGAAAGCCTCGGCGCTCGCGGGGTTGGTCATGGCGGGGGTCCTCGGTGGATGCGGCGGGTCGGAACCCCATTGTAATCCCTCGGGATGAATGGTTCCTTGCCGCCGCCCGCGCCCCTTCTCAGCCCGGCGCGTAGGCCTGCACATGCGCCTCGGCCAGCGCCTCCTCCAACAGCCGCCCGGCGCGGTATCCCGCCAGGTTCGCCGGCCGCGCCACGCCCGGCAGCAGGCGCGGGCAGGGCTCAGGCGCGCCGATCACGGTCTGCACCGGCAGGCGCTCGGCATAGACCGGCAGTTCGTAATCCTCGTCGTCATCCGCCACGCCCTTGGCGCGGATCTTGGCCGAGGCGCGCTCGATCTCCATCACCACCACGGCGGTGGCCTTGATCTCCTGCGCCGTGCTCTGGCGCAGCCCCGCCGTGCGGTCGGGGAAGAAGCGGTCCACCATCATCACCAGGGCGCGGCGCTTCTCCTCCGCATCCTCCACCAGCCGCGCCTGCCCGAAGCACATGACGGAGCGGTAGTCGGCCGAATGGTTGAAGCCGCAGCGCGCCAGCACGAGGCTGTCCAGATGCGTCACCGTCAGGCAGGCCGGCTGGCCGTCGGAGAGGTTGCGCAGCATCCGGCTGGCGCTGCTGCCGTGCCAGTAGAGATGGTTGCCTTCCCGCCAGAACAGCGTCGGCGTGCAATAGGGCTGGCCGTCCACGACGTAGGATACGTGGCAGAGGATGGCGGCATCCAGCAGCGCATGCACCGTGGCATGGTCGTAGAAGCCACGGTCGTGGCGGCGCTTCACGCGGTTGCGCTGGTCCACGGGATAGGTGGTGGCATCGGCGGTGACGGACATGGCAGGCAGGCCCTCGGTTGACAGGGGCAGTCTGGCGCCGTGGAATTGGTTGGCGAAAGGGCCAATCCGGGACAGGATATGCCGACCAATTCACCCAAGGCCGCGGCGCTGGAACTGCCCCTGCTGCTGGAAGGCGGCGGCAGCCAGTCCAGCCGCCTCCATGCCGGGCTGCGCGCCGCCATCCTGGGCGGCCGCCTGCCCGCCGGCTTGCGCCTGCCCGCCTCCCGCGTGTTGGCGGAACAGCTCGGCCTGCGGCGCAACGCCGTGGTGGTGGCCTATGAGCAATTGCTCAGCGACGGCCTGGCCGAGGCCCGCACCGGTGCCGGCACCTTCGTGGCCTCTCACCTCCCGCCCGCCGCCGCCCCCGCCGCCGCCACTCCGGCCCTGCCCGCCACCACGGGCCAGGGCGCCTTCGCGCTGGGCCG
>NZ_JACTUZ010000173.1 GCF_014490445.1 Pseudoroseomonas ludipueritiae | reverse complement strand
CAGCAGCGCCGCCCAGCCGGGGAAGGGGGTGCCATGGCCGATCAGCCAGGCGCCGCCCAGGATCAGCGCCAGCCCGGCGGCCGAGGCGGCGCCGCGCCAGCGGGGCGGGATGGGGGAGGCGGCGTCCCGCGTCACCCAGGCCAGCAGGGCGCCGGCCAGCAATTCCCAGAAGCGGGGGAGGGGCAGGAAGAAGGCCGCCGCCGGGTGGCTGGCGGTGAGGATGAGGTTCAGCGCGAAGGAAAGGGCCAGCAGCAGCGCCATGAAGAGGCCCGGCCGCCAGCGGGCGCGGAAGGCCAGGGCCAGCAGGAAGGGCCAGGCGAGGTAGAACTGTTCCTCGACGCCGAGCGACCAGAGGTGCAGCAGCGGCTTCAGCACCGCGAGCCGATCAAAGTAACCGGTCTCCAGCCAGAGCGCGATATTGGAGAGGAAGCCGGCCCCGGCCAGCAGGTCCCGCCCCAGCGCCGCCAGCTCCGCCGGCAGCAGCGCCAGCCAGCCATAGGCCAGGGTGCAGGCCATCACCAGCAGCAGGGCCGGGAAGATGCGGCGGATGCGGCGGATGTAGAAATCCAGGATGCTGAAGCGCCCGGCCGCGAGGTCGCGGGCGATGATGCCCGAGATCAGGTAGCCGGAGATCACAAAGAAGACGTCCACCCCGATGAAGCCGGAGGGCACCGCCTGGGGAAAGGCGTGGTAGAGAAGAACAAGCCCCACGGCGATGGCGCGGAGGCCATCGATATCCGCCCTGTACCTGGTCATGCCGGCTCGCTCGCTGAAAGGGCCCTGCCCGCGCCGCGTTGCCGGTGCCGCTGAGGATCAGTTCGGCCCCGGTTCTGCCCAGCGGCGGGGGGAGCGTCAACCGCGGGGAATGCCGAGCCCCTTTCATGGCAAGGCCCCTTTGCTGTAGGAAGCCGCCCCATGCGCGCAGATGCCGAGGCCCTGAACGGGCAGATCCAGGATTCCATCGCCCTGCTCCGGCGCCACCTCGATTGGGACGTGGCGCTGCGGCGGTTGGACGAGGTGAACGCGCGCGCCGAGGACCCCACGCTGTGGGACCGCCCGGACGAGGCCCAGGCCGTGATGCGCGAGCGCGGGCGGCTGGCCGACCAGATCGAGGGCGTCCAGAAGCTGGAGCAGAATGTCCGCGACGCGCTGGAACTGATCGAGATGGCGGAGGCCGAGGGCGACGAGGCCACGGCCAATGCCGCCGTGGCCGACCTGAAGGACTTCGCCGCCGAGGCCAAGCGCCGCGAGATCGAGAGCCTGCTCTCGGGCGAGGCGGATATGCGCGACTGCTTCGTGGAAGTGAATGCCGGCGCCGGCGGCACCGAGGCGCAGGACTGGGCGCAGATGCTGCTGCGCATGTACACCCGCTGGGCCGAGAAGCGCGGCTACAAGGTGCAGCTCACGGAAGAATCCGAGGGCGAGCAGGCCGGCATCAAGTCCGCCACCATTCAGGTGAGCGGCCCCAATGCCTATGGCTGGCTGAAGACCGAGAGCGGCGTGCACCGGCTGGTGCGCATCAGCCCCTTCGACGCCGCCGCGCGCCGCCAGACGAGCTTCGCCTCCGTCTATGTCTTCCCGGTGATCGACGACAAGATCGAGATCGAGATCAACCCGGCGGACCTGAAGACCGATACCTTCCGCGCCTCCGGCGCCGGCGGCCAGCACGTGAACAAGACGGAATCGGGCGTGCGCTTCACGCATATCCCGACCGGCATCGTCGCCGCCTCCACCCAGGACCGCTCGCAGCACCGCAACCGCGTCATCGCCATGGATATGCTGAAGGCGCGTTTGTATGAGCTGGAGCTGCGCAAGCGGGAGGAGGTCAATGCCGCCACCGAGGCCGGCAAGACCGATATCGGCTGGGGCCACCAGATCCGCTCCTATGTGCTGGCGCCCTACCAGCTGGTGAAGGACCTCCGCACCAACGTGGAAAAGGGCAACCCGGACGGCGTGCTGGATGGCGAGCTGGACGATTTCATGGCCGCCGCCCTGGCCAGCCGCGTCGGCGCCACGCGCTCCGAGGCCAGCGCCAACGCGCGCTGAGGTCCGGCGCATGGCGCATCCGGCCTGGGGCGAGGCTCTCGCTGCCCTGCCGCCCTGCTGGCGGGAGGCGATCGGCGACGAGTTCGACGCGCCCTATATGGATGCCCTGGCGGAGTTCCTGCTGGCCGAGCGGGCGGCGGGCAAGACCCTGTTTCCGCCGGAGCCGCTGGTCTTCGCCGCGCTGATGCGCACGCCGCTGCAACAGGTGAGGGCGGTGATCCTGGGCCAGGACCCTTATCACCAGCCTGGCCAGGCCATGGGCCTGTCCTTTTCCGTGCCGAAGGGGGTGCGCATCCCGCCCTCGCTGCGCAACATCCATAAGGAACTGGCGGCGGATTGCGGCATCCCGGCGCCGGGCCATGGCTGCCTGACCCATTGGGCGGATGGGGGCGTGCTGCTGCTCAACACCGCGCTCACGGTGGAACAGGGCAAGGCGGGCAGCCACGCCAAGGCGGGCTGGCACATCTTCACGGACCGGGTGATCCAGGCCGTCAATGCGCGGCCCAGCCCTGCGGCCTTCCTGCTCTGGGGCGGGCATGCGCGGAAGAAGGCGCCGATGCTGGATGCCACCCGGCACCTGGTGCTGGAGGCGGACCATCCCTCGCCCCTGGCCGCGGCCCGCGCGGCGGTGAGCCCCAGCCCCTTCGCCGGTTCCCGCCCCTTCAGCCGGACGAATGACTTCCTGCGCGCCCGGGGCCGCAACGACCTGATCGACTGGCGCCTGCCCTGACGGCCGCCGCTGGCGTGGCCCGATAAACCCTGCTCCCGCGCCCGACGTTGCAGCAGCACGCCATCATCGGGAACTGTCGCCATGCCGAAGCTGAGTTTGTCCGACCTGTCGCAGAAGATGCGCGAGATCGACATCGCGATGCTCTCCACCCATGCCGAGGACGGCTCCATCGCCAGCCGGCCGATGAGCAACAATGGCGAAGTGGAGTACAAGGGCGACTCCTACTACTTCGCCATGGAGGACACCCACACGGTGGGCGAGATCCGCCGCAACCCCAAGGTGTCGCTCACCTTCCAGGGCAGCCAGGCCTTCTCGGTGGCGGTGGAAGGCCAGGCGGAGATCATCCAGGACAAGGCGCGGTTCCGGGAGCACTGGACGCCCGACATCGACAAGTGGTTTCCCCAGGGCATCGACACGCCGGGCCTGGCCATGATCAAGGTCCATGCCACCCGCATCCATTACTGGAACGGCAACGAGGGCGGCGAGATCACGGTCTGACCGCCGCGGTTTGACAGCGGCGCGGGGCGGGGGCCATTCCTCCGCCCCTTTTGAGATGGTCAGGAACCCGCCATGCGTCCTTCCGGCCGCGCCGCCGATGCGCTGCGCAGCGTTATTCTGGAACCCGGCGTCGCCCGCCATGCCGAGGGGTCCTGCCGCATCCGCATGGGGCTGACGGAAGTCCTCTGCACCGCCAGCGTCGAGGGCCGCGTCCCCGGCTTCCTGCGTGGCAAGGGCGAGGGCTGGGTCACGGCCGAATACGGCATGCTGCCCCGCGCCACCCATAAGCGTGGGGAGCGCGAGGCCGCCAAGGGCCGCCAGTCCGGCCGCACCCAGGAAATCCAGCGCCTGATCGGCCGCAGCCTGCGCGCCGTGGTGGACCGCGCAGCCATGGGCGAGATGACCGTCACCCTGGACTGCGACGTGCTGACCGCGGACGGCGGCACCCGCTGCGCCGCCATCACCGGCGCCTGGGTGGCGCTGCACCTGGCCTTCGAGCATTGCATCAGCAAGCGCGTGCTGGCCCGCAACCCCATCACCGGCCAGGTCGCCGCCGTCTCCTGCGGCCTGTGGGATGGCGAGCCCGTGCTGGACCTCGACTATGCCGAGGACAGCGCCGCCCAGGCCGATGCCAATTTCGTCCTCACCGGCACCGGCGGCATCGTGGAAGTCCAGGGCACGGCCGAGGGCGCGCCCTTTTCCGAGGCACAGTTGCTGGGCCTGATGGCCCTGGCGAAGAAAGGCACGGCGGAACTCTTCGCCGCTCAGAGGGAGGCCATCGGCGCATGAGCACGCATCGCAAGCTGACGGAGGAAACCGTCGTCCTGGCCAGCCACAATGCTGGCAAGGTGCGGGAGAACGCCGCCCTGCTGGCCGAATACGGCGTGACCATCGTCAGCGCCGGCGACCTCGGCCTGCCCGTGCCGGAGGAGACAGAGAATACCTTCCTCGGCAACGCCACGCTGAAGGCGCTTGCCGCCGCCCGCGCCTCCGGCATGGTGGCCCTGGCCGATGACAGCGGCTTCTCCGTCGCGGCCCTGGACGGCGCCCCCGGCGTCCATACCGCCGACTGGGCCGAGCAGCCCGGCGGCACCCGCGACTACGCCGCCGCCATGGCCAAGGTGGAAAAGCTGGCCCGCCACGGCGCCGACCGCGGCGCCTGGTTCACCTGCGCCCTGGTGCTGGCCTGGCCCGATGGCCACACGGAAGGCTTTGAGGGCCGCTGCCCCGGCACCTGGGTCTGGCCGCCGCGCGGCGAAGCCGGCTTCGGCTACGACCCGATGTTCCAGCCGGAGGGGATGACGCAGACCTTCGCGGAAATGGACCCGGCGGAGAAGCACCGCATCAGCCACCGGGCGCGGGCCTTCGCGATGCTGGCGGAGGGCTGCCTCGTCAAGCGGTGAGGGCAGGCCAGGGGGCGCTGCCCCCTGGACCCCCGCCGGGGTGGAAAGTCCACCCCGGACCCCGCTTCGAGTTCTTTTTCGGGCTTTGATGGCGCAGCGTGGCGCCAATCACTCAGCGCCGAATATTAAAAGAAGTCACAAGGGCTGAACCCATGGTCGCCGGAGGTCCAGGCCCTCCGGCGGAACCGGCCTCCACTCAAACTGATGGCGGGGTCCGGGGTGACCCTGTCACCCCGGCGGGGAAGGTCCGGAAGGGGCGGCGCCCCTTCCGGCCCCGGCCTGTCACCCTTGTTCTTCCCGCAGTTCCAGTGCCCGCGCATAGACCTGCTTGCGCGGCAGCCCGGTTGCCGCCGCCACCAGGGCCGCCGCGTCCCGCAGGCTTTCACCGGTGGCGAGCGCCGCGCGCAGGCGGGTATCCAACTCGTCCTCCCCGGCGGTGGCGTCTTGCTCCGGCGGGCCCACCACCAGGGCGATCTCGCCGCGCGGCGCGTGTTCCGCGTAGAAGGCGGCGAGTTCGGGCAGCGGGCCGCGCCGCACTTCCTCGAAGCGCTTGGTCAGTTCCCGCGTCACGGCGGCGGGGCGGGGGCCGAGGGCCTCGGCCAGGGCGGCGAGGGTTTCCGCCAGCCGGTGCGGCGCCTCGTAGAGCACCAGGGTAGCGGAAAGGCCGGCGCGTTCGGCGGCGCGCAGTTTGGCCAGTTCGGCGGCGCGGGCGGCGGCGCGGGGCGGCAGGAAGCCCAGGAACAGGAAAGGGTGGGGCGGCAGGCCGGAGAGGGTCAGCGCCATCACCGCCGCATTGGGGCCGGGGATGGCGGAGACCTCCACCCCGGCCGCGATGGCGGCGCGCACCAGGCGGTAGCCCGGATCGCTCATCAGCGGCGTGCCTGCATCCGAAACCAGAGCGAAGCGTTTGCCTTCCGCCATCCGCGCCAGCAGGCGGGGTGTGGCCTGGTCTTCGTTGTGATCGTGCAGCGGCGTCAGGGGGGCTGAAATCCCGTGCCTTGTCAGCAGGGGCGCGGTAACCCTGGTGTCCTCGCACAGGACCGCATCGGCCTCCCGCAGGGTGGCCACGGCGCGGGGCGAGAGGTCGCCGAGGTTGCCGATCGGCGTCGAGACCAGGATAAGTCCGGGCCGGCTGCGGCCGGACGGGTCATTCAGGCCGGATGGGTCCCCCATGGGGGAGTCCGGTGGAGGGGAGGTTGGCGTTGCGCTTCCAGTGGTCGGCTGGTCCTGTGGGGGATCGTCCTGTGGCACGTCGTGGTACTCCCTCGGGGACCTGGAGACGGACGCGCCGCCTCCTGCTGTCATTCGGTGCCCTTGTGGCGCTGTCCGCCTGCGCGCAGCAAGTCCCTGCCCCTTACTATGGCGGCGTGGCGCCGCTGCAGCAGGGCCAGGCGCTGCCGCCGGAGCCGCAGCGCAGCAAGGTGGCGCTGCTGCTGCCGCTGACCGGCAGCAATGCCCAGCTGGGGCAGGCCATGCTGAACGCGGCGCAGCTGGCGCTGTTCGAGCAGGGTTCGCCGGGCTTCGAATTCGTCCCGCGCGATACCGGCAGCACGGCGCAGGGTGCCGCCGAGGCGGCGCGTGCCGCCATCGCGGGCGGGGCGCGGGTGCTGGTAGGGCCGCTGACGGCGGGTGAGACCGCCGCCGCCGCCGCGCCGGCGCGGGCCGCCGGGGTGCCGATGCTGCCTTTCACCAATGATGCCAACCAGGCCTCGGCCTCCGTCTGGCCGCTAGGCATCACGCCGCGGCAGCAGATGCGGCGGCTGGTGGCGGGGGCGCATGCCCAGGGGGCGCAGCGCTTCGCCCTGGCGGCGCCGAGTGGCGCCTTCGGCCAGCAGCTGGCGGAAGGGCTGCGCGGTGCCGCCTCGGACCTCGGCCTGCCGCCGCCCACCATCATCACCTATCCGGCCTCCGCCGCGCCGGGCCTTGCCGCGCGGGACGTGGCGCAGAAGCTGGCACCCTCCGAGGCCACGGCTTCCCCCACCGCGCCGCAGGGCGGTGCCGCGGCGGACCTGCTGATCCTGGGCGAGAGCGGCGCGCGGGCGCGGGACTTCGCCGCCGGGCTGGCCGAGGCCGGCGCGCCGGTGCCGAAGCTGGCCGGCACCATCCTATGGGCCACCGACCCGTCGCTGGCGCAGGTGCCGGCGCTGGCCGGTGCCTGGTATCCCGGCCCCGACCCCTCGGCCCATGCGCAGTTCGAAAGCCGCTTCCAGGCCGCCTTCGGCGCGGTGCCGGGCCGCGTGGTGGGCGTGGCCTATGACGCGGCGGCCATTGCCGCGCGGGCCATGCGCGGCCAGCCGGATACGGTGCCGCCGATGCCGGTGGGCGAGCTGATCCTGGGCGCCGATGGCGCGCTGCGGCTGGGCCAGAATGGTGAGGTGCAGCGGGCGCTGGCCGTCTTCGCCCTGACGCCGGGCCTGGAAGGGCAGGTGGTGCAGCCGGCCAATATGCCGGGCACGGTCGGCTTCTGATTTCACGAAACGGACACGCGAAAGCCGTGGCGTGACCCGCTTTGCTGGCGCCGCCCCGGCCGGGGCGCGCCAGGGGAGGATTAGGGTTCCGCATGCCGCAGAGTGAGACGCCGCCATTATCCTGGGGGCGCGTCCTGGCCTCCGCCACTCTGGTGGGCGGGGTGCCGGTGGCGGTTTTCCTGGGCTTCGGCGCCGCCGGGGTCCTGGCGCCGGGGCTGGCGCTGCTGGGGGCGGGGCTCTCGGCGCTGGCGGCGGTAGGGCTCTCGGCGCTGTGGCTCAGCAGCCTGGCGCGGCTTTCCGCCGTCTTGCGCCGGGCGCTGGATGGCTGGGGCGAGGCACCGATGCCCGCCAGCCTGCCCCTGCTGCCGGCGATGCGGGAGCTGGCCGAGACCACCGCGCGGCTGGCCCGCAGCCTGGATGAGCGCAGCGCCCTGGTGGGCCGCCTGCGCCGCGCCGACGCCGCCATCCTGGAAAGCCTGCCCGACCCCCTGCTGGTGCTGGCGGAGGACCGCAGCGCCCTGCGCGCCAATCGCGCGGCGCGGCTGCTGTTTGGCGTGCCGGCGGCGGATGCGCGCCCTTTGTCTGGCGATACCGGCGCGCTGCTGCGCCACCCGGCCGTGGCCGGCGCCGTGGATCGCGCCCTGGCGGAAGGCAGTGTGCAGACCACCGACCTGGTGCTGCCCGTGCCCATCGCGCGGGAACTGGCGGTGCAGGTCATCCCGCTCGACCCGCCACTGGCAGACGGCGGCCGGCTGATCGTGCAGCTGGTGGACCGGACGCGGGAGCGGGCGGTGGAGCGCATGCGGGCCGATTTCGTGGCCAATGCCAGCCATGAGTTGCGCACGCCGCTGGCGAGCCTGATCGGTTTCATCGAGACCCTACGTGGCCCGGCGGAGGACGACCCGGAGGCACGCCGCCGCTTCCTGGGCATCATGGCCGAGCAGTCCGAGCGGATGCGGCGCTTGATCGACGACCTGCTGGGCCTTTCCCGCATCGAGCTGCAGGAGCACCAGGCGCCGACCGGCGAGGTGGCGCTGGCGGCGCTGGCGCGCTCGGAAGCCGAAGCCATGGGGCCGATCCTGGCCGCGCGGAAAGTCTCGCTGGACCTGTCCCTGGACGATGCGGCGCATGCGGCCCCGGCGGACCCGGAGCAGCTGGGCCAGGTGTTGCGCAACCTGCTGGAGAATGCGGTGCGCCATGGGCGGCAGGGCGGGACGGTGCGTCTGGCCGTGCGGCGGGTGGAAGGTGCCCGGCCTGGCGTGGTGCTGGAAGTCAGCGACGATGGCCCCGGAATCCCGCGCGAGCATATCCCGCGCCTGACGGAGCGCTTCTACCGTGTGGACAAGGGCCGTTCCCGCAACGCGGGCGGCACGGGACTGGGGCTGGCGATCGTGAAGCACATCGTCAACCGGCATCGCGGCCAGCTGGTGATTGAGAGCGAGGAAGGGCTGGGCGCCGTCTTCAGGGTGTGGCTGCCGGCGGCCTGAGCCTCGGGCCAAAAAGGTTGCATATTTTTTTGCGGCCAGATGTTGACCCTGGTGCTTGGGATGGATATTTACCGCCTCCCGCTGCTGAG
>NZ_JACTUZ010000172.1 GCF_014490445.1 Pseudoroseomonas ludipueritiae | reverse complement strand
GCGGCGCCAGCAACACCCTCGCCGCCCGCTGAACCGAGGCAGGGCCGCACGCCACCGAGGCCCCCTCCACCGCCATCGCCGCGCACCTCCCCCTCCCCCAAGGCGCGGCGTCCTGGCCGGCGGCTCCCCCGCCGCCGGCCAATTTCTGCCGATGCGCCTGACTGGCGCATCCTGACAGGTGCCATTATGCCAAACGAATCGAGCTTGCCCTGGCCTGAATATCTGCGCGCTTGGCTCGATGCGCTGCGCTACCATCCCGAACAACATTATCTCGGGGGCGCGCGCCGCGTTGAAGCGGCCAGCGCCACGGAAGAACGGGGCAGCGAAACGCCGGCGCGGCAGGAGCGCGCGGCCTGACATCAAAGCCACCCTGCCCCCTGAAACGGCCACGCCTCAGTCGCGTTACGCCCGATGCGAGTGATGGAGGAATGGCGGAGCCATGGCAGTGCGGGGGATGGAAGAGTGAGCGAGGCGGTTGCCGGTATTCGCACGATGCAGGCCGCGGTTCTGGCCGGCCCTGGCCAGGTCCGGCTGGAGGATGTGGCGCGGCCCGAGCCCGGCCCAGGGCAGTTGCGCATCCGCCTGGAAGGCTGCGGCGTCTGCGCCTCCAACCTGACGCCCTGGGCGGGGCCGGAATGGATGCAGTTCCCCACCCCGCCGGGCGACCTTGGCCATGAAGGCTGGGGCATCGTGGATGCGCTGGGCGAGGGCGTCACCGGCTTCTCGGTCGGCGACCGCGTCGCCGCCCTCTCCTACAAAAGCTATGCCGAATACGACCTGGCGGAGCAGGACAATGTCGTCCGCCTGCCGGATTCCCTGGCCGGCCAGCCCTTCCCGGGCGAGCCGCTGGGCTGCGCCATGAACATCTTCCGCCGCGCGGGCATCGAGGCGGGGCAGACCGTCGCCATCATCGGCATCGGCTTCCTGGGCGCCATCTTGACGCGGCTGGCCGCCGATGCCGGCGCACGGGTCATCGCCATCTCCCGCCGCCCCTTCTCGCTGGACCTCGCCAGGCGCATGGGCGCCGCCGAGGTGATCCCGATGGAGGACCACCACGCCATCATCGAGCAGGTGAAGACCCTGACCGGCGGCCAGTTCTGCGACCGCGTCATCGAGGCCGTGGGCAAGCAATGGCCGCTGGACCTGGCCGGGGAACTGACGCGGGAGCGCGGCCGGCTGATCGTCGCCGGCTACCACCAGGACGGCCCGCGCCAGGTGAACATGTGGCTGTGGAACTGGCGCGGCATCGACGTCATCAATGCCCATGAGCGCGACCCCAAGGTCTATATGGCCGGCATCCGCGAGGCGGTGGAAGCCGTGGCTTCCGGCCGGCTGGACCCCAGCGGGCTCTATACCCACCGCTTCCCGCTTTCGCGGCTGGACGAGGCGCTGAACGCCACCCGCGACCGGCCCGATGGCTTCCTCAAGGCGCTGGTGACCTTCCCATGAGCGACGTGATGACCGCAGCCCCCGCCGCCGCCGCGCAGCGCAGCCGCCCGCGCCTGGGCTTCCTGGGTGTCGGCTGGATCGGTCGCCACCGCATGCAGGCCATCCTGGAGGAAGGCCATGCCGAGGCCGCCGCCATCGCCGATGCCTCGCCCGAGATGGTGGCGGAGGCGCTGAAGCTGGCCCCCGGCGCCCAGGCGGTGGATTCGCTGGATGCCATGCTGGAAGCGGGCGTCGATGGCGTGGTGATCGCCACCCCCAGCGCGCTCCATACCGAGCAATCCATCCGCGCCCTGCAACACGGCGTGGCCGTTTTCTGCCAGAAGCCGCTGGGCCGCACCGCCGCCGAGGCCCGTGCCGTGGTCGATGCCGCCCGCAAGGCCGACCGGCTGCTGGCAGTGGACCTGTCCTACCGTTTCACCGAAGGCATGCGCCGCATCCGCGAGGTGGTGCAATCCGGCGAGCTGGGCCGGATCTATGCGGTGGATCTGGTCTTCCACAATGCCTATGGGCCGGACAAGCAGTGGTTTTACGACCCCGCGCTTTCCGGCGGCGGCTGCGTCATGGACCTGGGCGTGCATCTGGTGGACCTGGCGCTCTGGACGCTGGATTTCCCGGGCGTGGCCAAGGTGCAGGGCAGCCTCTTCGCGGGCGGGGAGCCGCTGGGCGGCCGGCCGGACAAGGTCGAGGATTATGCCCTGGCCACGGTGACGCTACATGGCGGCACGGCGGTGCAGCTCGCCTGTTCCTGGCGCTTGCAGGCGGGGCAGGATGCGGTGATCTCGGCCGCCTTCTATGGCACCGGGGGCGGCGTGGCGCTGCGCAACGTCAACGGCTCCTTCTACGACTTCACCGCCGAGCGCTTCCGCGGCACCGCGCGCGAGACCCTGGCGACCCCGCCGGATGCCTGGGGCGGGCGTGCCGCCGCCGACTGGGCGGCACGGCTGGCCTCCGGCGCGCGCTTCGACCCGGCGGCGGAGCGGCTGGTGGAGGTCTCCGCAGTGCTGGACCGCATCTACGGGCGCTGAGGCCCAACCTTTCCCCGGGTCGGGCGCTAAACCGGTGCGGCGGACCTTGGCCGCGCCGGACCCGGAGAAGGATGCACCATGACCGATGACACGCTGCCCACCCCGGCCTCCCGTGGCGAGATGCAGGCCCGGCTGGACCTCAGCCTCGGCCGCGCCGTCTCGCTCCGCAGCGTGGCGCGCGCCACGCCGGAAGGGCTGATGTCGGTGGGCGTGCTGGTGTCGCTGATCCTGCTCTCCACCGCCGTGCTGGTGCGCGCCGCCAAGCGGCCGGGGCGGTAGAGCAGCCCCTGCCAGGCGGAAGCGCCTGACCGGGTGACGATGCTCCTCGAAGCACCAGAGGCGGGCCGCCGCCGGGGCGGCCCACCCCCGGCTCAGGCCTTGGCCAGGCCCGCCGCCTTCATGGCGGTGCCCATGGCGGCATCGGTCTCGGCCATCACCTTGCCGAAGGCCGCGCCGTCGCCCCAATCCATGCCGAAGCCGCGCGACTTCATGAAGTCCGAGTATTCGGCGGATTTGTAGACACGCTCCAGCGCCTCGGTCAGCTTGCCGGAGATCTCGGCCGGCATCTTCAGCGGGCCGCCGATGCCGCGCCAGACGCCCGTCTGGTAGTCCACGCCCAGGCTTTCCTTCAGCGTCGGGATATCCGGGAATTGCGGGTCGCGCTGCGGCGCCATGATGGCCAGGCTGCGGGCGCGCCCGGCATCCAGCATCGCCCGCGCCTCGGGGATGGAGCAGGGCACGATGTCGATGCCGCCGGCGACCAGGTCCTGCATCCCCGGCGCGGCGCCGTTGGAGGGCACCCAGCGCACATGGTCCGGCTTCAGCCCCATGGCCTGCAGCCAGCCCACCAGCGCCAGGTGCCAGATGCCGCCCTGGCCGGTGCCGGAAGCCTTCAGCTTGCCCGGCGGGCTGTTCTTGATGCCCTCCGCGAGCGCCTTGATGTCCTTGTAGGGGGAGGAGGCGCTGACCTGCACGCCCGGCGCATCGCGGTTCATCAGCCCCAGCGGGGTGTAGTTGGCATAGGTCAGTTCCGTCAGGCCCTGCCAGTGCATCATCGCGATTTCCACCGTGATGATGCCGATGCTGTAGCCATCCGGATTGGCGCTGGCGATGGCGGCATGGCCCACCACGCCGGAGCCGCCGGTGCGGTTCACCACATTCACCGGCTGGCCCAGCTCCTTCTCCAGCAGGGCGGCGATGATGCGGGCCGTGGCGTCGGTGCCGCCGCCGGCGCCCCAGGGCACGATCATCTGCAGGGGGCGGTTGGGATAGCGGGGCTGCGCCAGGGCGGGACGGGCCAGCGCCGCCGCGCCAGCCAGGGCCGCGGTGCTCGCCAGAATCCCACGGCGGGACATCGAACTCATGGATCGTCTCCTATTGGCTCCGGCTTCAGGCCGGTTTGGCTGGGAAGTATGGACAAGTTTTAAGGGAGGGAACAAGGCCGCAGGGTGGCGGCCTTGCCGAAGCAGGGTCAGCCGCGCTGCGGCGCCATCCGCCGTGCCGCCGAGCGCCGCAGCACCCAGGCCACCACCGGCCAGAGCAGCGCGCCGGCCGTGATGGCCGCCAGCACCGCCGAGATCGGCCGCTCGATGAAGGGCAGCAGGCTGTTGTCGGACTTGATGAGGGAGGTGACGAAGCTCTGCTCCACCATCGTGCCCATGACGATGCCCAGCACCATGGCCGCCACCGGATAGCCGTTGCGCTCCATCACGTAGCCCACCACACCGAAGAAGGCGACCAGCAGCACCGCGAAGAGGTTGTTGCCGGTGGCGAAGGCGCCCACGGCGCAGAGCAGCAGGATGACCGGCATGATGGAGGCGCGCGGCGCCCGCAGCACCGTGGCCGCGACGCGGATCATCACGATGCCCAGCGGGATCATGATGATATTGGCCAGGATGAAGATGATGTAGAGCGCGTACATGCTGGAGGCGCGCTCGGTGAAGAGCGTGGGCCCCGGGTTCAGCCCCTTCATGTAGAGCACGCCGATGGCGATGGCGGTGATGGTATCGCCCGGGATGCCGAAGAGCAGCGCCGGCACCCAACCGCTGGCCAGGGAGGCATTGTTGCTGGCGCCCGATTCGACCAGCCCCTCCGGATGGCCGGTGCCGAATTTCTGCGGCTCCTTCGAGAAGCGCTTGGACATGGCGTAGCTGACCCAGGCCGCCATATCCGCGCCGGCGCCCGGCAGCACGCCAATGATGATGCCGATGATATTGCCGCGCCACATCGGCCACTGGTAGCGCTTCGTGAGCGACCATTGCCCCGCCAGGATGCTGCCGAAGCGGCGGCGTGGCAGCGGCGGCGGCTCCGCCTCGGCCAGGGCGCGCATCACCTGCGACACGGCGAAGACACCCACCAGCGCCGGCAGCGGCTCAATGCCGCCGAGCAGGTCGGTCATGCCGAAGGTGAAGCGGGGCGTGCCCGCCGGATTCTCCATGCCGATGCAGGCGAAGAGCAGCCCCAGCAGCATCGAGGCGATCGCCTTCACGGGCGAGGAACGGGCGACCAGCGTGGCGCACATCAGGCCCAGCACCGCCAGCCAGAAATACTCGAAGGTGGAGAAGTTCAGCGCCACCTCGGCCAGGGCCGGCGCCATCACCAGCAGCGATATCGTGCCGACGATGCCGCCGATGGCGCTGAACCACAGGCCGGTGCCGAGCGCCAGCTCCGCCTGCCCCTTGCGCGTCATGGCGTAGGATTCGTCGGTATAGGCGGCCGAGGCGGGCGTGCCGGGGATGCGCAGCAGGCAGCCCGGGATGTCGCCGGAGAAGATGGCCATGGCGGAGGAGGTGATGATGGTCGCCACCGCCGCGATGGGCGAAAGGTAGAAGGTGACGGGCACCAGCAGCGCGGTCGCCATGGTGGCGGAAAGGCCGGGCAGCGACCCTACCACCAGCCCGTAGATGGCCGAGGCCAGGATGGCGATGAGCACATCCATCTGGCCCACCATGCGGAAAGCCTCGAGAAGGTCCGTCATGATGTCACCACGGCATCGCCAGGAGGCCGTCGGGCAGCGGCACCCGCAGCAGCTTGAAGAAGATCAGGTGGATGCCGAGCGGCGCCAGCACCGCCAGCGGCACCGCCAGCCGCCACCGTGCACCCATGGCCAGGGCCACCGCCAGCGCGATCACCGCCGCCGTCAGCACGAAGCCGAGGCTGTCCACCGCCAGGATGTAGAAGACCAGCAGCAGGGGCGGCAGGAAGGCGCGCCATTCCGCGAAGCGCGGCGGCTGCGGCACGGCCTGGCCCGGCTCGGGGGGCACGATCTCCTCCGGGGCCTCGAAGCTATGGCCGACGCCCAGCGCGATCATGGCGCCGCACAGGATCAGCCCGCACCCGATCAACATCGGGAAAACGCTGGGCCCCACATCCTGCCCGGGCACGCCCGGCTGCAACGAGGCGCCATAGACGGTCACGCCCCCCAGCGCGACCAGGCATGCCCCGGTGACTCTATCCGATAAATGCAACGCCCCGTTCCCTTTCCTCAGGCTCCGGGCTTCGGCGCGGGCTTCTCGCCCCCGCGCGCGCCCGCTGTTTTATGCTGCCGCGGTTCTTGGACCTTTGTGGCGGGACAAGTGTGCTGACCGAAGAACGATCCGGTCAAGCATGCAGGGCCCGGACATGACAGGCCGGAAATGCGGCGGGCCTGATGCAACAGCCCTGGCGGCGAGGCGTTCGCGCCGGAGAGGGTGCCGCGGGTCCCGCCGCGCCCGGTGCAGCGCATGAGGTGGCGAGATGGCGGAAACGGTCGGCGACTTCTTCTGGCGGCGCCTGTCGGAATGGGGCGTGAAGCGCGTCTTCGGCTATCCGGGCGACGGCATCAACGGCCTGGTCGGCGCCCTGGACCGGGCGCGGGACCAGGTCCAGTTCGTGCAGGCGCGGCATGAGGAGATGGCCGCCTTCATGGCCGGCGCCCATGCCAAGTTCACCGGCGAGGTGGGCGTCTGCCTCGCCACCTCCGGCCCCGGCGCCATCCATCTGCTGAACGGGCTCTACGACGCGCGGCTGGACCATATGCCGGTGCTGGCCATCGTCGGCCAGCAGGCGCGCGCCGCATTGGGCGGGCATTACCAGCAGGAGGTGGACCTCGCCGCGCTGTTCAAGGACGTGGCCGGCGCCTTTGTGCAGCAGGTCAGCGTGCCCGGGCAGGTGCGCCACCTGATCGACCGCGCCATGCGCACCGCCATGGCCGAGCGCCGCATCACCTGCATCATCGTGCCCAACGACATCCAGGAGCTGGAAGCGGTGCCGGTGCCGCCGCATGAGCATGGCACGGTGCATTCCGGCGTGGGCTATGCGCGCCCCTCCATCCTGCCGACGCCGCCGCAGTTGCGGCAGGCGGCGGATGTGCTGAACGCGGGCAAGAAGGTCGCCATGCTGGTCGGCGCCGGCGCGCTGGAGGCGACGGATGCGGTGATCGCGGTGGCGGAGCGGCTCGGCGCCGGCGTCGCCAAGGCGCTGCTGGGCAAGGCGGCGCTGCCGGACGACCTGCCCTTCGTCACCGGCTCCATCGGGTTGCTGGGCACCGAGCCAAGCTGGGACCTGATGATGGAATGCGACACGCTGCTGATGGTGGGCAGCGGCTTCCCGTATTCCGAGTTCCTGCCCAAGGAAGGCCAGGCGCGCGGCGTGCAGATCGACCTGAAGCCCGACATGCTGAGCCTGCGCTACCCCATGGAGGTGAACCTACATGGCGACAGCCGCGCCACGCTGGAAGCCCTGCTGCCGCTGCTGAAGCCGAAGGAAGATGCCTCCTGGCGCCAGCGCATCGAGAAGAATGTCGCCGCCTGGTGGGAGAAGACCGAGACGCGCGCCATGCAGCCGGCCGAGCCGCTGAACCCGCAGCGGGTCTTCTGGGACCTTTCGCCCCGGCTGCCGGAGCGCTGCATCATCGCGGGCGACAGCGGCTCCCACACCAACTGGTATGCGCGGGACGTGAAGCTGCGGCGGGGCATGATGGCCTCGCTCTCGGGCGGGCTGGCCACCATGGGCTCGGGCGTGCCCTATGCCATCGGCGCCAAGTTCGCCTATCCGGATCGGCCGGTACTGGCCATCTGCGGCGATGGCGCCATGCAGATGAACGGCATGGCGGAGCTGATCACCATCGCCAAGTACTGGAAGGAATGGGCGGACCCGCGGCTGGTGGTGCTGGTGCTGAACAACCGCGACCTCAACCAGGTGACCTGGGAGCAGCGGGTGATGGCGGGGGACCCGAAGTTCCTCGGCTCGCAGAGCCTGCCGGACGTGCCCTATCACAAATTCGCCGAGCTGATCGGGCTGCGCGGCATCTTCGTGGACAATCCGGACCATGTGGCCAACGCCTGGGAGCAGGCCTTCGCGGCCGACCGCCCGGTGGTGCTGGAAGCCTATGCCGACCCCAATGTGCCGCCGCTGCCGCCGCATATCACGCTGAAGCAGGCCCGCGCCTTCGCGTCCTCCATGTTCGGGGAGCCGGAGCTGGGCAGCGTCATCGGCAATACCGCGCGGCAGGTGCTGGCCTCCGTGCTGCCCGGCAAGTCCTGAGCGGCTGGGGCGCGGCATGCCGGCGGAAACCCCGCCCGCCAGGGATGGCGCCGACCGGCGCACGGAACTGGCGGCCGACCGCACGGTGCTGGCGGCGGAGCGGACCTATGCCGCCTGGGTCCGCACCGGCCTGACCGCGCTGGCCGCCGGCGTCGGCGCCAAGAAGGTGCTGGGCGGCGTGCTGCCGGAATGGGCGGTGCTGGCCACCGGCTCGGTGCTGGTGCTGTTTGGCGCCTTCTGCTTCGTGGCGGCGGTCTGGCGCGAGGTCTGGGCCGGCGCGCCGCCGCCGAAGCCGGATGTGCGCCGCCTCCCGCGCGTGGCGCTGATCGGGCTCAACGGCTTCCTGGTGCTGGTCTGCCTGGGGGCGCTGCTGGGCGTCTGGTTCGGACGCACGGGTGGTTAGGCGCGGTGCCAGGGCAACACCCTGGGGCGCGGCGCGTTCTTGCCCAAAGGCTTTGCAGACAGGAGATGCCCCATGAGCGGATTCTTTTCCGGCCGGTCCGGCGGCGGCCTCGCCGGCGGCTTGCCCAATGGCGTGAAGCTGGCCGCCATCGCCTTTCTCATTCACCAGCTGATGAAGCAGCGCGGCGCCGAGGCGCAGACGCCCGGCGGCATGGCGCAGGGTCCGGGCGGAGTGCCCCAAAGCGGTATGGGCCAAGGCGGTGGTGGCCTGGGCGAGATCCTGGGCAGCCTGCTGGGCGGCGCGGGCGGCGGCATGACGGGCGGCCCCGCCGGCGGTGGGCTGGGTGGCCTGCTGGGCGGCGGCGG
>NZ_JACTUZ010000171.1 GCF_014490445.1 Pseudoroseomonas ludipueritiae | reverse complement strand
CGCTGCTGCGGGTGGGCGACACGCTGGCCGGTCTCGCCGCGCTGGGCGCCGCCGGGCGGGCGCGCAGCACGGCGCGCATCGCCGCCATCACCGGCAGCGTCGGCAAGACCACCACCAAGGACATGCTGCGGCACGGGCTGGCGGCCTTCGGCGCCACCCATGCCGCCGTGGCCAGCTACAACAACCACTGGGGCCTGCCGCTGACCCTCGCCCGCATGCCGCGCGAGGCCGCCTACGGCGTGCTGGAGATCGGCATGAACCACCGGGGCGAGATCGCGCCCCTGGCCCGGCTGGCCCGGCCGCATGTGGTGGTCATCACCCAGATCGGCGCCGCCCATATCGGCCATCTCGGCTCGCTGGAGGAGATCGCGGCGGAAAAGGCGGATATCCTGGAAGGGCTCTCCGCCGGCGGCGTCGCCGTGCTGCCGCGCGACAGCGACTTCTTCCCCATGCTGGCGGAACTCGCCCGCGCCGCTGGCGCCAGCGTCACCGGCTTCGGCGAACATGCGGCGGCGGATGCCCGGCTGCTGTCGGCCGATTGCGGCCCGCTGTCTTCCACCGCCGAGGTGGTGCTGCATGGGCAGCGGCTGACGCTTTCCATCGGCGCGCCGGGGCGGCATCTGGTGGTCAATGCCCTGGCGGCACTCGCGGCCGGCGCGGCCCTGGGCACTGACCCCGCCCGCTTCGCCGCGGCCCTGGACAGCTTCCGCCCCGGCGCCGGCCGTGGTGCCCGCGTCGCCCTGCCTGTGCCGGGCGGCGAGGCGCTGCTGCTGGACGAAAGCTACAACGGCCAGCCTCCCGCCATGCGCGCCGCGCTCGCCGTGCTGGGCACGCAGAAGGCCGCGCGGCGCATCGCGGTGCTGGGCGACATGCGGGAGCTGGGCGAATACGGCCCCGCGCTGCACGAAGGTCTGCTGCCCGATGTGGTGGGCAATGCGGACCTCGTCTTCTGCTGCGGCCCCCTGATGCGTGGTCTATACGACCGCCTGCCCGAGGCCCTGCGCGGTGCCCATGTCCCCACCAGTAAGGAGCTTGCCCCGCTGGTGCGGGCAGCCGTGCGGCCGGGCGATGTTGTGTTGGTTAAAGGTTCGCTCGGCACCCGCATGGCGGCGGTGGTCGGCGCCCTGAAGTCCGAAGGGGCGCACTCGTGATCTATAATCTGCTCTCGCCTTTCTCCGAGGGCTTCATCCTTTTCAACCTGTTCCGCTACGTCACCTTCCGCTCCGGCGCGGCTTGCATGACGGCGCTGTTCATCAGCCTGTTCTTCGGCAATGCCATCATCCGCTGGCTGCGCTCCTTCCAGAACGGCGGCCAGCCCATCCGCACCGATGGTCCGGAAGGCCACCTGCTGACCAAGAAGGGCACGCCCACCATGGGCGGCGTGCTGATGCTGGCCGGGCTGGTGCCGGCCACGCTGATCTGGGCCGACCTGCGCAACGGCTTTGTCTGGGCCGTGCTGCTGGTGACGCTGAGCTACGGCGCCCTGGGCTTCTGGGACGACTGGCTGAAGGTCACCAAGCGTAACACCAAGGGCGTTTCCGGCACCATGAAGCTGGTGGTGCAGGCGGGCGTGGGGCTGATCGCGGCCATCTGGATCACCTCCCTCCAGCCCAGCGGCATGGCCTTTAAGCTCAGCATCCCCTTCCTGAAGGACACGATGCTGAACTTCAGCATCCTCTTCCCGGTCGTGGCGATGCTGGTGATGATGGGCGCCTCCAATGCCGTGAACCTGACGGACGGCCTGGATGGCCTGGCCACCGTGCCGGTGCTGCTGGCCGCCGCCGTCTTCGGGCTGATCGCCTATCTGGTCGGCAACCGTATCTTCGCCGACTACCTGCAGCTCAACGGCGTGCCTGGCACGGCGGAACTGGCGGTATTCCTGTCCGCGCTGATCGGCGCGGGCCTCGGCTTCCTCTGGTTCAACGCGCCGCCGGCCGCCGTCTTCATGGGCGATACCGGCTCCCTCGCCCTCGGCGGCGCGCTGGGTGCCGTGGCGGTGGCCACCAAGCATGAGATCGTGCTGGCCATCGTCGGCGGGCTTTTCGTGGTGGAGACGGTTTCCGTCATCATCCAGGTCTTCTGGTACAAGCGCACCGGCCGCCGCGTCTTCCTGATGGCGCCGCTGCACCACCACTTCGAGAAGAAGGGCTGGGCCGAGCCCACCATCGTGATCCGCTTCTGGATCATCGCCATGATCCTGGCGCTCGTCGGCCTCTCGACGCTGAAGATCCGCTGATGAGCACCGCCCCTTTCCTCCCCTTCGCAGGACAGCGCTTCGCCGTGGTGGGCCTCGGCCGTGCCGGGCTGCCTTCCGCGCGCCGGCTGGTGGAATGGGGCGCGGAGATCCTGTGCTGGGACGATGGCGAAGCGGCGCGCGAAGCCGCCAGCGCCGCTGGCTTGCCGGTGGGCAACCCGGCCGAGGTGGCGCGCTTCCCCTTCGACGCGCTGCTGCTCTCCCCCGGCATTCCGCATGTGCTGCCATGCGTGCATCCAGCCGCCGCGGCCGCCGCCAAGGCCGGCGTGCCGGTGATCTGCGATGCCGAGCTGCTGTTCCGCGCCGTGCGGGCCAGCGGCAGCGCCGCGCGCTTCATCGGCATCACCGGCACCAACGGCAAATCCACCACCACGGCGCTGATCCACCACCTGTTGCAGCGCGCGGGGCGCGAGGTGGCGGTGGGCGGCAATCTCGGCCCCGCCGCGCTGGGCCTGCCGCTGCTGGGTGACGAGGGTCTCTATGTTCTGGAAATGTCCAGCTACATGCTGGAACGGATGCAGCAGCTCCGCTTCGACGTGGCGGTGCAGCTGAACCTCTCGCCCGATCATCTGGACCGGCATGGTGGCATGGACGGCTATGCCGCCGCCAAGATGCATATCTTCGACCGGCAGGACCGCACGAGCCTCGCCGTGGTCGGCATGGATGACGAATGGGGCCCGCATTTCGCCGCCGGCCGCGCCGGCAAGGTGGTGCGGATCTCCGGCCAGGCGCGGCAATCCGGCGGCGTCTGGGCCGAGGAACGCGCGCTGCGCAACGACGACGGGTTGATCACCGATCTCGACACCGCCCGCGCCCTGCCCGGCAGCCACAACGCCCAGAATGCCGCCGCCGCCGCCGCCGTGGCGCTGCATCTCGGCCTGACGCGGGAAGAGATCGCCGCCGGCATCGCCGACTTCCCCGGCCTGCCGCACCGGCAGGAAGCGGTCGGCACAATCGATGGCATCGCCTTCGTCAATGACAGCAAGGCCACCAATGCCGACAGCACCGAACGCGCGCTGGCCAGCTACGACCGTGTCGTGCTGATCGCGGGTGGCCTGCCCAAGGCAGGCGGCATCGCGCCACTGGCGCCGTTGTTTCCACGCATCGCCCATGCCGTGCTGATCGGCGAGGCTGCGGAGGATTTCGCCGCCACCCTCGCCGCCGGCGGCGTGGCGCATGAGATCGCCGGCACGCTGGAGGCCGCGGTGCCCGCCGCCCTCGCCGCCGCGCGCGCGACGAATACGCCGGTGGTGCTGCTCTCGCCCGCCTGCGCCAGCTTCGACCAGTTCTCCGGCTTCGATGCGCGGGGCGATGCCTTCCGCGCCCAGGTCGCCAGCTTGATGGAAACCGTGTGATGGCTCTCTCGCGCGCCGACACTTCCGTTCTGGGCCGCTGGTGGTGGACGGTGGACCGCTGGACCCTGGCGGCGCTGCTGTCGCTGGTGGGCTTCGGCTATGTGATGCTGCTGGCGGCATCCCCGGGCGTGGCGGAGCGCATCGGCGCTTCCTCGCGCGACATCTTCATCCTGAAGCAGGTCTTCTTCCTCGCCGCCGCCACGGCGGTGATGGTCTCGATCTCGGTGATGCCGGTGAAGCTGGTGCGGCGCCTGGCGCTGCTGGGCTGCATCGGCGCGCTGCTGATGACCATGGCGACGCTCTCCGTCGGCGTGGAGATCAAGGGCGCGCGGCGCTGGCTGCACCTGCCGGGCCTGACCATCCAGCCTTCCGAATTCATGAAGCCCTGCTTCGCCGTGGTCGCCGCCTGGCTGCTGGCGGAAGGGCGCAACTACGGCTGGCGCGCCTATGCCGCCGTGGGCGCGCTGTTCATCCTGATCATCGGCACCCTGGCCAAGCAGCCGGACATGGGCATGCTGATGGTGGTGGCCTCGGTCTTCTGCGCGCAGCTCTTCGTCGTCGGCATCAACATCATCCTGGTGGCGGGCTGCGGCGTGGTGGGCGTGCTGGGCGCGATCGGCGCCTACTTCACCATGCCGCACTTTCGGGACCGCCTGGACCGCTTCCTCGACCCCGCCTCGGGCGACACCTACCAGGTGACGGTGGCCATGGAAGCCTTCGGCCATGGCGGCCTGCTGGGCGTGGGCCCTGGCGAGGGCCGGCTCAAGGCCATGCTGCCCGACGCCCATGCCGACTTCGTCTATGCCGTCGCGGGCGAGGAATTCGGCATGATGATCTGCCTGCTGATCCTCGGCATCTTCGGCTTCATCGTGCTGCGGGGCCTGCTGCGGCTGCTGGGCGAGCGCGACATGTTCATCATCCTCGGCGCCACCGGGCTGCTGACGCAGTTCGGGCTGCAGGCCTTCATCAACATGGCCTCCACGCTGCACCTGATCCCGACCAAGGGCATGACGCTGCCCTTCATCTCCTATGGCGGCTCCTCCGTCATCGCCGTGGCGCTGGGCGCGGGCATGTTGCTGGCGCTGACACGGCGCCGCATCTCGCGCGCCGCGCAGGACGAGGAATGACGCGCCCCATCGTCATCGCCGCCGGTGGCACCGGCGGGCATTTCTTCCCCGCCGAGGCACTGGCGGCGGAGCTGTTGCGCCGTGGCCACCGCATCGCGCTGATGACGGATGCGCGCAGCGCCGACTATGGCAGCGCCGTCTTCGCCAATACGGAGCGCTTCGTGCTGCAAGGCGCGGGCCTCGCCGGGCGTGGCATGCTGCGGGCCGCCAAGGGCGCCGCGGCGCTGGTGGCCGGCACCATGCAGGCCCGCAAGCTGCTGCTGCGCCTGAAGCCGCAGGCGGTGGTGGGCTTCGGCGGCTATCCCTCCGTGCCGCCGCTGCTGGCCGCGCGCATGCTGGGCGGCAAGCGCCCCGCCACCATCCTGCACGAGCAGAACGCGGTTCTCGGACGCGCCAACCGCCTGCTCTCGCGCGGCGCCGATGCGCTGGCGCTGGCCATCGCCAATACCCAGCGCGTGCCGGCGGGCGCGAACCAGGTGGCGGTGGGTAATCCGGTGCGCCCGGCGGTGGCCGCGCTGGCGGGCCAGGGCTTCATCCAGCCGCAGGGCTCGGTGCGCCTGCTGGTGCTGGGCGGCAGCCTCGGCGCCCGCATCTTTTCCGACGTGGTGCCGGCGGCCGTCGCGGAACTGCCGGCGCCGCTGCGGCAGCGGCTTTCGGTCGTGCAGCAATGCCGCACGGAGGACCTGCCGCGCGTCCGCGCCGCTTATGAGGAACTGCATGTCCCGGCCGAGCTTTCGCCCTTCTTCGGCGATGTGGCCGGGCTGTATTCCACCGCGCATCTGGTGATCGCCCGCGCGGGCGCTTCCACGGTGGCGGAACTGGCCTGCGCCGGGCGCCCCAGCCTGCTGGTGCCGCTGCCCGGCGCCATCGACGACCACCAATCCGCCAATGCCCGCGCCCTGGCCGATGCCGGCGCTGCGCAGGTGGTGCCGCAGCGGGACTTCACGCCGGCCGCCCTGGCCAAGGCTTTGCAGGACCTGCTGGAAACACCGGACGCACTGGCGCGCGCCGCCGCCGCGGCTGCGGCGCTGGCGGCGCCGCAGGCCGCCGCTACATTGGCCGACCTCGTACTCTCCCGCGCCGCGGCGCGTGGCTTTCAGGAATAGTTTGTCATGCGCGCCTTGCCGCTGAATATCGGGCCCATCCACTTCGTCGGCATCGGCGGCATCGGCATGTCCGGCATCGCCGAGGTGCTGCACAACCTCGGCTACCTGGTGCAGGGCAGCGACATCGCCGAGGGCTACAATATCGACCGGCTGCGCGAGGCCGGCATCAACGTGATGATCGGCCATGACGCCGCCAATATCGGCGCGGCGCAGGTGATCGTGACCTCCACCGCCGTGAAGCGCGACAACCCCGAGGTGGTCGCCGCCCGCTCCCGCCTCATTCCCGTGGTTCGCCGCGCGGAGATGCTGGCGGAGCTGATGCGGCTGAAGTGGGGCATCGCCATCGGCGGCACCCATGGCAAGACCACCACCACCTCCCTCGTCGCCACCGTGCTGGAAGCGGCGAAGCTGGACCCGACCGTGATCAACGGCGGCATCATCAATGCCTATGGCACCAACACGCGCCTGGGCGAGGGCGAATGGATGGTGGTGGAGGCGGATGAGAGCGACGGCTCCTTCCTGCGCCTGCCCGCCGTGGCCGCCGTTGTCACCAACATGGACCCGGAGCACCTGGACCACTGGGGCACCGAGGAGGCGATGAAGCAGGGCTACGCCCAGTTCGTCGGCAACATCCCCTTCTACGGTTTCGCGGTGCTTTGCGCCGACCACCCGAATGTGCAGGCGATGATCCCCTCCATCGATCGCCGCCTGATCACCTATGGTTTCTCGCAGCAGGCCGATGTGCGGGCGGAGCGCCTGATCACCGACCGCATGGGCGCGACCTTCGAAGTGACGGTGCATGACCGCGCCACCGGCCGCACCCGCCAGTTGAAGCCGATGCGCCTGCCGATGCTGGGCCAGCACAATGTGCAGAACGCCCTGGCCGCCATCGCCGTCGGCATCGAGATGGATATCGACGAGGGCACGATCCGCTCGGCGCTGGCCGGCTTCAAGGGCGTGAAGCGCCGCTTCACCCGCGTGGGCGAGGCCAATGGCATCCAGGTGATCGACGATTACGGCCACCATCCGGTGGAAATCGCCGCCGTGCTGAAGGCGGCGCGGCAGGCCGGCGCGCGGGACGTGATCGCTGTGGTGCAGCCGCACCGCTATTCGCGCCTGAAGCAGCTCTTCGAGGATTTCTGCCAGTGCATGAATGACGCCGGCACGGTGATTGTGGCCGATGTCTATGCCGCCGGTGAACAGAAGATCGAGGGCTTCGACCGCGACGCGCTGGTGGATGGGCTGCGCTCCCACGGCCATCGCTCCGTGGTGCCGCTGCCCGGGCCGGACAGCCTGCCGGAGATGATCAACGCCATCGCCAAGCCAGGCGACTATGTGGTCTGCCTCGGCGCCGGCAATATCACCACCTGGGCCGCCGCCCTGCCCGAGAAGCTGATGGAACTGCAGCCGCGCCCGCGCGTGGCCGGGGGGAAGCGTTGAAGCCCGGCATGGCGGAGAGCACGACCCTTCCCCCGCTGCGCGGCCGCGTGCAGCAGGATGCGCCGCTGGCCGCCATCACCTGGTTCCGCGTTGGCGGCCCGGCCGACTGGCTGGTGCGCCCGGCCGATGTGGACGACCTGCTGCTGCTGCTGCGCGACAAGCCGCGCGACATGCCGCTGATCACCATCGGCGCCGCCTCCAACCTGCTGGTGCGGGATGGCGGCGTGCGCGGCATCGTGCTGAAGCTGGCGCGCGGCTTTTCCGACATCGCGGTGGAAGCCGATGGCATCGTGGCCGGTGCCGCCGCGCTGGATGCAACGGTGGCGGAACATGCGGCGGAAGCGGGTCTCGATGGCCTCGCCTTCCTGTCCGGCATTCCCGGCAGCATCGGCGGCGCCGTCGCCATGAATGCCGGCGCCTACGGCGCCGAGGTGAAGGACGTGCTGGACTGGGCCGAGGTCGCGACGCCCACCGGCCTGCTGCGGCTTTCTGCCGGGGAACTCGGCTTCGCCTATCGCTATGCCGCGCTGCCGGAAGGCGGCGTGGTGGTGCGCGCGCGCTTCCACGCGAAGCCGGGCGACAAGGACAGCATCGCCGAGCAGATGCGCGCCATCCGCACAGCGCGCGAGGAAACCCAGCCCGTGCGCGCCCGCACCGGCGGCTCCACCTTCAAGAACCCAGCGGGCAGGAAGGCCTGGGCCCTGATCGACGCCGCCGGCTGCCGCGGGCTGAAGCGCGGCGGCGCGCAGATCTCGGAAAAGCACTGCAACTTCCTGCTCAACCTGGGCGAGGCCACGGCTGCCGAGCTGGAAGGGCTAGGCGAGGAAGTGCGCGGAAAGGTGCGCGACATGTCCGGCATCACGCTGGACTGGGAGATCAAGCGGATCGGGGAGGCTTTGTCGTGAAGCGCATCGCTGTTCTGCATGGCGGCTTTTCCTCGGAGCGTGAGGTTTCGCTGGCCACCGGCGCCCAGGTCATCGCGGCCCTGCGCGATGCCGGCTTCGAGGTGCTGCCGGTGGAAGTGACGCAGGATCTTTCCGCGCTGATCACCACCCTGCAGCGCGAGAAGCCGGATGCTGTCTTCAACGCCCTGCACGGTCCCTTCGGCGAGGATGGCTGCATCCAGGGCGTGCTGGACTGGCTTAAGATTCCTTACACGCATTCCGGCGTGCGGGCTTCCTCCGTGGCCATGGACAAGCACGCGGCCAAGGCGGTCTTTGCCGCCGCCGGCCTGCCGCTGGCCGAGCACCGCGTCGTCAGTGCCGAGGAACTGGAAGCCGCCGACCCACTGCCCCGCCCTTATGTGGTGAAGCCGCTGAACGAGGGCTCCTCCGTCGGCGTCGAGATCCTGCGCGAGGGCGACAACCGCCGCGCCGAGGTGGCGCGCAACTGGCGCTTCGGGCCGCAGATCATGGCCGAGGAATATATCCCCGGCCGCGAGCTGACCGTGGCGGTGATGGGCGAGGATGCGCTGGCGGTGACCGAGATCGGCACCGGCCATGCCTTCTACGACTATGATGCGAAGTATGCCGATGGCGGCAGCCGGCACACCATTCCGGCGCAGGTGCCGGAGGATGTGGCGCGGGAAGCGATGCGCATCGCACGTTCCGCGCATGATGCGCTTGGTTGTCGTGGCGTCTCGCGAGCCGATCTGCGATATGATGACTCCACCGGCCGCGTGGTGCTGCTGGAAGTCAACACGCAGCCCGGCATGACCCGTACCAGCCTGGTGCCCGAGCAGGCCGCCTATCGTGGCATCGGCTTCTCCGACTTGTGCGCGTGGATGGTGCAGGAAGCTCGCCATGGCCCGTAACCCTGCATCGATGCGCGGCGCGCCGCGCTCCCGCCTGGCCGCCGAGGGCACCCGCCCCCGCGCGCCCGCGCCG
>NZ_JACTUZ010000170.1 GCF_014490445.1 Pseudoroseomonas ludipueritiae | reverse complement strand
CGCCGCCCCGGCGCCGCCGCCCGTGGCCGCCGCGCCCGCCGAGCCGCCTGCGCCGGCCAATCGCATCATGCTGCGCGCCACGCAGGAAACCTGGGTGCAGATCCGGGACACGCGCAACGGCACCGTCGTGCTCAGCCGTATCCTGCAGCCGCGCGAGACCTATGAGGTTCCGGAAGGCAGCGGCCTGGTGCTGACCACCGGCCGCGCGGAGGGGCTGACGGTAGAGGTGGATGGCCGTGCCTCCCAGGCGCTCACGGGGCTGGTGGGCGTCCGGCGCGACATCCTGCTGGACCCCGCCCGGCTGCGTGACGCCGCCCCGGGCCAGGTGCCGACCCGCTAGCAGCCACCAAAGCGCAGGGGCCGCGCCGGCCACGCGCGGCTGCCTGCCGCAATGGTGGCTTGGCCTCTGGCCTGGGTGCTGCCATATCCCGCGCAGACCCTTAGCGGGAGGCCGCCTTGTCCTATCGTCCGTATCAGCAGATCCTGCGCCGCAAGTCCCGTCAGATCCGGGTGGGCAAGGTGCTGGTCGGCGGCGATGCGCCAATCTCCGTCCAGACCATGACCAATACGCCGACCGAGGATGCGGCGGCGACCATCGCCCAGATCCGCCGGGCGGAACTGGCGGGCGTGGACATTGTCCGCGTCTCCTGCCCTGATGAAGCTTCCACCGCGGCCCTGAAGGAGATCGTGCACGAGGTGAACGTGCCGGTCGTGGCCGATATCCACTTCCACTACAAGCGCGCCATCGAGGCCGCCGAGGCTGGCGCGGCCTGCCTGCGCATCAACCCCGGCAATATCGGCTCGCCCGAGCGGGTGAAGGAAGTGATCAAGGCCGCGCGGGACCATGGCTGCTCCATCCGCATCGGCGTCAATGCCGGCAGCCTGGAGCGCCACCTGCTGGAGAAATACGGGGAGCCGAACCCGGAAGCCCTGGTGGAAAGCGCCCTCTGGCACGCCGACCACCTGCTGCAGAACGGCTTCGACGAGTTCAAGATCAGCGTGAAGGCGTCGGACGTCTTCCTGGCCGTGGCCGCCTATCAGCAGTTGGCGGAAGCCTGCGACCACCCGCTGCACATCGGCATCACCGAGGCCGGCGGCAAGCGTACGGGCACGGTGAAGTCCTCGATCGGCCTGGGCTCGCTGCTCTGGGCCGGCATCGGCGACACCATGCGCGTCTCGCTCTCCGCCGAGCCGGAGGAGGAGGTGCATGTGGGCTGGGATATCCTGAAGTCCCTGGGCATCCGCCACCGGGGCGTGAAGATCATCTCCTGCCCCTCCTGCGCCCGGCAGGGCTTCAACGTCATCAAGACGGTGGAAACGCTGGAGGAGCGGCTGGCGCATATCGAGACGCCGCTGACGCTTTCCATCATCGGCTGCGTGGTGAACGGGCCGGGCGAGGCGCTGATGACGGATATCGGCGTCACCGGCGGCGGCAACAACCGCCACATGGTTTATCACGCCGGCAAGACGGACCACACGATCCAGGGCGACGCGATGGTCGACCACATCGTGGAGCTGGTCGAGAAGAAGGCCGCCGAAATTGCGGCGGCCAAGCAAGAGCCTGCGGCTGAGCCCCAGGCAGCGGAGTGACGTGAGTTGAGCGGAATGCAGCCGGTACGCGGCACCAGGGACCTGATCGGCGAGACCTTCCGCCGCCACCAGCATGTCATCGACACGGCCCGCCATGTCTCCAACCTCTATGGCATGGAGGAATGGGCGACCCCGATCTTCGAGAGCACCAGCGTCTTCTCCCGCTCCCTGGGCGAGACCTCGGACGTCGTCTCCAAGGAGATGTACACCTTCGAGGACCGGGGCGGGGACAGCCTGACCCTGCGGCCGGAAGGCACGGCGGGCGTCTGCCGCGCGCTGGTTTCCAACGGCCTGACCCAGGGCGGGCTGCCGCGCAAGGTCTTCTACGCCGGCCCGATGTTCCGCTACGAGCGGCCGCAGAAGGGCCGCTTCCGCCAGTTCCATCAGATCGGCGCCGAGATCCTGGGCGCGGCCGAGCCGCTGGCCGATGCCGAGGTGATCGCCATGGGCTGGCAGATCATCCAGCAGCTCGGCATCGACGATGGCGTGGTGCTGGAGATCAACACGCTGGGCGATACGCCCTCCCGCGACGCCTATCGCACGGCGTTGGTCTCCTACTTCCAGTCCCATGCGGCGCAGCTTTCGGCTGACAGCCAGGCGCGGCTGGAAAAGAACCCGATGCGCATCCTGGACAGCAAGGATGAGGGCGACAAGAAGCTGGTCGCCGCCGCACCGACCATCGACGAGCACCTGACACCGGAAGCCAGGACCTTCTTCGAGAAGGTGCTGGGCTATCTTGACCAGTTCGGCGTGCCTTATCGGCGCAACCCGCGCATCGTGCGTGGGCTGGATTATTACAGCCACACCGCCTTCGAATTCGTCACCGACCGCCTCGGCGCCCAGGGCACCGTGATGGGCGGCGGCCGCTACGAAGGGCTGGTGCAGGAGATGGGCGGGCCTTCCACCCCCTCCGTCGGCTGGGCGGCGGGTGTCGAGCGGCTGGCCGAACTGCTGGCGGAAAGCCCGGAGGCGACCCGCCCGGTGGCCGTGATCCCGGTGGCCGAGGCGCAGGAAGCCGCCGCGCTGGCGCTGACGCAGATGCTGCGCCAGGGCGGCATTCCGGCCGAGATCGCCTACAAGGGCAACCTGAAGAAGCGGATGGAGCGGGCCAACAAGACCGGCGCCCGTGCCGCCATCATCATTGGCGAGAGCGAGGTGGCGGAGGGCGTCTATGTCGTCCGCAACCTGCGGGATGGCTCGCAGGAGCGGGTGGATGCGCCTGCCCTGCTGCCGGCGCTGGCGGCCGCCGGCGTTGAGGACGCGATGCTGGAGCAGATGATGGAAAGCATCGAGGCCGGCTTCGAGGACGACGACGGGACGGCATGAGCGGCACCAAGTCCGGCCTGGCCGAGAAGCTCGACCGTCTGCTCTACCGCGCCGACGAGCTGCGCGCCCTGCTGGAAACGGCCGAGGGCGGGCAGATCGGTGCCCTGGCGCGCGAATTGTCCGAGCTGGACCCGCTGGTGGAGAAGGTCGGCGCCCTGCGCGCCGCCGAGCGTGCCCGCGACGAGGCCGAGGCCATGATGGCCGACCCCGAGATGCGGGAACTGGCGGAGTCCGAATACTACGCCCAACGCGACGCCGTGCCGGTGCTGGAGCGTGAGCTGCGCCTGATGCTGCTGCCGAAGGACGCGGCGGATGAGGGCAATGCCATCCTGGAAATCCGCCCCGCCGCCGGTGGCGACGAGGCCGGGCTTTTCGCCGCTGAGCTGTTCGGTGCCTACCAGCGCTACGCGGCCTCGCGCGGCTGGCGCTTCGACATCATGGATTACGATGAAAGCGAGGTCGGCGGCATCAAGGGCGCTGTGGCCGAGGTGCAGGGCAGGGGGGTCTTCGCCCGGCTGAAGTATGAAAGCGGCGTCCACCGCGTCCAGCGCGTGCCGGCGACCGAGACGCAGGGCCGCATCCATACCTCGACCGTGACGGTGGCGGTACTGCCGGAGGCCGAGGAGGTGGATGTGCAGATCAATGAGAGCGACCTGCGCATCGACACCTACCGGGCCAGCGGCGCCGGCGGCCAGCACGTCAACAAGACTGACAGTGCCGTGCGCATCACCCACATCCCCACCGGCACCGTGGTGGCGATGCAGGAGGAGCGCAGCCAGCACAAGAACCGCGCCAAGGCGATGAAGGTGCTGCGCTCCCGCATCTATGACCAGCAGCGGCTGGCGGCCGATTCCGCCCGGGCCGGGGATCGCAAGTCCCAGGTCGGCACGGGCGACCGCAGCGAGCGCATCCGCACCTACAACTTCCCCCAGGGACGGGTGACGGACCACCGCATCGGCCTGACCCTGCACAAGATCGACCGCGTGATGCAGGGCGAGTTCGACGAGATCATCGACGCCCTGACCGCCGAGGACGAGGCGGCGCGGCTGGCGGCCGAAGGTGTCTGACAGCTGCCCGGACCCCGCCGGCAGCGTCGGCGGGTTCCTCTGCCGCGCCGGGCAGCACCTGCGCGCGGCGGCCATCGAGAACCCCCGGCTGGAGGCGCGGCTGCTGCTCTCCACCGCCATGGGGGTGGAGACCACGGCGCTGCTGCGCGATTCGCGCGCGCCGGTGCCGCCTGAGGCCGCCCTCCGCTTCGCCGGGATGCTGAAGCGCCGCCTGGCGCATGAGCCGATGGGATATGTGCTGGGGCACCAGGGCTTCTGGACGCTGGACCTCGCCGTTTCCCCGGCCACCTTGATCCCGCGCGCCGATTCGGAGGCGATCGTGGAGGCGGCGCTGCAGGGTCCGGCGCCTGCGCGGGTGCTGGATCTCGGCACCGGCACGGGTTGCCTGCTGCTGGCGGTGCTCTCGGAGCATCCGGCGGCCTTTGGCATCGGCGTGGATCTGGCGCCGGAGGCCGCGGCGCTGGCGGCCGCCAATGCGCGGCGGAACGGGCTGGGGGAGCGCGCCGTTTTCCTGGCCGGAAGCTGGGCCGATTCGCTCACGGGTGGCTTCGACCTCGTGCTGTCCAACCCGCCCTATATCGAGAGCGCGGATATCCCGGGCCTGATGCCCGAAGTGGCGCTGCACGAGCCCGCGCGGGCACTCGACGGTGGCGCGGATGGGCTGGATGCCTACCGGCTGATCGTGGCCGATCTGCCGCGCCTGCTGCGGCCCCGAGGCCGCGCGGTGCTGGAGCTTGGCCAGGGGCAGGGCCCTTCCGTGTCAGCCTTTGCGCGGACGGCGGGGCTGGAGGTTGTGGGGACCCATGCGGATCTTGGGGGGGTGGACCGCGCATTGATCCTGCGGCGCCCCTGAAAAAACCGTTTGGCTGATGCGGGGCACGGGGCTAGGGTGCAACACAGCGGCAGGCAACGCGGCAGCGGGCCTGGAAGTCCCGGGGATGTCAGGAAGGCCTTGGTGGCCTTGGCTCCCGGTACCGCAGCGAACATAACCACCATCCGCGACCATTCCGGCTTGTTCGGGGCATGCCTGCCCCCTGCCGCCGGCCAACGCGAGCATGAGACGGCGAACGCAATACCGATGAACATGAAGCGCATGCGCGGCCGTGGCGGCCACCGTCAGGGCGGGGGCGGCGGCGGCCAGTTCCGTCAGTCCGGAGGCGGCGGCGGCGGCGGCGGCAACCAGCCGATGAACCGCAACCACGTCTTCGACTCCAGCGGACCCGATATGCGGCTCCGGGGCACGGCCCAGCAGTTGTTCGAGAAGTATCTCCAGCTTGGCCGCGACGCGACGGGTTCCGGCGACCGTGTCATGGCGGAAAGCTACTTCCAGCATGCCGAGCATTATTTCCGCATCCTGAACGCCATGGCCCAGGCCGCGCAGCAGAACCAGCCGCCGCGCCGCCAGCAGAACGGCCAGGACGGCCAGCCTGACCATGGCGAGGCACCGGAAGGCGAGGCCACGGCCAATGGCGGTGCCCAGCCGGCCATGGAGGCCGAGGGCAACGAAGAGCAGCCGCAGGCGGCCGCTCAGTAACCGCCGCGGCGGATACGGGATCAAGAAGGGCTGGCCTGCTGGGCCAGCCCTTTTTCGTTCAGTCCAGGGCTTCCAGCGCGTCGCCCAGGGCTACCTTGCCATCCTCCAGCACCACGGCATGGACGCCGAGGTCGGCATGGCCGAAATGTTCGCGCAGCAGCTTGGGCACATTGATGTCACGTTCGCCGGTGGCGGGATTCACCTGCGTGGCCGGGCAGCGCATGGTGCGCTTGTAGATGGACAGGCGCGCCCCGCCCACCAGCACTTCCTTGCCCACCCAGTTGAACTCGGCCCAGGCCGGCAGGCCGCTGAAATAGATATTGGCACGGAAGCGCAGCGGGTCGAGCTTCTGGCCCGTGGCCTTTTCCAGCGCCGCGATGCTGGCCAGGTTGATCAGCGTGACGCCCTTCTGGCGGTCGTCGGTAAAGGCATGGCCGGGGGCGGTGACGAAGCGGGGTTCTCCGCGTGCCTCCTCTCCCAGATAGGCAGTAAGGGCGGCGGCGATGGCGGCGCGGCCGGCGGGGGTGCGGGTGCTGGCCATGAGCGTTTCCCCACCCGGGATACGCAGCAGAAGCTCGCCGCCATGGCCATCATAGACGGCGGAGACCAGGGCCAGCCGCTCATTCACCATCAGGCAACCAAAATGGCGCTTGGGCAGGAAGCCGGGGGCCGATTCGTCGAAAGGGGCGTCACCCTGGGCCAGCGCGAAGCGGCGGTCGTCGGGGATGCACTCGCCCGCCTTGAGGAAGGTTTCCTCCAGGGCCTCGGCGGTCAAGCCTTTGACGGGATAGCGGTAGAGCATCTCGACACGCATGAGGCTGGCCTTCGCAATTTTCGGTTCGATACCGGTCAAGGACCCTTGAAGGGCACCCTCCTCTCATACCACATCGGTGACGAATACGGTGCCCAGCGCAGCCAGAGGGGGCGAGGGGTGCCGGTCCGCTCATAGGAGGGGCCAGAGAATATGGACATCGAGAAGTTCACCGAGCGCGCCCGCGGGTTCCTGCAGGCCGCCCAGACCATCGCCATTCGCGAATACCACCAGCGTGTGACGCCGGAGCACCTGCTCAAGGCGCTGCTGGATGACGAGCAGGGTGCCGCCGCCGGGTTGATCCGCGCCGCCGGCGCCGATCCGAACCCCGTCAAGGCCGCCGTGGACGCCGAGATCGGCCGCCTGCCCAAGGTGCAGGGTGCCGGCGCCGGCCAGCCGCAGTTCGTGCCCGAGATCGTGCGGGTGCTGGATGCCGCGCAGCAGCAGGCCACCAAGGCCGGCGACAGCTTCGTGGCGCAGGACCGCCTGCTGGTGGCGCTGGCCGCCAGCGACACCCCGGCCGGCCGTGCCATGGTGCAGGCCGGTGCCACCGCCCAGAAGCTGGAAGCGGCGGTCGAGGCCGTGCGCAAGGGCCGCAAGGTCGATAGCGCCAATGCCGAGCAGCAGTTCGACGCGCTGAAGAAATACGCCCGCGATCTGACCGAGGCCGCGCGTTCCGGCAAGCTGGACCCGGTGATCGGCCGCGATGAGGAAATCCGCCGCGCCATCCAGGTGCTGGCCCGCCGCACCAAGAACAACCCGGTGCTGATCGGCGAGCCGGGCGTGGGCAAGACCGCCATCGTCGAGGGGCTGGCGCTGCGCATCGTCAATGGCGACGTGCCGGAAGCGCTGCGCGACAAGCGCGTGCTGGCGCTCGACCTCGGCGCCATGGTGGCCGGCGCGAAGTATCGCGGTGAGTTCGAGGAGCGCCTGAAGGGCGTGCTGACCGAGATCGAAGGCTCGGCCGGTGAGATCATCCTCTTCATCGACGAGATGCACACGCTGATCGGCGCGGGCAAGGCGGATGGGGCGATGGATGCCTCCAACCTGCTGAAGCCGGCCCTGGCGCGCGGCGAGCTGCACTGCATCGGCGCCACCACGCTGGATGAGTACCGCAAGCATGTGGAGAAGGACGCGGCCCTGGCCCGTCGCTTCCAGCCTGTGTTTGTGGGTGAGCCGAGCGTGGAGGACACTGTCTCCATTCTGCGCGGCATCAAGGAGAAGTACGAGCTGCACCATGGCGTCCGCATCGCGGATAGTGCCCTGGTAGCCGCGGCGACGCTCTCCAACCGCTACATCACGGACCGCTTCCTGCCGGACAAGGCCATCGACCTGATGGACGAGGCGGCCTCCCGCCTGCGCATGCAGGTGGACAGCAAGCCGGAGGAGCTGGACGAGGTGGACCGGCGCCTGCTGATGCTCAAGATCGAGCGTGAGGCGCTGAAGAAGGAGAACGACCAGGCGAGCCGTGACCGGCTGGAGAAGCTGGAGCGCGAGCTGGCGGAGCTGGAGGAGAAGTCCAACGCGCTCGGCGCCGCCTGGCAGGCGGAGAAGGGCAAGCTCGCCGAGGCTCAGAAGGCCAAGGAGGAGCTGGACCGCGCCCGCACCGAGGTGGAGATGGCGCAGCGCAAGGGCGATTACGCCAAGGCGGGTGAGCTGCTCTACGGCCGTATTCCGGAGCTGGAGCGGCAGATCGCCGCTGGCGGCGATGGCCAGTTGGTGAACGAGGCGGTGACGGAGGAAAGCATCGCCGCCGTGGTCAGCCGCTGGACCGGCGTGCCGGTGGACAAGATGCTGGAAGGCGAGCGCGCCAAGCTGCTGCGGATGGAGGACGAGCTGCGCAAGCGCGTCATCGGCCAGGAGGAGGCCCTGGAGGCTGTCTCCAAGGCTGTGCGGCGTGCCCGTGCCGGCCTGCAGGACCCGTCGCGGCCGATCGGCAGCTTCCTTTTCCTTGGCCCGACCGGCGTAGGCAAGACGGAGCTGACCAAGACCCTGGCCAACTTCCTCTTCGACGATGAGCGGGCGCTGCTGCGGATCGACATGTCCGAGTACATGGAGAAGCACGCGGTTGCTCGCCTGATTGGCGCGCCTCCGGGCTATGTCGGCTACGAGGAAGGCGGTGCGCTGACCGAGGCGGTGCGGCGCCGGCCTTACCAGGTGATCCTGTTCGACGAGGTGGAGAAGGCGCATGACGACGTCTTCAACATCCTGCTGCAGGTGCTGGACGATGGCCGGCTGACGGACGGGCAGGGACGGACGGTGGACTTCCGCAACACGTTGATCGTGCTGACCAGCAACCTGGGTTCCGAGATCCTCGCGGCGCAGCCGGAGGATGAGGATGTGGACCTGGTGCGCGGGCAGGTGATGAACGTGGTGCGCAGCCGCTTCCGGCCGGAGTTCCTGAACCGGCTGGATGAGGTGGTGCTGTTCCGGCGCCTCGCGCGGAAGGACATGGGCTCGATCGTCGAGATCCAGCTCGGCCGGCTGCGCAAGCTGCTCGAGGATCGCAAGATCACGCTGACGCTGGACGAGTCCGCCCGGAACTGGCTGGCAGAGGCCGGGTATGACCCGATTTATGGCGCGCGCCCGCTGAAGCGGGTGATCCAGCGGAACCTGCAGGACCGCCTGGCCGGCATGCTGCTGGAAGGCACCATCCGCGATGGCAGCGCGCTGCGGGTGACGGCGGGGCGGGATGGGCTGGATGTGCATCTCGCCGGGCTCGCGTCGGCGGCCTGAGGTTCAGCGTAAAATTCTGCGAAAATCCATTTGACAGGCGGGGGCGGCGGGCATAAAAGCCGCCCCCTGCCGCTGACGATGGAGCGTAACGCTTCGGAACCGGTGGCAGGGCTAAAGCAAGTCCTTCTGAAGTAAAAGCAAAATAGTGGTTGACGGTTCTTCAAGTC
>NZ_JACTUZ010000017.1 GCF_014490445.1 Pseudoroseomonas ludipueritiae | reverse complement strand
TCCGGCGCCTGCTCCGGCGGGCCGGGGCGGAAGGGCGGCTGCTGGCTCTCGCCGCCGCAGACGGCGCAGCGCACGGGGCCGGCGGCCTGCCCGGCCTTTGACCCGGTGGAGGAGGAAGAACTCGCCATAATGCCTAACCTAAGGACGAAGCGGCCCCGCGCGAAGGGGCGGCACACATTCCACCGCAAGAATCCGCGCCCCTTTTCCGCCGGAGCATCCTGTTGCGCCCCGGGGCCGGGCCGGGCCAAACTTCGCCATGCCCCGCGGAGACCTCTTTCCCGATATCGCCCCCTACGAGACCGGCCTGCTGCCGCTGTCCGGCGGGCATGTCATGTATTGGGAGCAGGTGGGCAATCCGCGCGGCCAGCCGGTGCTCTTCCTGCATGGCGGGCCGGGGGCCGGGGCGGGTGCGGTGCACCGCCGCTTCTTTGACCCGCACCACTGGCGGATCATCATCTTCGACCAGCGCGGCGCCGGCCGCTCCCGCCCGCTGGGGGAACTGCGCGACAATACCACCCCGCATCTGGTGGGTGACATCGAGATGCTGCGGCGCTTCCTCGGCATCGAGCAATGGATGCTCTTCGGGGGCTCCTGGGGCTCGACCCTGGCGCTGGCCTATGCGCAGGCGCATCCGGAGCGGGTGACGGGCTGCGTGCTGCGCGGCGTCTTCCTGGGCCGCCGGCAGGAGGTGGAATGGTTCCTCTACGGCCTGCGCCGCGTCTTCCCCGATGCCTGGGCGGATTTCGCCGAGCATGTGCCGGAGGAGGAGCGCGGGGACCTGCTGGGGGCCTATCTCCGCCGCCTCTGCCACCCCGACCCGATGCTGCACCTGCCCGCCGCCCGGGCCTGGAGCCAGTACGAGGGCATGTGCAGCACCCTGCTGCCGAGCCCCGACACGGTGGCGAGCTTCGCCCAGGACCGCACCGCCCTGGGGCTGGCGCGGATCGAGGCGCATTACTTCGCCCATGACCTGTTCCTGCCGCCGGAGGGGCTGCTAGGCGGCATGGCCCGCATCGCGCATCTGCCGGCCGAGATCATCCAGGGCCGCTACGACATGGTCTGCCCGGCGGAATCCGCCTTCGACCTGGCTGCCGCCTGGCCCCGCGCGCGGCTGACCGTGATCCCGGACGCGGGGCATTCGGCGCTGGAGCCAGGCGTGCGCCTAGCCCTGGTGGCGGCGGTGGAGCGCTTCCGCCGGCGCGGCTGAGAGCGCAACGAGGGCGGTGGACCGGCGGGCGCGGGACGGCTAAACCTTAGGGCATGGCGTCTCCGTAGCTCAGCCGGATAGAGCACAGGATTCCTAATCCTGGGGCCGTGGGTTCGAATCCCGCCGGGGACACCATTCTTCTCCTCGACAAGCTCGCTCGCCCGGCACCTGGAACCGCAGGTTGCGCCGCGCCTGGCGATGGGGCGCGGGAGTGCCCAGGACGGGGCAGGGTTTACTCTCCCGGAAGCCCACTCTCTTCGAAGCCGGGGCTTGGCCGGCCTATATCCCAGCTCGGGGGCGGGAAGGGGTTGGCGTACAAAGGGCGGCGCCGCTACTTCTTGCGAATGCAATCGGCCGAGCTGTCGGCTCGGTATCTTCCCCCTTGCCACCACCTGGACGAGACCGCGGCATTGGTGGGGAATCCGCCCTATCTGTGCTGGGCAGCGGAGGGAGAGCCGCCGTCCGGGCAATGACGACATGCAGGCTGTGGGAACGGTCTCCACATCCTGGTCGGGAAGTTTCGGCTTCGCGGTCTCGCCTTGGCCCTCTGACAGGCGTGGCAGATGCGTCATTCTGCCGGTGGCGGATGGTTTGCCGCTAGTGGGCCCGCATGCACACCCGCAACCTCTCGGGCCCCTCAGATTTCCTGGCGGACCTGCGCATGCGCCAGAAGGGCAAAGAGACCGGTGCCGCCGATGATGTTGCCCGCCAGTGACGGCAGGATCATGCCTCCGACTGCATGGCCAATCCCGACCTGGCCAGAGAACAAGAGGAGGAACGCCTCCGCACTGCCGGCAATAACATGGGTGAAGTCTCCGAGCGCGATCGCATAGGTCAGGCTCAGCACGATCCAGAACTCGCCGTTGGAGGCACCGGCCCGGATCCAGGCCACTGAAGCGATCAGGAAGCCCGCAGGAATGCCTTGCAGCAGCATCTCCATCGGCGTCTTCCGGAGCAGTGATCCCGAAACTTCCAGCATCGATGCCATCAGTTCCTCACTGACCAAGTGCAGATGGACATTCATGCCTGCCGCGATGCAGGTGCCAATCATGTTGGCAAGGAAGACGATCAGCCACAGCCGGACCGTCAGGCCGAATTTCCGCCAGCTCGGCTTCGCCATGTTGGGCAGCACGGTGACGATCGTCTGTTCGGTGAAAAGCTGCATGCGGCCGAGGATGACCATCAGGAAACCGAGGCTGTAGCCCAGGTCGGCGATCATCTCGCGCCCAGGCATGCCGGGTGGGAGCTTATGCTGCAGGGCTGCTTCGGCAATCACCGAGGCCATGATGGTCACGCCCCCTGCCAGCCCAGACCAGAACAGCGAGGCTGGGGGACGGCTCAGCTCCTCCTCGCCCTGCCGGCGGACAACCTCATGAAGAACTGCCGCTTTCGGCGCGGCGAGATCCTCAGCGTCCTGCTGCTCAGGCCGGCTTAAGCCTTCTTGATGCGCATCGGGCATGTCATCGTCTCCAGCAGCGCCGGCATGGTAGGAGCGGCCCGGGGCTATCAGCCTCTCCATCAATGAGCCAGGAGCCGATTGGTTCTGTGGGGCCGCTTAGAATCAGCGCCTGGAGCCAGTGGGCCTGGCCAGGCACCTCTCCGTGGCATCCGGAAAGCGCGATATTCTTCTCAGGCCCTGCCGTGGAATGCGTGTTGCTGCTGCCGGGGCCGTTGATGGGGGCGAAGCATCCCTGGTGCATCAAAGCGCGGCACCTGACCTGATGCTGGAGAACCTTGCCGCCGATGGCGCATGGCAGGCGTTAGTCTGCCATCGGCCGTTCTCTCGATTCCCGCAGGGGAGCATCATGCATCATTACACCACTCCGGCCGCTCCGCCGCCGGGCATGGCGAGCTACAGCAGCGGATCGGAGGCTCGTCTTGAAATCCTGGCGCGTCTTCTGGACAGCAGGTGGCGAGTTCCAGGCACGGGCATCCGGTTCGGGGCCGATGCCCTCATGAGCTTGCTGCCAGGCCTGGGGCCCGTGGTGTCCACGGCCGTCTCAGCCTACATCATCTGGGAAGCGCGCCGGCTGGGCGTATCCGGCGGAACACTCCTGCGCATGATCGGCAATGTCGGCCTGGATTCGCTGATCAGTTCGGTGCCGCTGGCCGGCTCCATCGGAGATGTCTTCTTCCGGGCCAACCTTCGCAACATGGCGCTTCTGCGGCGGCATCTTGCGCGGCGGCGCGGCCCTCCGCGCTGATCGTCTGCTGGCCGGCAACTCTGCGACAACAGCTGCTGCCCGGTGGCGGATAGCCTTTCCGCCACGCCCAGTCGCAGGCAGAAAGTCAACCGGATGATGCTCCGGTGTCCGGCGCCCTGGGCCGGAGCGCAGGCAGGCACGGCGCGGCTACGCCCCCGGCCGTGTCGTGCTGGAGGCTGGCGGGAGCCTGCGGCATGATGCGGCCGAACTTCCCTCGCAGGATCACGGCAGCGAGGAACATATCCACCTCCGTCAGCGCCGTGCGGCACGCCTGCGAACTTCGCCATCCCGCACAAGCTGCTGCATCACAAGGCGCATCACGTCAGGATCGACGGCGACGCTGAGGTGCCCGAGACCATCGGCCAGATCCGCATCGATCAGCTCGTTGCGCACCTGCGTGCATTGCGGCCTGGCCGGTGAAAGTGCGTCGCCTTGCTCCAGGCGGTACTGGATGGCGAGCCTGACGGAGCAGGCCACCTCGGCAGAGCCCCAGGCTTCGAGCAGCACCATGGTCTCAACCTGGATGCCGGCTTCCCCCAGCCGCCGGGCGAACCGGGCCGCAGCCGGGCCGCCGGCCGAGTAGCCATAGACCGCGATGGCGGCAGGGCGTGGCTCAAGTGCCAGCAGGTCATCGGCGGCCCTGGCCCATTCGCCCGGACGGTAGATATTGCCTGGCACTCCGGCGCGGCGGATCTCCTGCGCCAGCGCATCGGTCCCGGTGGCGCGGTGGCTCTCGCCCGACCAGTTCAGGCCGGTGAACAGCACGACCCTTCCGACATCAGGCTCAGCGGTGGGCTGCGGCGCTTCCTGGAAGTCGGGCACCAGACTGGCGCAGGCTGGCAATGTTGCGAGGAAGGCCAGTGCGGCCAAAAGAAGCGCGCGTGGCCGCGCCGCCCTGTATCGTCCCGTCACAACCACGCCCTTCATGGCCTCACGAGGCATCATTTACGGCATGGCTTTCCGCAGCTGAAGCCCCAGCCCCCGTGCCCCAGGGGTAAACCCGGGAACCGTATGCGCTGGCGGGCGGCTTGCCTGGGCAGGACGTGGGCGAAGGCAATGGACGCGGGCTGGCGGGAGCGCCGGCCCCTGCCGATGCGGAAAGCCGATGGCCCAGGCACGGGAGCCTGCCCACCCGCGGCGGTGGCCGCGCAAGGCCAGTCCGGCAGGCTACTGCGCCCCCTTAGGGGAAGCGGACGCGAGCCCGCCGATCCGGGTCGCCGCGAAGCGCTCACGCAGCCAGGCCGCGGCGGGGCCGCAGGGGCGCTGCTTGTGCCACACCAGCTCCAGCGCCACCGGCCAGTCGCCCTGGTCGAACTGCAGGTCCGGGGTGACCAGATCCGGCGCGGTCGTCGAAGCCGCGATCACATGGTCGGACACGAAGGCCCAGCCGATCCCGTGCTTCACCATCTCCAGGATCACCCAATGGCTCTCCACCCACCAGACCTCGGCGGCCACCCGCAGGCGCCGCTTCTCCGGCCCATCGCTGCGGGCGGCGATCAGGATCTGCCGGTGGCGCTTCAACTCCTCCCACTCCACCCTTTCCTTGGCGAGCGGATGGCTGCGCCCGCAGACGAGCTTGAGCGGAACCCAGCCAATGGTCTGGAAGCCCAGTTCCGCCGGCAGAACCTTCTGGCGCCACATCACGCCGAGATCGGCCGTGCCGTCCCGGATCATGCGGCTGACATCCTCCATGAGCGGAAACAGCAGCTCCAGCTCCACGAAAGGGAAGTGCCGGGAGAAGTCGGCGAACAGCGCGCCCAGGGCATGCTCCGGGTAGAGTTCATCGATCGCCACGACCAGCCGGTTCTCCACCCGCTGCTCCAGGCTGGTGGCGACGCCGATGAAATGCTTCCGCCGGTCCAGCACCACGCGCGCTTCCAGCAGCAGGCGCTCCCCCGCCGGTGTCAGCACCGGATGGCGCCCGGCACGGCTGAACAGCTCCAGCCCCAGGTCGGCCTCCAGATTGGCCACCTGGGTGCTGACGGCGGATTGCGCCTTCCGCAGCCGGCGGGCGGCGGCCGAGAAAGATCCGGCCTCCGCTGCCGCGACAAAAGCCTCCAGCTGTTCCAGGGATACGGTCATCTATCTGGTTACCAGATGGGTACTAACTTGTTGACCGAAGGATTTTAGATAGAAGGCGCGGCTTATCGAGCGTTTTCTTCAAGAGTTCAGATCATGCGTACCACTCGCGACCGTATCCGCCATGCCATCCTGTTCGAACTCATCGGCCTCGCCCTCATCATTCCCCTGGGCGGGCTCGTTTTTGGCCTGCCCGCCGAGACGATGGGCGTCATCGGCGTCGGCAGCGCCATGGCGGCCACGGCCTGGAACTACGTCTATAATCTGGGCTTCGACCACGCGATGCAGCACTGGGCCGGGCATACGCGCAAGAGCATGGGCCTGCGCGTCGCCCATGCCGTGCTGTTCGAGGCGGGCTTGCTGCTGATCCTGATGCCGCCCATTGCCTGGTACCTGGGCATCACCCTGCTGCAGGCCTTCGTGATGGATATCGCGATCGCGGCCTTCTACGTGGCCTATGCCTTTGTCTTCAACCTGGCCTATGACCGCATCTTCCCGCTGCAAAGCTGGAGTGAAGCCACGCGGTAAGGCGGAAACGATGGTCTCCATGCATTCAGGCGGGAAGGTCCGCCTGCTGCGGCATGGAAACGGAGCAGATGCCAGCGGGACGCGGGCGGGCACATGCCCGCGCCGTGGAATAGGACAGTTGGGCTAACTTGATCGCCCGGTGGGGGAGGCACCATACCGCGGCCGGATTTCTTCCCGGAGACTGCTCATGTTCCGTTACCCGGCCCGCCGCCAGTTCCTCGGCGCTGGCCTTGGCCTCGCCGGAGCGGCCGTTCTGGCCAAAGCCCCACTCGCCGCCGAGAACTGGCCCAGCCGCCCCGTGCGGATGCTGATCCCATTCCCGCCCGGGCAGGCGACGGACACCATCCTGCGCTACATCGCGGATGAGCTTTCGAAGCGCTGGCCGCAGCGCGTCGTGGTGGAGAATCGCGCGGGCGGCGCTGGCGTGGTCGGAATGGAGGCCGGGGCCAGGGCCGCCGCCGATGGTTACACCCTGGTCGCCTCGACCAGCGGCACCAACGGGATCAATCCCAGCCTGATCCCGAACCTGCCCTATGACGCGGTGCGCGATTTCACCTACATCACCACCGTCTTCACCATTCCGCTGCTGATCGTGGCGCATCCCAGCTTCGGGCCGAACTCGGTGCCGGAACTGCTCGCGGCGGCAAAGGCCGACCCCGGCGGCATCAACTACGGCAGTGGCGGGCCGGGCACCTCCCAGCACCTTTCGGCCGAGATGTTCGCCGGCCGTGGCGGCGTGAAGCTGACGCATGTGCCCTACAAAGGCTCCGGCCCGGCCATGGCCGACCTGATCGCGGGCAACATCCCCATGATGTTCGACAGCGTGGCCAGCGCGCTGCCCCACATCCAGGGCGGGCGGATCAAGGCCCTCGCCGTCACCTCGGCCGGCCGGGCGCCGCAACTGCCGGATGTACCGGCGATCGCCGAGTTCCTGCCCGGCTATGAGGCCATCGGCTGGGGCGGCCTTTGCGTCCCCGCGGCGACGCCGCGCGAGGTGGTCGAGCGGTTGAACAACGATGTCACCGCCCTGCTCCGCGATCCGCAGATCGCCGCCCGCATGCTGCAACTCGGTGGCACCGCCGCGCCGCAGACGATCGAGGGCGCCAATACCTTCGTCGCCAACGAGATCCGCAAATGGGGCGAGGTCGCACGGGCGGCGGGCGTGAAGCTCGAAGGCTGAAGCCGGCTGGATGAGGCCAGCCCTTGTGGCAAGCCCTGCGGGCAGGGTCACCTGTTCGCGGGGCTTCCTCGGCAGCTCCTGTTCATCCGGCAGCCGGGCCTGCCCGGCAGGCCCGGCTGGTGGCCTGTGGACCGGGCTCAATCCCCATCGCGTCCGGCGGCGGTGGCGCTGCGCCGGAGATGGTCCACGAAGCTGCGCGCGGCATTCGGCAGGCTGTCCAGGTCGCGCAGCATGATGCAGATCTTGGGATGCGCCCAGGGCTCGTCGAGCGGGATGAAGCGCAGGCCGTAAACCTCGCCCAGTGATTCCCGCATAAAGGAAGGCGCCACGCCGATCCCCATGCCGCTGCCGATCATCCGGCAGACGGCCTCGAATCCCCGCACGCGGATGCGCGTGCGCTTGGCAAGGCCGCTTTGCCGCGCGGCATAATCCAGCAATTGCGACAAGGCGCTGCTGTAGCCCTGCTCCACCTGCTCGTATTGCAGCAGGGCGGAGTAGGAGAGCTTCCGGCGGCGCGCCAGGGCATGCCCGTCCGGCACCACCGCCGACAGGTCGTAGTGCCGCCACGGGATCAGCTTCAGTGGTTCCGGCTGCAGAATATCAGGCCCGATCCCCACATCGGCGCGGCCTTCCCGGATGTCCTGCACGATGGCCGGCGTCTCGTATTCCTCCAGCTCGATCTTCACCTGCCGGTGCGCGCGGGAGAAGCTCTGGATCTCCGCCGGCAATCCGGCGGAAAGCGCAGAGGCGCTGGCCCGCACGCGGATGTGGCCACGCACGCCCTCGCTGTATTCCGCCATCTCCAGCCGCATGCGCTCCACCGCGCGGAGCAGCAGCCGCGCATGGTGCAGGAAGGCCTCGCCGGCGGGCGTCGGTATCACACCCTGCGTGCCGCGCTCCAGCAGCGCCACGCCCAGCAGCGCCTCCAGGTCGGACAGCCGCTTGCTGATGGCGGAGGGCACGATGTTCTCGCGCGATGCCGCGCGGGCGATGCTGCCTTCCTCCACCGCCGAGACAAAGAACTGGACCGAGGCCGGGTCCAGCCGGCGCGAGAAGCGGCCATCTCGATCCGAGATGGCGGGGCTCGTCACTCGTCGCTTGCCCGGCTGCACCGACACTGGCGATCCTTTCCTGCAGAAAGGGGAAACGGGCCTGTCCGTCAGCCCCGCGCGAAGATGGCCGACTATAATCGGGAGGAACCGGATCCATGAAACGTCGCACCCTGCTGGCATCCCTGGCCGTGGGTTCCGCCTTCTCCGGCATGGCCTCGGCGCAGGCCGCCTATCCGGCCCGGCCCATCCGCATGATCTCGCCCTTCCCCCCGGGCGGCGGCACCGACCTGCTGGCCCGCGCGCTTTGCACGCGGTTGGCCGAGGCCAATGGCTGGACAATGGTGGTGGAGAACCGGGCCGGGGCCAATGGCACCATCGGCCTGGCGGAGGCCGCCCGGGCCGATGCCAGCGGCTATGACATCGTGCTCGGCCAACAGGACAACATGACCCTGGCGCCGCTGCTGACCAAGGTGGCCTTCGACCCGCTGCGCGACTTCACGCCCATCGCCTTCGCCGCCACCACGCCGCTGCTGCTCCTGGCCTCGGCCAATTCGCCCTACCGCGGCTTCGAGGACCTGGCCAAGGCCGCGCGGGCGGCGCCGGACCGGCTGACCTTCGGCAGCTCGGGCAGTGGCAGCAATTCGCATGTGGTCAGCGAGCTGCTGGCGCGCCGGGCCGGCGTGCGCATGCAGCACGTGCCCTATCGCGGCTCGAACCCCGCCTTGATGGACCTGATCGGCGGCCATGTCAGTGCCATCGGCGCCTCCATCGCCTCGGCCATGAGCGCGATCCAGTCGGGGGCGGCGCGGCCGCTGGCGGTGACCGGCGCCGGCCGCAACCCCTCCTTGCCAGCGGTCCCGACCCTGGTCGAGCTTGGCTATGATGTGCAGATCACGAACTGGTGGGGCGTGCTGGGCCCGGCCGGCGTGCCGCAGCCGGTGGTCGAGAGGCTCAACCAGGCCGTGAACGTCCAACTCGGCCAGCCCGACCTCATCAGGACGCTCAACGACCAGGGCATCGAGCCGGCGCCCGCCTCCGCCGCGGCCTTTGCCAGCATGCTGCGGAAGGAGGCCGAGACCTGGAAGGGCATCGTCGCCGAGATCGGTCTGCGGCTCGATTGAAGCCGCGCAGGAGAATGACGCCATGACCACTGATACCGCCGCCGGCTTCGTTGAGGTCGTCGAGGTCGGCACCCGTGACGGGCTGCAGATCGAACCCACCATGGTGCCGACCGAGGAGAAGATCGCGCTGGTCAACAGCATGATCGACAGCGGCATCCGGCATATCGAGGTGACCTCCTTTGTCTCCCCCAAGGCGGTTCCCCAGCTCGCGGATGCCGAGCAGGTGCTCGCCGGCATCCGCAAGCGGCCGGACACCAACCTGATGGCCCTGGTGCCGAACCTGCGGGGCGCCGAGCGCGCCTGCGACACGCCGCTGGATGGCGGCCTGCTGCTGATCTCGGCCTCGGAAACGCATAACCGCAAGAACCTCAACCGCAGCATCGATGATTCGCTGCAGGGCTTTCCGGCCGTGGCGGAGAAGCTGCGCCAGGGCGGCATCGAGGTGCTGGGCGCCATGGCCGTGGCCTTCGGCTGCCCCTTCGAGGGCGACGTGCCGCTGGAGAATGTGCTGCGCATCGCCCGGACCTATGCCGAACTCGGCATCACGCACATCACGCTGGGCGACACCACGGGCATGGCGACGCCGCGCAATATCCGCGCCACGCTGCGCGCCCTCTGGGCAGAGCTGCCGGAGATGGAGTTCACGCTGCACCTGCACAACACGCGCGGCGTCGGGCTGGCCAATGTGCTGGTGGGGCTGGAGGAGGGGGTGCGGCGCTTCGATTCCGCCGCCGGCGGCCTGGGCGGCTGCCCCTTCGCCGCCGGCGCCACCGGCAATATCTGCACGGAGGACCTGGTCTATCTGCTGCATGAAAGCGGCTGGGAGACCGGCATCGACCTGGAGAAGACCATCGCCATCGCGCATCGCATGGAACGGCTGCTGGGCAAGCCGCTGGCGGGGCAGGTGATGCGCGCGGGGCCGAGGCTGCGGCTGCACGCGGCCGATGCCGTGCCGACGGCGGCGGGCTAGGCCGCCATGCCGACGCCTCTCGATGGCATCAGGGTGGTGGACCTGACGCGCATCCTCTCCGGCCCCTTCTGCACCATGCTGCTGGGCGATATGGGCGCCGATGTTGTCAAGATCGAGGCCCCTGGGGAGGGTGACCCGATCCGCCACGCCGGCGCGGCGGTGGAAGGGCTGAGCTGGTATTTCGCCGCCTTCAACCGCAACAAGCGCTCCGTGGTGCTGGATCTGCGCGCGCCGGAGGGGCGGGAGGTGCTGGCCGGCCTGCTGGAGCAGGCCGATGTGCTGGTGGAGAATTTCCGCCCGGGCGTGCTGGCCGAGATGGGCTTCGACGATGCGCGGCTGCAGGCGCTCAACCCCCGCCTGGTGGTGGCCAGCATCAATGGCTATGGCGCCAGCGGCCCTTATGCGGACCGGCCAGCCTTCGACTTCGTGATCCAGGCCATGAGCGGCTTCATGAGCGTCAATGGCAAGCCGGATGACGCGCCGCTGCGCAGCGGCCTGCCGATCACCGACCTGGTGGCGGGGCTCTATGCCGCCTTCGGCATCGTCAATGCCCTGCATGCCCGCCACCATACCGGCCGTGGCCAGCGGGTGGAGGCGGCGATGATGAACGGCATCATGAGCATGTTCGCCTATCTGGCCTCCGATTATCTGGCGACCGGCGTTTCGCCGGTGCGCTGCGGCAATGACCACCCGATCACCGCGCCCTATGGCCTCTTCCGCACCGCGGACGGTGCCATCGCGGTGGCGCCGAGCACGGAAGCCATCCTGCGGCGCTTTCTGCGGGAGCTGGCGCTGGAGCATGTGCTGGAGGATCCTCGCTTCCGGACCAACAGCCTGCGCATGCGCAACCGGGCGGAGCTGGATGCGCTGATCACCGCCCGGTTGCGGTCGGACGGGCAGGAGAACTGGGTACGGCGGCTGAACAAGGCGGGCGTGCCCTGCGGGCTGGTGCAGGATATCGGGCAGGCGCTGTCGGACCCGCAGGTGCTTCATCAGGAGATGGTGCTGGAGATGGAGCATCCCGGACATGGGTCGGTGCGGATGCTGGGCTTCCCGGTGAAGCTCTCAGGCACGCCCTGCCAGTTGCGCCATCCCGCGCCGGCACATGGTGCGCATACGCAGCAGGTGCTGCGGGAATGGGGCCTTGTGGCGGATAGCGGCCTGGAGCCGCGGCCGGTCACGGCAGAATGAGGGCGGCGCCAGGGTTGGCGAGTGCCTCGCGATCCTGGCGAAGCCGTTGGATGAGCCGGAAAGAACGACCCGAGCTGAGGCATTCCGCACAGCCTTGCGAAGGGATTCCGCCGTCAAGCTGTTTATAGTCGCCCAGGCGAATGGGAGGCTATCATGGCAAGGAATTTCCGGCGAACGCATCTGGACGGGCAGCCGCTGCACCCGCAGACGCAGATGACGGCCTTCGGCTATGACCCCGCCTTGTCCGAGGGCGCGGTCAAGCCACCGGTCTTCCTGACCTCGACCTTCGCCTTCGAAACGGCCGAGCAGGGAGCGGAGTTCTTCGATGTCGTCGCCGGGCGCAAGACCGCGCCGGCCGGCATGGGGGCTGGCGGGCTGGTGTATTCCCGCTTCAATCACCCCAACCTGGAGATCGTGGAGGACCGCCTGGCCCTCTATGACCATGCCGAGGCTGCGCTTGTCACCGCCTCCGGCATGGCCGCCATCAGCGCCGTGGCATTGAGCTACCTGCGGCCGGGCGATGGGATCGTGCATTACACGCCGCTCTATGGCGGGACCGAGACCCTGATCGGCAAGGTCTTTCCGCAATGGGGCATCAACCCCTTTCCCTTCACCGATGGCACGGGCGCCGAAGCCCTGGCGGAGGCGCTGGGGAGGGCGGCGCAGCGCGGCCCGGTCAGGATGGTCTATCTCGAAACCCCCGCCAATCCGACGAATGCCCTGATCGACCTCGCGCTCGTGCGGGCCACGGTGGAGGAATGGTCGCGCAATTCAGGCCAGCGCCCGATCATCGTCTGCGACAACACCATGCTCGGCCCGGTATTCCAGCAGCCGCTCGATTTCGGGGTGGATATCTGCGTCTATTCGCTGACCAAGTATGTCGGTGGCCATTCGGACTTGGTGGCGGGCGGCATCACCGGCTCCCGCGACATGCTGAAGCCGGTGCGCCAGACCCGCTCGGCCTATGGCTTCCAACTCGACCCGCATTCCTCCTGGATGCTGGCACGCTCCATGGAGACCCTGTCGCTGCGCATGGAGCGCGCGGCAGAGAGCGGCAGGAAGGTGGCTGCCTGGCTGGCCGCGAACCCGCATATCTCCTGCCGCGTGCTGCATCCGGAGCATTTCGCGTCCGAGCGCGACCGCGCGATCTATGCCCGCCAGTGCTCAGGCCCAGGCTCCACCTTCTCCTTCGTCGTCTCGGACGACCGGGCGCTGGCCTTCCGCATCCTCAACCACCTGCAGATCTTCAAGCTCGCGGTTTCGCTCGGCGGCACGGAGTCGCTCATCTGCCACCCGGCATCGACCACGCATTCCGGCGTTCCGGCCGAGGCAAGGGCCATGAGCGGCATCACCGAGGGGCTCATCCGGCTGTCGGTTGGCCTTGAGCATCCTGACGACCTGATCCGCGACCTTGACCAGGCCCTCAGGCGCGCGGTGGCTGCCGTGCCGCAGACGGCGGTTTCGGCGGATTAGGCAGCCGCCTGCTTTCGGTTCCGCGATGGCCGCTGCACGCCTGCCATGAGCGCGGAGCCAGAAAGGAAAGCTATGTCCTGTTGCAGGACATGGCTGTTTCACGCCGGCTAGCCCGCCGCCGGCGCGGGACGGCCAGAGGCCGCCTGGGTCAGTGCTCCACCACCCTGCGGTACAGGTGCCAGGTGGCATGCCCCAGCAAGGGCAGGACGATGATCAGGCCGATGAGTCCGGGAAGCGCCCCCAGAACCAGCGCGCCTGTGACGATCATCCCCCAGACAGCCATGGGGCCGGGATTCGCCAGCACGGCGCGGACGGATGTGCCCACCGCCCCGGCGAGCCCCACATTCCTTTCCAGAAGTAGGGGAAAGGACACGACGCTGATCGTCAGCACAGCAACCGCGAAGAGGAAGCCCACCCCGATGCCCACCACAATCATCGTCCAGCCCGCTGGCGTGTTGAAGACATCATGCGCGAAGGCGGAGACCGAGACCGGTGGATTGGGCCCGAGCGTGGCCAGGAAGATGGCATAAGCGCTGAGCATCCAGGCCGCGAAGATGGCCAGCAGAATGAAGCTCAGCCCCACCAGGGCATCGAAGCCCGGCGCGTGAACCACGCCGAACACGTCCTTCCAGGAGACGTCCTGACCCTCCTCGCGGCGGCGGCTGATTTCGTAAAGCCCTACCGCCGCGACAGGCCCGATCAGCGCGAAGCCGGAGATGAGCGGGAAGATGAGCGGCAGCATCCCGTAGCCTGAGGCCGCCCGTGCCAGGACAAGGCCAGCGATGGGATAGATGAGGCAAAGGAAGATGACGTCGGAGCGCTTCGCGCCCAGGTCGCCGGCGCCCCTTGCCAGGGCTTCCCTGAGGTCGGCGATGCCGATCCTGCGAACCGCGGGCAGGGGCATGCCCCGGGCGCGGCCCTGGCCATGGTGGCTGGCCTCCATGGCCGCCGACCTGGCGGCGGTGTTGATCTGGTCGACGCTCCATTCCATCGGGTTCCGGATGGACATATTCGCTCCTCCCGAACTGTTGTACGGAGGGGATCTCGGCTGTCTCTGGACCATATCGGCGCGGCTTGGTCCGGCAGGATCCGTGCCCCATCGCGCGGAACGGAGTCTACGCCACTTCGCAGCGGTATCCGACTGACTTTTGCAGGAGCCAGAAGAAGGAAGGCAAAGCGGCGTTCCGGCTTGACCGGGGACGCAGCCCTTTGCCTTGACGCCAGATCGGCGCAAAGAGCATGATCGTTGCGGATTCGCTTGTATCGGTGCCTTGTGGATGGTGCGATCGCCACGTGTGGCTGCGCCGGAGGGCAGCTCGCGGAAGGCTCACTCCGCTTCGCGGCGGAGCACCAGACGGGCCGTGCTGAGCGAAGGCCACGGCACGCTGCTCTGAAGCTGCGTTTCTCGCGCGCATCGTCGCCAATGGGATGGCGCCTGGAGCCGGCGGGATGTGAAGAGACCTGACAGGCCATGCTGCGACCGGCGCGGGCCTTGGCGCCGATCCTGCGTGGAACAGGACAAGAAGCAAACTGGCGCCTGCGGCGGAAACCGGGAGGAGCGCGGTGAGCAACGACGCACGATGGACGGCGGGGATCTGCGTGGCGCTGCTCGGCCTGGCGGGCCTGTTCATCGCCAGCCGCGCGGTCGATGCCACCTTCCTCTGGGTTGGGCTGGCCCTCACTTTCCTCAGCGCCATCATGATCCTGAACCTGATCCGCACGGCCTTCGACGAAGCCGAGGGCAAGGCCGTGCGGCATGGCCAGGCGGTGCCCTACGCCCTGCTGGCGGTGGCCCTCTTCTCAGTGTTGTTTCATCTCTTCAGCCCCTGGTGGTGGGCGCCGATCGCCTCGAACTGGCACTATATCGACAGCGCCATCAACCTGACCTTCTGGATCACCGGCCTCGTCTTCGTGGCTGTCATGATCTTTCTGGCCTACTGCCTTCTCCGCTTCCGCCACCGGGAGGGACACAAGGCGGAATACGAGCCGGAAAGCACGCGGCTTGAGCTGGGCCTCGCGGTTGTCACCGCCGTGGGCGTGGCCGCGATGTTGGCGCCGGGCCTCATGGTCTGGAACCAGTTCATCACCTCGCCGGCGGGCACGGTGGAGGTCGAGGCCGTGGGCCAGCAATGGTCCTGGAACTTCCGCCTGGCGGGGCAGGATGGCCAGCTTGGCATCACCGACATCCGGAATGTGCAGCCTGTCGGCAACCCGCTTGGCATCAGCACGGAAGATCCGAAAGGGCAGGATGACATCGTGGTCGAGGCAGCGGACCTGCACCTGCCGCTCGGCAAGCCGGTCAAGCTCCTGCTGCGCTCGGTCGATGTGCTGCACAGCTTCTATGTGCCGGAATTCCGCACCAAGATGGACCTGGTGCCCGGCATGGTGACGCAGCTCTGGTTCACCCCCACCCGCCCCGGGCGCTTCCAGATCCTCTGCGCCGAGCTTTGTGGCGTCGGGCACGCGATCATGCGCGGCTGGGTCGTCATCGATGACGAGCGGGACTACCAGGCATGGCTTGGGGCGCAGCAGACCTTCGCGTCACGCGCCACCCCCACCATCGCGTCGCGCGAGCAAGGCGCGGCGGAGGGGAATGCCCGGCCGGCCGGAGGAATTGCCCACCCACCGCACTGACGCCGCAGCACACCAGCCCCAGGCAGCGGGGCGAGGAGGAAACCGATGGGCGAAGCGACGGCAAAACCGCTTGAGGGCCTGGACCATGCCGAGGCTCCGGAGGACGAACTCTACCACGCCACGAGTTGGTGGACGAAATACGTCTTCTCCCAGGATGCCAAGGTCATTGCCCTGCAGTACTCGGCCACGGCCCTGGCGGCGGGCTTCGTGGCCCTGGTGCTGTCCTGGCTGATGCGGCTGCAGCTGGGCTTCCCGGACAGCCTCTCCATCATCGACCAGAACCAGTACTACCAGGTCATCACCATGCACGGCATGATCATGGTGGTCTATCTGCTCACCGCCCTGCTGCTGGGGGGCTTCGGCAACTACCTCATCCCGCTGATGGTGGGGGCGCGGGACATGGCCTTCCCCTACCTGAACATGCTCAGCTACTGGACCTACCTGCTCGCGGTGCTGGTGCTGCTCTCCAGCTTCTTTGTGCCGGGTGGGCCGACCGGCGCCGGATGGACCCTCTACCCGCCCCAGGCCATCCTCTCCGGCACGCCGGGGCGCGATGCCGGCATCGTCCTGATGCTGGTTTCGCTGATCATCTTCATCATCGGCTTCACCATGGGCGGGCTGAACTATGTCGTGACCGTGCTGCAAGGGCGGGCGCGGGGCATGACCATGATGCGCCTGCCGCTCACGGTCTGGGGCATCTTCACCGCCAGCGTCATGGCGCTGCTGGCCTTTCCCGCCCTGTTCGTCGGCGCGGTGATGCTGTTGTTCGACCGCCTGCTGGGCACGAGCTTCTTCATGCCGGCCATTGTGGAGATGGGCCAGCCGCTGAACTACAGCGGCGGCAGCCCGATCCTGTTCCAGCACATGTTCTGGTTCTTCGGCCATCCGGAAGTCTACATCGTGGCCCTGCCGGCCTTCGGCATCGTCTCCGACCTCATCAGCACGCATGCGCGGCGGAATATCTTCGGCTACCGCATGATGGTCTGGGCCATCGTCATCATCGGATTCCTGAGCTTCGGCGTCTGGGCCCACCACATGTATGTCAGCGGCATGCATCCTTATTTCGGTTTCTTCTTTGCCACCACGACGCTGATCATCGCCGTGCCGACGGCGATCAAGGTCTATAACTGGGTGCTCACGCTCTGGCGCGGCGATATCCATCTCACGGTGCCGATGCTCTTCGCCCTCGGCTTCATCGTCACCTTCGTCAATGGCGGGCTGACGGGTCTGTTCCTGGGCAATGCCGTGCTGGACGTGCCGCTTTCCGACACGATGTTCGTCGTCGCGCATTTTCACATGGTGATGGGCGTGGCGCCGATCCTCGTCATCTTCGGGGCGATCTACCACTGGTATCCCAAGGTCACCGGCCGCATGTCGAATGAGGCAATGGGGAAGTTCCATTTCTGGGCGACCTTCATCGGCTCCTACCTCATCTTTTTTCCCATGCACTACCTTGGCCTGATGGGCGTTCCCCGGCGGTACTACACGATGGGTGAGATGGACGGGCTTCCGCTCTCCACCGGGGAACTCAACCAGATGATCAGCGTGGCGGCCTTTGTGGTCGGCTTCGCCCAGCTGGTGTTCGTCTTCAACATGATCTGGAGCCTGCGCCATGGCGCGCCCGCCGGCGGAAACCCCTGGCGCGCCACCACGCTGGAATGGCAGACCCCCGAGACCCCGCCGGGGCATGGCAACTGGGGCCGGGAGCTGCCGGTGGTCTACCGCTGGGCCTATGACTACAGCGTGCCCGGCGCCGCGCAGGACTTCCTGCCGCAGAACGAGCCGCCCGCCAGCCAGGCCACGCGGAGCGCCGCGCCATGACCATCATGCTTCTTCTGGTGACCACGCTGGCGATGATCGCCATCTGGTGGCTGTCGCAACAGCGGCTGACGGGGAAACCCTGGCTGGAGACAGGGACGGCCGATACCATCCACGCGGATGGCCCAGGAAGGCTGCCGGCGGAGAAGGTCGGCCTCGGTGTCTTCCTGGCCGTTGTCAGCGCACTCTTCGCGCTCTTCGCCAGCGCCTATTCCATGCGGATGCATATGGCGAGCGACTGGCGCTCCCTGCCCCTGCCCTGGCTGCTCTGGCCCAATACCGGCCTGCTGGTCCTGAGCAGCCTGGCCCTGGGCTGGGCGCAGCTTGCCGCCAGGCACGGGCGGGCCGAAAGCCTGCGCAATGCCCTTGCCGCCGGTGGCGGCAGCGCCCTGCTGTTCCTGGCGGGGCAGGTCCTGGCCTGCCAGCAACTGGCCGCGGCCGGCTTCTACATGGCGGCCAACCCAGCGAATGCCTTCTTCTACCTGCTGACGGCCCTGCACGGGCTGCACCTGCTGGGCGGCCTCGTCGCCCTGGGAAGGGCGGCTGCCAGGCTCAGCCAGGGCGGCGCCACCAGGCGGATGACGCTGGCTGTCGATCTTTGTGCTCTCTACTGGCATTTCCTGCTGCTGGTATGGCTGGCTGTGCTGGCGCTGCTGCTGCACGGCTGAAGGCTCCCGACATCATCGCCCTTCGGGTGGTGCATCCCGAAGAGGTCTGCCCAGGGAAAGGGTTCCAGGCCGATGGAACGGATCGCATTGGAAGACAGCAGGCCCGCCGGATCCGCGCAGCGCGGCTGGCGCGGTTTCGTCGCAGACTGGTCGGCGGACCGGCGCACCTTCAGGGATGTGTCCTGGGGCAAGGCGATGATGTGGATCTTCCTGCTCAGCGACACCTTTGTCTTCAGTTGCTTCCTGATCTCCTACATGACCGTGCGGATGTCCACGGTGGTGCCATGGCCCAATCCCAGCGAGGTCTTCGCGCTGACGATCGGCGGCACGCCGGTGCCGCTCATCCTGATCGCCATCATGACCTTTGTGCTGATCAGCAGCAGCGGGACCATGGCCATGGCGGTCAATTTCGCCTACCGGCGGGACCGCCTGCGTAGCGCCTACCTGATGCTGGCCACGGCGGTCCTGGGGCTTGTCTTCGTCGGCATGCAGGCCTTCGAATGGTCCAAGCTGATCCATGAAGGCGTGCGGCCCTGGGGCAATCCCTGGGGGGCGCCGCAGTTCGGCTCCACCTTCTTCATGATCACCGGCTTTCACGGCACCCATGTCAGCTTCGGCGTCATCTTCCTGTTCATCGTCGCGCGGAAAGTGCTGCGCGGCGACTATGACAACGGTGCGAGGGGCTTCTTCACCAGCCGCCGGGGGAACTATGAAGCGGTCGAGATCATGGGCCTCTACTGGCACTTCGTGGATCTGGTCTGGGTGTTCATCTTCGCCTTCTTCTACCTTTGGTGAGACAGACGATGGCACAGACACATGCATCGGGAGAGCAAGGGCATTCGGTCGGGCTCTACCTCATCACCTGGCTCCTGCTCTTCGTTCTCAGCGCCTGTTCCTACTTTGTGGACTACATCCATCTCCAGGGCATGTGGAGATGGTCGCTGATCCTGCTTTTCATGATGCTGAAGGCAGTCCTGATCATGGCCGTTTTCATGCACATGGCCTGGGAGCACCTCGCCCTGGTCTGCGCGGTCGTGGTTCCGCCGCTCATGGTCCTCATCTTCGTGGGGATCATGATGCTTGAATCCGACTACACCTTTCTCACGCGGCAGCTATCCTTCGTGGCCGGCCCCTGAGCGGCCGTAGCTGCCTGGCCGCGATGCCGCCGATTCTTGTTGTGACTCCGTTGTGTCTTCGCCACAGTATCCGGGCGTCCAGGGAATGCCAGCGTGTGGGGAAGGGATCACAAGGAGGTCCGGGACCTGCTTGTCACCGGCGCCGTCGGTAGCTCGGGGACCGCCCCGGAAGAGTGCTTGCCTGTGCCGGCCTGGAGGCTTCCCAGGTGACCGTTGCGCTCGAAGGCATCAGCCTGGCCATGGGCGGGGAGCCGCTCCTGCACCCGGTGAGCATGAAGTTCGTCGCGGCATCGCCCAATGTGCTGCTGGGGCCGACGGGCGCGGGCAAGACAACATTGCTGCGGCTGCTGGCGGGGCTGGACCGGCCGACCAAGGGCCGCATCCTCGCCGGAGGCCAGGATGTCACTGGCTGGCCTGTGCGCAGGCGCAGCGTGGCCATGGTCTACCAGCAGTTCATCAACTATCCCTCCTTCACCGTCTTCGAGAATATCGCCTCGCCATTGCGCGGGCATTTCACGCGCGCCGAGATCGAGGCAAGGGTGCGGGAGGCGGCGCGGCTGCTTCGGTTGACACCCTTTCTCTCCCGCCGGCCGTTGGAACTTTCCGGAGGGCAGCAACAGCGGACCGCCATAGCCCGGGCGCTGGTCAAGCGCGCGGCCCTGGTGTTGATGGACGAGCCCCTGGCCAATCTCGACTACAAGTTGCGCGAGGAACTGCGCGAGGAATTGCCGAGGCTCTTCGCCGAGAGCGGCAGCGTCTTCGTTTATGCCACCACCGAGCCGGCCGAGGCCCTGCTGCTCGGCGGCCTGGTCGCCACCATGTCGGAAGGGAGGGTCACGCAGTTCGGCAGGGCGGGGGATGTCTTCCGTTACCCCGCCGACCTTGCGACGGCGCGCGTCTTCTCCGACCCCCCCTTGAACGAGGCGCCTGCCCGGCTGGAAGGCGGGCACATCATCCTCGCGGGCGGCGCCAGGCTTCCCGCATCCGGCATCCACCTGCCGGAAGGGTCATGCACGGTCGGCATCCGCGCGCATCAGCTCTCGCTGGAGCCTTTGCCAAGCGCGGTCTCCATGCCCTCGGTCGTGCGCCTTGCCGAGGTCACGGGCTCGGAAAGCTACATCCACCTCGATGTCGGCGGCCTGCCATGGGTGGTGCTTTCCCCTGGGGTGAGAAGGCCGAAGCCGGGCGATGCCGCGACGGTCTGGCTCGATGCCCGCCGCTGCCTTGTCTTTGGCGCCGATGGCCGGCTCGCCGCCAGCCTTGCGGAGGCCGCCTGATGGCCCGCATCGGCTTCGAGCGCCTGGCGCATGCCTATCCCGGCGGGGGCGGCTATGCGCTGAAGCCCATGGACATGGTGTGGGAGGACGCGGGCGCTTATGCGCTGCTCGGCCCTTCCGGCTGCGGCAAGACGACGCTGCTGAACATCGTCTCCGGCCTGCTGCGGCCGAGCGAGGGGCGCGTGCTGTTCGGCGCCGCCGATGTGACGGCGCTGCCGACGGAGCGGCGCAATGTTGCGCAGGTTTTCCAGTTCCCCGTGGTCTATGACACCATGACCGTGCGGGAGAACCTGGCTTTTCCCCTCCGCAACCGCGGCGTGCCGGCCGCCGCGGCGCGTGGGCGGGTGGAATATGTCGCGCGGCTCCTGGGCCTGACGCGGGATCTCGACAGGCCCGCCCGCAACCTCGGCGCCGATGAGAAGCAGAAGATCTCGCTGGGGCGCGGGCTGGTGCGCAACGACGTGGCCGCCATCCTCTTCGATGAGCCGCTGACGGTCATCGACCCGAACCTGAAATGGGAATTGCGCTCCCGGCTGAAGGAACTGCACCGGGAGGTCCCGGTCACCATGATCTATGTGACGCATGACCAGACCGAGGCCCTGACCTTTGCCGACCGCGTGGCGGTGATGTCGGAAGGCGAGGTGGTGCAGATGGGCACGCCGGAGGCCTTGTTCGAACGGCCGGCGCATACCTTCGTGGGGCATTTCATCGGCAGCCCGGGGATGAACCTGCTGCCCTGCGCCGTCGAAGGGCGGCAGGCCCTGCTGCCCGGCGGGCTGCATGTCACCCTGCCGCACGCCTATCCGGCGCTTTCGGGGCAGGTCGAGCTTGGCATCCGCCCGGAATTCGCGACGCTGGCGGATGAGGGGCTGCCGGTCACCATCCGCCGCCTGGAGGATCTTGGCCGCCGCCGCATCGCGCGCCTGGAGCTGGCGGGCCGTCCCTTCGCCGCCACGCTGCCGGAGGGGATGCCGGTGCCGGCCGAGCCTCGCCTCCTTCTGCAGCCCGCCCAGCTGCATGTCTATGCCGGTGGCCGGCTGATGCCAGGGGAGGCCTAGGCCATGGCCAAGCCGCGCGACAACCGCGCCTGGTTCCTGGTGCTGCCGGTGGTCCTGCTGGTCGCCTTCTCCGCGCTTATCCCGGTGATGACGGTGGTGAACTATTCCGTGCAGGACACCTTCGGGAACAACCAGTTCTTCTGGAACGGCACCGGTTGGTTCAGGGAGCTGCTGGACCCTTCCACCGACCTCGGGGGGCGCTTCTTCGATGCATTGTGGCGCACGCTGCTGTTCAGCACGCTCTGCCTGCTGATCGAGATCCCGCTCGGCATCGCCGTCGCCCTGGTGCTGCCACGGCGGGGCTGGGGTGTCGCCGCCGCGCTGGTCGTGCTGGCCCTGCCGCTGCTGATCCCCTGGAACGTGGTCGGCACCATCTGGCAGGTCTTCGCGCGGCGCGACATCGGCATGCTAGGCGCGGCAGTCAACGGGCTCGGCATCGACTTCAACTATGCCCAGGTGCCGCTGCATGCCTGGATTACCGTGGTGCTGATGGATGTCTGGCACTGGACATCCCTCGTGGTCCTGCTCTGCTACGCCGGCCTCCGCGCCATCCCGGATGCCTATTACCAGGCCGCCAGGGTGGATGGCGCGGGGGCCTGGGCCGTCTTCCGCGCCATCCAGCTGCCCAAGATGCAGCGGGTGCTGACCATCGCGGTGCTGCTGCGCTTCATGGACAGCTTCATGATCTATACCGAGCCCTTCGTCGTGACCGGCGGCGGGCCGGGCAACGCCACCACCTTCCTGTCCATCGACCTGGTCAAGATCGCGCTCGGGCAGTTCGACCTGGGCAAGGCGGCGGCCATGTCCATCGTCTACAACCTGATCATCCTTTCGGTCTGCTGGGTCTTCTTCGCCACCACCACCCGCGGGCAGGGCGAGGCGGGGCGGTGAGCGGCGTGCAGACCCGTGTCGCGGCGCCAGCCGGAGGCAGCGGTGCCAGAACGGCGCCGGCGGCGCTGCCGGACAGCCGCAGGCCATGGCGCGAGGGCCTGCTGCGCGCAGTGGCGCCACGCCTTCTGCTGGCGCTCTATATCCTGTTCCTGCTGGTGCCGATCTACTGGCTGGTCAACATGAGCCTGAAGACCAATGCCGAGATCGCCTCCGGCATGACGCTCTGGCCGCAGAAGCCGACGCTGGAGAACTACCGCCGCATCTTCACAGATGCTTCCTGGTACAGCGGCTATATCAACAGCCTCAAATACGTTCTGCTGAACACGGCCATCTCGCTCGCCGTCGCATTGCCGGCCGCCTATGCCTTCAGCCGCTACCGCTTCCTGGGTGACAGGCACCTCTTCTTCTGGCTGCTCTCCAACCGCATGGCGCCGGCGGCGGTCTTCGCGCTGCCCTTCTTCCAGCTCTACAGCGCCGTGGGGCTTTTCGACACGCCCTGGGCCGTGGCGCTGGCGCATTGCGTCTTCAACATTCCGCTCGCCGTCTGGATCCTGGAAGGCTTCATGTCCGGCGTGCCACGCGAGATCGACGAGATGGCGGCGATCGACGGCTGGTCCTTCCCTGCCTTCTTTATCCGCATCTTCCTGCCGATGGTCGCCGGCGGCGTCGGCGTCGCGGCCTTCTTCTGCTTCATGTTCTCCTGGGTCGAGCTGCTGCTGGCGCGGACGCTGACCACCGTGAACGCCAAGCCCATTGTCGCCACCATGACGCGCACGGTCTCCGCCGCCGGCATGGACTGGGGCCTGCTGGCGGCAGCGGGCGTGTTGACCATCATCCCCGGCGTCATCGTCATCTGGTTTGTCCGCAACCACATCGCGCGCGGCTTCGCGCTGGGGCGGGTGTGATGGACCTCTCCTGGATGGCCTGGACCTGGCAGACGGCGCTCTTCTTCGTGCTTCTCTTCGCCACGCTGGCCGTGATGACGGTGCTGGCCATTGTCCGGCCGGAGGTCGAGAAAACCGGCATCCTGGGCCTGCCGACCACGCGCGGCGACCGGCTGTTCCTGACGCTGCTCGCCGCCGCCTTCATTCATCTCGGCTGGCTGGCCCTGGCGGGTGATGCGCCGCTCTGGGGCGCCAGCATCGTCTCGGTTTTCCTCGGCGCAGCCCTGTTCCGCTGGGCCTGACGTCCGGCGCCACAGCGCCGGGTATGGCTAAAAAACGGGAGGAAATATCATGAACGACATGATCACGAACCGGAGGAAGCTGCTGCTGGGCAGCGCCGCCGTCCTGGCTGCCCCCGCCATCCTGGCGCCCAGGCACACCCTGGCGCAGGGCATGGATGCTGCCCGCCGCTGGGTGGAGCAGGAGTTCCAGCCCTCCACCCTGTCGCGCGAGCAGCAGATGCAGGAGATGGAATGGTTCGCCCGTGCCGCGCAACCTTTCCGCGGGCAGGAGATCAATGTGGTGTCGGAGACGATCACCACGCATGAATACGAGGCCCGCACCCTGGCGCGCGCCTTCTCCGAGATCACGGGCATGAACCTGCGGCACGACCTGCTGCAGGAAGGCGATGTGGTGGAGAAGATCCAGACCCAGATGCAGTCGGGCCGCAATGTCTATGACGCCTGGGTGAATGACAGCGACCTGATCGGCACCCATTTCCGCTACCAGCAGGCTGTGCCGCTGACCGATTGGATGACGGGCGAGGGCCGGGAGCATACGCTGCCGACGCTGGACCTGGAGGATTTCATCGGCCGCAGCTTCGGCACCGGGCCCGATGGCAAGCTCTACCAGCTGCCGGACCAGCAATTCGCCAATCTCTATTGGTTCCGCTACGACTGGTTCACGCGGCCGCAGATCAAGGAGGCCTTCCAGCGCCAGTTCGGCTATGAACTCGGCGTGCCGGTCAACTGGTCGGCCTATGAGGATATCGCGGAATTCTTCACCAATACGGTGAAGGAGATCGATGGCGTCAAGGTCTATGGCCATATGGACTATGGCAAGAAGGACCCCTCGCTCGGCTGGCGCTTCACCGATGCCTGGCTGTCCATGGCCGGCAATGGCGACCGTGGCATTCCCAACGGCAAGCCGGTGGATGAATGGGGCATCCGGATGCAGGGCTGCCGCCCGGCCGGCTCCTCCATCGATCGCGGCGGCGATACCAATGGCCCGGCCGCGGTCTATGCCGTCACGAAGTATGTCGAGTGGCTGAAGAAATACGCCCCGCCGGAAGCGGCCGGCATGACCTTCTCCGAGAGCGGGCCGGTGCCGGCGCAGGGCAATATCGCACAACAGATCTTCTGGTACACCGCCTTCACCGCCGACATGGTCAAGCCTGGCCTGCCGGTGGTCACCGCCGAGGGGCTGCCGAAATGGCGCATGGCGCCATCGCCGCACGGGTCCTACTGGAAGGAGGGCATGAAGCTCGGCTACCAGGATGCGGGTTCCTGGACCTTGCTGAAATCCACGCCGGCCGACCGGCGCCGCGCCGCCTGGCTTTATGCCCAGTTCTGCGTGGCGAAATCCACCAGCCTGAAGAAAAGCCATGTCGGCCTCACCTTTATCCGCGAAGGCGACATCTGGCATGAATCCTTCACCGAGAGGGCGCCGAAGCTGGGCGGGCTGATCGAGTTCTACCGCTCCCCGGCAAGGGTGCAGTGGACGCCCACGGGGGTGAATATCCCCGACTATCCGCGCCTCGCGCAGCTCTGGTGGCAGAATATCGGCGATGCCTCCTCGGGCGCCAAGACGCCGCAGCAGGCGATGGATGCGCTGGCGGCAGCGCAGGACGGCGTGCTGGAGCGGCTGCAGCGCGCCAATGTGCAGGGCGAATGCGGCCCACAGCTCAATGCGCGGAGCAGCGCCGAGCATTGGTACGAGCAGGCGCGGAAGGATGGCAATATCGCGCCGCAACGGAAGCTGGCGGATGAGAAGCAGCGCGGCGAGACGGTGGATTACGACACGCTGATCCGCGGCTGGCCGGCTTCTCCGCCGCGGCGCGGCTGACGGGCGCGGGGAGCGGCGCCGGATGCCGCTCCCCGCCGGGTCAGCTTTCGTCTTCCGCCAGGAAGGGGATGAGCTCGGCCAGGAACTGCGGCCAGGCCGGCTCGTCCTCCAGCAGGATATGGTTGCGGCCTGGCAGCGCGACGAAGCGGGCGCCGGAGATGCCCGTGGCCAGGCGCCGCCCTTCCTCGAAGGGAACCACGGCATCGTCGGTGCAATGCATGACCAGGGTGGGCACGCGGATGCGGGGCAGCAGCGCCTCCACCTGGATCGAGCCGAACATGTCGGTGAGGCGGATGGCGTTCTGGGGCGAGGTGGTCACCCTTTGCAGCTCATTGAACCAGTGGACCTGGTCCGGGTTGGCGTCGGGGATGAAGAGGCTGGTGAAGGACTGGCGGAAGGCGGGGGTATTGGCCCCCCAGCCGTGCAGCATGAGGGTGCTCAGTGCCTTGCGGATCGCGATCTCCGCCGTATTGCCGCGCATCGCCCAGCCCCTGGCATAGCCGCCATACAGGACCAGGCGCGTGACACGCTCCGGATTCTCGGCCGCATAGGCGATGGCGGAGGCACAGCCTTGCGAAATGCCGAGCATGGGGAAGCGCCTGACGCCCGTGGCCTCCACCACGGCCGCCAGGTCGCGCTGGCAGGCCTCGAAGGACAGGTCCTCCACGTCCCAGTCGGAAAGGCCGTTCCCGCGCTGGTCGTAGCGGACCAGGCTCCGCCCGGCGGACAATTCCCGCATCCAGTGATGCCAGACCGGGCTCCGCCAGTCATGCTCCAGATGCGTCAGCCAGGTGCCGGGCTTCAGCAGCGGGCGGCCCTGCCCGCTTACCGCATAGGCGATGCGGACATCGTCGGTGGTGCGGCAGAAGCGGATCTGCTGCCGCACCGCCGGCGCGGGGTGCGGCGGCGCCAGCCGCTCCATCCCTGGCGCCGTCTGCCCATTGGCCTCTTCCGCATGCTGGAACCTGGCCGTGGTGGCACGCAGATCCTGCGCCGCCCGCTCGAGCGCGGCTGTCGGAAGGCCGGCCTCCCGCAACAGCCGCAGCCCGCTGCCGCAATGCTGCTCGGCTTCGTCGCGGCGCCCCAGCCGCGCCAGCAGATGGATCAGCGCCACCCGCGCCGGGGCATCGAAGCCATCGAGCGCCACCAGCCGCCGCGCATAGATCAGCGCCTCTTCCGGGGCAGCGGGCGCAAGCCGCTCCACCAGGGCCTTCAGCAGCAGCATCCGCTGCCGCCGCACATCCTCGCGCAGGGCCACGCACCATGCCTGGAAGTCCGGATGCGCCGGCAGGTCGAGGCCTTCCAGGAACTCGCCGCCATCCTCACCGGCCACGGCCCGCAGGTGGTCGCTGGAAGCGGCGCGCAGGCTGGCGCCGCCGCCATGGCCCGCCACGTCCCGCAGCGCGTGCAGGTCGCAGGCGACGCCCTCCGACGCGAAGGCGACCGTGTCGCCATGGGCCAGGATATGGGGCGGGCCGCCGGGTTCATCGACCACGGTTCGGAGCTTGCTCAGGCTCCAGCGCAGGGCGCCCCGCGGGTCGTCAGGCACATCCCACAAGAGGCTGCAGATACGGTCCCGCCGTTGCGGCCGCCCGGTCGCGACGAGATAGGCCAGCAATGCCCTTGTCTTGCGAGAGGGAGGCAGAGCCTGTGGCTCCCCATCACGCAGCACGGTCATGTCGCCGAGCAGCCGGATCCTGAGCATGGCGATCTCGGGCGGTATGGGTGGCCGGCGGAGCCGGAATCACGATGCGGCCTAGATTCCGCGTTTCCGCAGGAATCACAAGACAAGATGGCGGGAGACCAGGCTTCGGCGCGGCAACTCCGGCGCGGCGGCCACCATTCGAAACCACGGGTCGTGGCCGCATTCCAACGCTGCTGCACACGGCATCTCACATGCGGTGCGGGCAAGTTCCTCCTCGCCAAACAACAAGGGGCCGCCATCAGGCCCCCAGAGGAGAAACGACCATGAACAAGACCTGGAGCTTCCTTGGCGCCCTGGCCCTGATCCTTCCGGCAGGCCTGGCGCAGGCACAGACGCTGACCATCACCGGCACCGGCGAGAGCTTCGCCGTGGATTACGGGTCGGGCCATGACAGCAATATCCTGGGTGGCGGCGCTGTTCAGCTCCAGGGTGGCGGCCAGGACGGGCGGATTGTCTACCAGGACGCGACCTTCGTGCAGCGGCGGGCCGGCATCGCCATGGACCCGGGCGGGGAAGGCCAGCTCGTCTACCTGCCGCCGGTTCCCACCTCCACGATGATGTCGGCGCGCTGAGCCGGGTTCCGGCGCACCTGCGGGGGAGCAACAGCAACCACTGTTGCTCCCTCCTCGCTTCCGGCCCCGTCAGAAGCGGATGGTGAGCGCGGGCACATAGCTGACGGCCAGCAGCAGGCCGATGGCGACAAAGAAGAAGGGCCACAGGGCCCGCACCGTCTCCCCCATGGAACTGCCGGCGATGGAGGAGGAGATGAAGAGCGTTGTGCCCACCGGCGGCGTGTAGAGGCCGATACCGAGGTTGAGCACCATCATCAGCCCGAGCTGCAGCGGGTCCAGGCCGATCTGCTGCGCCAGCGGCACGAAGATCGGCGCCAGCAGCCGCTTGCTGCTGGTGGTGTGGCGCGTGCCATTGTCCCACCAGCCCAGGGCGACCAGCCCGAATTTCTTGAAGCAGCGAGAACAATTCACGCCCGATCTCGCTATCCACCACCCGCTGCGGCGCGCCGGGGCTGGGGAAAAGGAAGGGCAGGCCCAAGCGGGAACCCGGCGATTCGATCCGCGCCCCGCCAGCTTCCGAAACACGAAAGCCGGGGAGCAGTGTCCCCGGCTTTCCCTGGGTCGCGGAACCCGATGCGGCGCGGATCAGACCTCGCCGTAGGAGCCGTTCTTCCAGACATAGAAGACGTAATCCGGCACGGTCACGTCGCCCTTCTTGTCGAAGCTGATCGGGCCCAGCACGCTGTTCCAGGGGCCGCCGGACTTCAGCGTTTCCGAGACCTTCTTGGGATCGGCGCTATTGGCCTTTTTCGCCGCTTCCGCCCAGATCTGCACGGCGGCATAGGTGTAGAGAACATAGCCTTCCGGATCGACATTCTTGGCCCGGAAGCGCGCCACCACCTCGGCCGCGGTGGGGCGCTTGCGCGGGTCGGAGGCGAAGGTCATCAGCGTGCCCTCGCCGGCGGCGCCGGCGATCTGCCAGAACTCGTTGGTCACCAGTGCATCGCCGCCGATCAGCGTCACCGGCATGCCCTGTTCCTTGGCCTGCCGCAGGATCAGCCCAGCCTCGGTATGATAGCCGCCGACATAGATGACCTCGACGCCCGAGGACTTCAGGCGGGAGACCAGGGCGGAATAATCGCGCTCGCCCGGCGTGTAGGCGGCATAGACGGCCTCGGTCGTGCCGGCGGCGTTCAGCGCCTTCTTGGTCTCGTCCGCCAGGCCTTTGCCATAGGCCGAGTTGTCGTGAAGGATGGCGACCTTCTTGCCCGGATAGGTCTTGGCGATATAGGCGCCGGCCACCTTGCCCTGCTGGTCGTCGCGCCCGCAGGTGCGGAAGGTGTTCCAGCCGCCGGCATCGGTATATTGCGGGTTTGTGGAGGCCGGGCTGATCTGCAGCACGCCTTCCTCCGCATAGACCTTGCTGGCGGGGATGGAGGAGCCGGAGCAGAAATGCCCGGCGATCAGCTTCACCTGCCGGCTGGCCATCTGGTTGGCGACCGAGACCGCCTGGCGCGGGTCGCAGGCATCGTCGCCGATTTCCAGCGCCAGTTGCTGGCCCAGCACGCCGCCCGCCGCGTTGAGGTCGGCCACCGCCTGCTCGGCGCCGACACGAAGCTGCGCGCCGAAGGCCGCGTATTGCCCGGTCATGGGCCCGACGGAGGCGATGCGCAGCGTGCCGGACTGCGCCTGCGCGCCACGGCTCGCCCCCACACCCGCCACACCGGCGGCCGTCAGGCCGGCCACGGTGCCAAGAAGCTGCCTGCGTTGCATCATCAGACCCTCCGCTCTTCAGCCGCCGGAACCCGTCGCGGCCGGTGTTGTTCATTGCAGCCTAGGAAGCTTCTCGCCGCTCCGCCAGCCCGATCTCAGTGGCCGCCCAGATAGGCGTCGCGCACTTCCGGCCGCGCCAGCAGCTCGCGCCCGGTGCCGGACATGGTGATCCGTCCGGTGACCAGCACATAGCCCCGGTGAGCCAGCCGCAGCGCCTGGTTGGCATTCTGCTCCACCAGCAGCACCGTCAGCCCCGTCTCCGCATTCAGCTTGCGGATGGCCTGGAAGATCTGCCGCGAGACCAGCGGCGCCAGGCCAAGCGAAGGCTCGTCCAGCAGCAGCAGGCGCGGGCGTGACATCAGGGCGCGGGCAATGGCCAGCATCTGCTGCTCGCCGCCCGAGAGCGTGCCGGCGCGCTGCGCCTCCCGCTCCTTCAGCCGGGGAAAAAGAGCAAATGCCTGTTCCAGTCCCGGGCCGGGGTCGATGCCCAGGCTTTGCGCGCCCATCAGCAGATTTTCATGCACGCTCATGCGCGGAAAGACGCGGCGCCCTTCCGGCGACTGCGCGATGCCGCCGCGCATGATGTGATGCGTCGGCCGTTCCGTGATGTCCTGGCCATCGAAGATGACGCGGCCGGAGCGCGCGCGCGGGTCGCCGCAGATGGTCATCAGCAGCGTGGATTTCCCCGCGCCATTGGCGCCGATCAGCGTGACGATCTCGCCCGGCGCCACGCTGATGGAAACGCCCTTCAGCGCCTCGATCGCGCCATAGAAGGTGGAGACATCCCGAATCTCGAGCAAGGGGCCGGTTTCCGGCAATGGCATGCTCATGCCGCGCTGTCCTCACCCTCGTCCTCGTCGCCCTCGCCCAGATAGGCGGCGATCACCTTGCTGTCGGCGCGGATGGCGGCGGGCACGCCATCGGCGATCTTGCTGCCATGGTCCAGCACCACGATCTGGTCGGAAATGCCCATCACCACGCCCATGTCATGCTCGATCAGCAGGATGGAGCAGGGGGCCGCGCCTTCCGCCGCGCGGCCATCGCGGATGGCGCGCAGCAATTCGCCCAGCGCCACGGATTCACGTGGGTTGAGGCCGGCCGCAGGCTCATCCAGGCAGAGCAGCGTGGGTTCGGTGCACATGGCGCGCGCAATCTCCAGCCGCCGCTGCGCGCCATAGGGCAGGCTGCCCGCCGGGTCGTCGGCACGGTCGATCAGCCCGCAGGCTGCCAGCCAGGCGGTGGCGCGGCCGATGGCCGCCTGTTCCGCCGCCTTGTAGCCGGAAAGGCCCAGCACGGCGCCGATGCCGAAGCCGGTTGCGGCCATCAGTCGGCGATGTTGCGCCACCAGCAGATTCTCCAGCACCGTCATGCCACCGAAGAGGCGGACGTTCTGGAAGGTGCGGGCCACACCGGCGCGTGCGATGCGGTGCCCGGCCAGGCGGTGCAGCGCTACGTCCTGCCCGCCATGGTGCAAGGTCAGGCTGCCGCCGGTGGGCCGGTAGAAGCCGGTGATGCAGTTGAACATCGTCGTCTTGCCGGCGCCATTGGGGCCGATGACGGCGGTGATGGCGCCCTGCGCGGCAACAAAGGAAACCTCCCTCACCGCCATCAGGCCGCCGAAGCGCATGGTCAGGTTCTCGACCGTCAGGATGGGCGTCATCAGCCGCGCCCCTCGGCCACCATGGCGGCGCTGATGGTTCGCTTCTCGCCCAGCGCCACGGAAGGCGTGCGGCTGCCGACCAGCCCGCGCGGCTTCCAGATCATGATCAGCACCATGGCGCCGCCGAAGACCAGCATGCGCCATTCCTGCAGATCGCGGAACACCTCGAAGCCGCCGATCAGCACCAGCGCCGCGATGGCGACGCCGAGCTGGCTGCCGAGCCCACCCAGCACCACGATGGCCAGGATGATGGCGCTTTCGATGAAGGTGAAGGATTCCGGGCTGATGAAGGCCTGCCGGGTGGCGAAGAAGGCGCCGGCGAAGCCGCCGAACATGGCGCCCAGCGCGAAGGCGGTCAGCTTGGTGGTGGTGATGTTGATGCCAAGGGAGCGGCAGGCGATCTCATCCTCCCGCATCGCTTCCCAGGCGCGGCCGAGCGGCTGGCGGCGGAGCCGCAGCGTGACCCAGTTGGTCAGCAGGGCGAGGGCCAGGATGAGGTAATAGAGGAAGACCACGCGATGCGTAGGGCTCGGCTCCAGCCCGAAGAAATCGGCAAAGGAGCCGGGGCCGCCCCCGGCGGTGAAGGCCAGTCCGAAGAAGGAAGGGCGGGGAATGCCGGAGATGCCGTTGGGCCCGCCAGTCAGCTCCACCCAGTTCAGCAGGACCAGCCGGATGATCTCGCCGAAGCCGAGCGTGACAATGGCGAGGTAGTCGCCCCGCAGCCGCAGCACGGGAAAGCCCAGCAGGACGCCCCAGAAGGCCGCGAGAATGCCCGCCAGCGGCAGGCAGACCCAGAAGGAGAGGCCGAAATACTGCGCCAGCAGCGCGTAGGAATAGGCGCCCACCGCGTAGAAGGCGACATAGCCGAGGTCCAGCAGCCCCGCGAGGCCGACTACGATGTTCAGCCCCCAGCCCAGCATCACATAGGTCAGCACCAGGATGCCGAGGTCCAGCTCATAGCGCCCGATGCCGGGAATAACCGGCAGCAGCAGGGCCAAGAGCAGCAGCGCGGGCGCGGCATAGCGGCCGAGGCGCAGCATCGGCCCGGCGAGGCGCTTCTGCACCGAAGGCCCATGCCGCCCCGCCCGCCATTCCTGCCAGAGCCGGATCAGGAAGCGCCCGGTGAAGACAATGGCCATCAGCAGCAGCACATCGGTCCAGCGGGTGCGCAGGAAGAGCGCGCCGGTGGGGCCCACATCCGTCCGCAGCCCCACCATGGGCAGGAAGAGCCCGGCCGCGATCACCGCCGCCAGCCCCGCATCCTTCAGCGCGGCGCCCAGAGGGGGGCGCCGGGTCTGGGCCAGGCTCATACCTTCTCCACCTCGGCGCGGCCCAGCAGGCCCGTCGGCATGAAGATCAGCGTCAGGATCAGGATGGAGAAGGCGGCGACATCCTTGTACTGCACGCTGAAATAGGCGGACCAGAAGGTCTCGATCAGCCCGATCAGCAGCCCGCCCAGCACGGCGCCCGGCAGGCTGCCGATGCCGCCCAGCACAGCGGCGGTGAAGGCTTTCACCCCCACCAGGAAGCCGATGTAGAAGTCAATCACGCCGTAGCGCAGCAGGTACATGGTGCCGGCGACGGCGGCCAGGGCCGCGCCGATGACGAAGGTGATGCTGATGGTGCGGTCGGTATCGATGCCCAGCAGGCTGGCCATGCGCCGGTCCTGCTCGCAGGCGCGCATGGCGCGGCCCAGCGGCGTCTTGGTCACCAACCAGGTGAAGACGCCCAGGATCACCAGCGTCGTCACGATGATCAGGATCTGCATGGTGGAGAGCTGCACGGCGAAGGTGCCGTCCTGCATCAGCGTGAAGCCGCCCTGCACCACCGGCTCGATGGGCTTCACCCGGGCGCCCTGCGCCACCTGCACGTAGTTCTGCAGCACGATGGACATGCCGATGGCCGAGATCAGCGGCGCCAGGCGGAAGGAGCCGCGCAGCGGGCGATAGGCGATGCGCTCCACCGTCCAGCCGTAAAGGGCGGTGAAGGCCATGGAAAGGGCCAGGACCAGCACAATGGCCGCCGGCCCGTCCAGCATGCCGCCGGAGGTGATCAGCAAGAGGCCGATGAGGGACAGAAAGGCACCGACCATGAAGATATCGCCATGGGCGAAATTGATCATGCCGATGATGCCATAGACCATGGTGTAGCCGATGGCGATGAGCCCGTAGATCATTCCGAGCGAGACGCCGTTGATGAGCTGCTGCAGCGCGTAGGCCAAACGATACGTCCCTCTTCCCGGTTCGAAGCTTCTTTTGGAAAGCCTAGTCTCGGGCACGAGGGGTTGTGAAGGGAGATTGCGGGGCCACCCTGCCGCTCCGGCGCGGCCGGGAGCGAATCGGCACCCGGGCCTCGCGGGTGGCGAAGAAACATGGGCCGGGCGTCCGGCGGAATTTGCCTCTTGCAAGGTGGGGCGCGTGCTTTGCAGAGCGGGCTTGGGTATTCTCCAGCGTCTGGCTTCCGGTTTCCTCAAGGCGTTTCGGTCATTGCTCCGCCTGTATTGGTGGTGCCTGATGCATGAGTGTGCCCTTCCCGAAAGGGAAGAGTGAAGCAGAAGCCATGCTTTGGTAGCATGAGGCGGTGCCTGTCAGGCGCCCTCGCAGAACAATTCGCGGCCAATCAGCATGCGCCGGATCTCGGAAGTGCCGGCGCCGATCTCATAAAGCTTGGCATCGCGCAGCAGCCGCCCCGTGGGGTAGTCGTTGATATAGCCATTGCCGCCCAGGGCCTGGATGGCCTCCAGCGCCGCCCAGGTCGCCTTCTCGGCGGCGAAGAGGATCGCCCCCGCGGCATCCTTGCGCGCCGCCTGGCCGCGGTCGCAGGCACGGGCCACGGCATAGACATAGGCCCGCGCGGCACTGGACACGGTATAGAGATCGGCGATCTTTGCCTGCATGAGCTGGAAGCTGCCGATCGGCTGGCCGAACTGTTCACGCTCCCGCACATAGGGCAGCACCACGTCCAGGCAGGCCTGCAGGATGCCGAGCGGCCCGCCCGCCAGCACGGCGCGCTCATAATCCAACCCGCTCATCAGCACGTTCACGCCACGCCCGACCTCGCCGAGCACATTCTCCGCCGGCACCTCGCAGTCCTGGAAAACCAGCTCGCAGGTATTGGAGCCGCGCATGCCGAGCTTGTCGAGCTTCTGCGCGGTGGAGAAGCCCGCGAAACCCTTCTCGACCAGGAAGGCGGTGATGCCGCGCGGCCCGGCCTGCGGGTCGGTCTTGGCATAGACCACCAGCACATCCGCGTCGGGGCCATTGGTGATCCACATCTTGTTGCCGTTCAGCCGGTAGCGGTCGCCATGCCGCTCCGCCCGCAGGCGCATGCTGACGACATCCGATCCAGCGCCCGGCTCGCTCATGGCCAGGGCGCCGACATATTCACCGGAGATCAGGCCCGGCAGGTAGCGGCGCCGTTGTTCCTCGGTCCCGTTGCGGCGGATCTGGTTGACGCAGAGATTCGAATGCGCGCCATAGGAAAGGCCGACGGAGGCGGAGGCGCGGCTGATCTCCTCCATCGCCACCACATGCTCCAGATAGCCCATGCCGGCGCCGCCATAATCTTCCTCGACGGTGATGCCGAGCAGGCCGAGGCTGCCGAACTTGCGCCAGAGATCGGCGGGGAAGTTGTTGCTGGCGTCGATCTGGGCCGCGCGGGGCGCGATCTCGGCGGCGGCGAAGCGCGCGACCTCGGCGCGCAATGCCTCCACGGTCTCGCCGAGACCGAAATCCAGGCCCATCATCATGCCGCTCATCCCCTCATCAGCACGGGCGCTTCCGGCACCCGCTCCCCGCCATCGTCCGGGTGTTCCTCCCGGCGGCGGAATTCCTCCAGCAGGCTGGCTGCCCGGCGCAGAGCGTGCTCGGCATGCCGCCGGCGGATTGGGCCATAGCCGCGGATCTGCTCCGGCAGCGCGGCAAGCTCCACGGCCAAGGCATGGTTGCCCGGATGCAGCGCGGCGATCAGCTCCTCCACCAGCCGCTCGTATTCCAGGAGCAGGCGCTGGTTCAGCCTGTGGTCCTCGGTGAAGCGGAAGGGATCGAGGGCCGTGCCCCGCAGGCGCCGCAGCCGCGCCAGCAGCCGGAAGCCATGCAGCACCCAGGGGCCGAAGGCACGCTTGCGCGGCTCGCCGGTGGCGGGGTCGGGCCGGGACCAGAGCGGCGGCGCCAGATGGAAGACAAGGCGATAGTCGCCCTCGAAGCTCTGGCCCAGCCGCTCCAGGAAGCCGGTCTCGGCATGGAGGCGCGCGACCTCGTATTCGTCCTTGATGGCGAGCAGCTTGTAATGGCCTCGCGCCACGGCCTCGGCGAGGCCCTCATGGCCCGGCGCCCTGGCCGCTTCCGCCTCCCGTACCCGCCGCACCAGCTCGGCATAGCGGCGCGCGTAGCGGGCATCCTGATAGGCGGTCAGTTCCACGACGCGGCGGGCCACCACCTCGTCCAGGCTGGCGGAGAGCCTGAGGTGCTCCGGCAGGGCCTCCGGCGGCGTGGCCAGCCGCTCCACGGCGGGAAGGTCGAGCGCCGCCCGCCGGCCCCAGAGGAAGGCGGCCTGGTTCATCTCCACCGCCGCGCCATTCATCTCGATCGCCTGGAGGATGGAGGCGGCGGAGAGGGGCAGCAGCCCCTTCTGGTAGGCATAGCCAACCATGAAGAGATTGGCGGCGATGGAATCCCCCAGCAGCGCCGTCGCCAGCCGGGTGCCCGGCACGAACTCCGCCCGGCCCGGCCCGGCCGCCTCCGCGATCTGTTCCTCGATGGCGGTGAGCGGGAATTGCGGGTCGCGCACCGTGGCGACATCGCCCGTCCTGGCCTGGGCGGCAAAGCCGCGGACGAAGTCGCTGGTGACGGAGAAGTCGCTGTTGACCACGGCGCGCGTCGCGCCCGCATGCAGCTTGGCGAGGGATTCATCCGCGGCGGCCACGATGATGTCGCAGCCCAGCAGCAGGTCTGCCTCGCCCGAGGCGATGCGTGAGGCATGGATCAGCTCCTGCCGCGCCGCGACCCGGATATGCGACCAGACCGGGCCGCCCTTCTGCGCCAGCCCGGCCATGTCCAGCACCGAGGCGCCCTTGCCTTCCAGCGTGGCGGCGGTGCCCAGCAGGGCACCGATGGTCACCACACCCGTGCCGCCGACGCCAGCCACCAGGATGCCATAGGGGCGGCCATCCGGGCGGGTCTCAGGCTCCGGCAACTCTCCGAAGCCGTCGCCCGCTACTGGCGCGGAGGTCTGCCCCTTGCGCGGCCTGCCGCCTTCCACGGTGACGAAGCTGGGGCAGAAGCCTTCCAGGCAGGAGAAATCCTTGTTGCAGGTGGATTGGTCGATGGCGCGCTTGCGGCCGAACTCGGTCTCGACCGGCACCACCGACATGCAGTTGGACTTGGCGGAACAATCGCCGCAGCCTTCGCAGACGCGGTCGTTGATGACGACGCGCCGCGCCGGGTCCGGCATCAGCCCGCGCTTACGGCGGCGGCGCTTCTCGGCCGCGCAGGTCTGGTCGTAGACGAGCACGGAAACGCCGGGATATTCGCGCAATTCCCGCTGCACGGCATCGAGGTCTCGCCGGTGCCGCACTGGCACATCCGCCGGCAGGCTGCTGGCGGGATGCCGCGCGGGATCATCCGTCACGACGACAATGCGCCCGATGCCTTCCGCCCGCACCTGATGCACGATCTCCGGCACCGTCAGCGTGCCCTCGACCGGCTGGCCCCCGGTCATGGCCACGGCGTCGTTGACCAGGATCTTGTAGGTGATGGGCGCCTTGGCCACGACCGCCTGGCGGATCGCCAGCAGCCCGGAATGGGAATAGGTGCCGTCGCCCAGGTTGGCGAAGACATGCTTCGTCTCGGTGAAGGGCGCCTGGCCGATCCAGGGCACGCCCTCGCCGCCCATCTGGCTGAAGGTGCGCGTCTGGTCCGGGTTCAGCCACAGCGCCATGTAGTGGCAGCCGATGCCGGCCAGGGCGCGGCTGCCCTCCGGCACGCGGGTGGAGGTATTGTGCGGGCAGCCGGAGCAGTAATGCGGCACGCGCGGCACGGTGGGATGCGGCCGCGCCAGCGCCGCTTCCTTGGCGGCGAGGAAATCCAGGCATTCCCGGATGCGCTCGCTGGTATGGAAACGCTCGATGCGGCGGGCGATGACACGCGCGATCAGCGCCGGCGTCAGCTCACCGGCGGCGGGAAGCTGCCAGACGCCGCCAGGAAGGTCCCATTCGCCCTTCTCGTCGTATTTTCCGGTGACCTTGGGGCGCACGTCCTCGCGCCAGTTGTAGAGCTGTTCCTTGAGCTGGTATTCGATGACCTGGCGCTTTTCCTCGACAACCAGGATCTCCTCCAGCCCTTCGGCGAAGTGGCGCACGCCCTCGCCATCCAGCGGCCAGGTCATGCCGACCTTGTAGACCCGCAGCCCGATCTCCGCCGCCAGCGCCGCGTCGATGCCGAGCGCATCCAGGGCCTGGAGCAGGTCCAGGTAGGATTTGCCGCTGCTGATGATGCCGAAGCGCGCGCGGGGGCTGTCCATCACCACCCGGTTGAGGTGGTTGGCCCGCGCATAGGCCATGGCCGCGTAAACCTTCCAGTGCTGCAGCCGGTATTCCTGCTCCAGCGGCGGGTCGGGCCAGCGGATGGACAGGCCGCCCGGCGGCATCTCGAAATCACCCGGCAGCCGGGTCTCGACGCGGTGCGGGTCCAGCAGGACGCCGGTGGAGGTCTCGACGATGTCGGTCAGGGCACGCAGGCCCACCCAGCAGCCGGAGAAGCGGGACATGGCCCAGCCATGCAGGCCGAGATCCAGCAGCTCCTGCACCCCCGCCGGGTTCAGCACCGGGATCATGGAGGCGGCGAAGACATGGTCGCTCTGATGCGGCAGGGAGGAGGACTTGGCGCCGTGGTCGTCGCCCACCACGGCCAGCACGCCGCCGTGGCGGGAGGTGCCGGCGGCATTGGCATGCTTGAAGACATCCACGCTGCGGTCGGCGCCAGGGCCCTTGCCGTACCACAGGCCGAAGACGCCATCATGCTTCGCGCCGGGAAAGAGGTTGACCTGCTGGCTGCCCCAGACGGCGGTCGCCGCCAGGTCCTCGTTGAGCCCCGGCTGGAAATGGATGTGGTGCTCGGCGAGCTGCTTCCCCGCCTTCCACAGCGCCTGGTCGAGGCCACCGAGCGGCGAGCCGCGATAGCCGGAGATGAAGCCGGCGGTATCCAGCCCGGCCGCGGCGTCCCGCAGCCGCTGCAGCATCGGCAGCCGCACCAGCGCCTGGATTCCCGACAGGTAGGTGAGCCCTGGGCCTGCCTGAAGCATGGGCTCCGGAGGCCGGATGCCGGGGGTGGTCATCGCGCGCCCCGCCATGATGAGGCTTGAAGGTATCCCGGACCTGGCGAGGATGGCCGGGACTGTCCTCCGGCAGGGGCGGGCAACACGCCCATGCCAGCGCCGCTCCAACCCGGAGCCTGGCTCTCCGGCATGGCTTCCGGATGCGTCACGGGCATCGCTGGCCTCTCCTCCTCGGCCGGGTCTTGTGCCGGCTCGGCTCGCGCTGGCGCGACGGGCAGCACCATCATGGCGAGAAACCAGAAAGAAGCGAAACCCTGGATAGGGCCTACATGCATATGTGAAGTGCCGGCCGGCGCAGCACATCCCCGCGCTGCGAAATACGCCGCCAAGAAGCCCACGGCGCCTTGTGCCGCATCGAGGCCGAAGCGTTGAGGAACTGGCTAGCGTTAGGTATCCGCCTGTCCGGGCTGGCTGGCGTCGGCGGGCCTGACCTCGTACTGCGGATGCCGGTTGCCCGACCATGAACAGCGAGAACAGGAACGCAGCGATCCGCACCTTCCGACACCCCGCGCGGCTGCTGCCGCTCGCTTTCCTGCTGGCCATCCTGCTGGGCACCGCGCTGCTGATGCTGCCGGCGGCGCGGCCAGGGCCCGAGGGCGCCTCGCTCCTGGCGGCCGCCTTCACCGCAACCTCGGCGGTCACCGTCACCGGCCTGGCGGTGCGGGATACCGGCACCTATTGGTCGGGCTTCGGCCAGGCCGTGATCGTGGCGCTGTCGCAGCTCGGCGGCCTTGGCATCATGAGCGGCGCGACGCTGCTGGGCATGCTGGTCACCCGCCGCCTCAGCCTCAGCACCCGCCTGCTGGCCCAGGCCGAGATCCGGGTGCTGGCGCTGGGCGACGTGCTGGGGGTGCTGCGGCTGATCCTGCTGATGGCGCTCTGCGTCGAGGCCGCCACGGCCATGGTGCTGGCGCTGCGGCTGCGCTTCGGTCATGGCCTCGGCTGGGCGGAGGCGCTGTGGAGCGGCACCTTCCATGCCGTCGGCGCCTTCAACAATGCCGGCTTCTCGCTCTACCCCGATGGCCTCATGCGCTTCGCGGCGGACCCGCTGGTGCTGGGGCCGCTGATGCTGGCGGTGACGGTGGGCGGCCTCGGCTTTCCCGTGGTGGCGGAGCTGCTGCGGGCGCCGGCGCGCCTGTCCCTGCACAGCCGCCTGACGCTGCTGGGCACGGCGGGGCTGCTGCTGCTCGGCACCCTTGGCGTGCTGGCCTTCGAATGGAGCAACCCGCGCACGCTGGGCGGGCTGGAGGAGGGCCCCCGGCTGCTGGGCGCCGCCTTCCATTCGGTGATGACCCGCTCCGGCGGCTTCAATGCCGTGGATACCGGGCAGATGACGCCGGGCAGCCTGGTGCTGAGCTACCTTCTGATGCTGATCGGCGGTGGCAGTGCCGGCACGGCGGGGGGCATCCGCGTCACCACCTTCCTGGTGCTGGGGCTGATCGTCTGGGCCGAGGTGCGCGGCGACCCCGATGTCACCGCCTTCCGGCGCCGCATCCCGGCCGATCTGCAGCGGCAGGCGCTGACGGTGGCGACGCTGGCCGCCACCACCGTGGCCCTCGCCACCCTGGCGCTGCTGGCCATGACGGACCTGCCCACCGATGCCCTGCTTTTCGAGGTCATCTCGGCCTTCGCCACGGTGGGGCTCTCCACCGGCATCACCGGCACGCTGCCGCCGGCCGGGCAGGCCTTGCTGATGTTGTTGATGTTCGTCGGCCGTGTCGGCACCGTGACCGTCGTCACCGCCCTGGCGCTGCGCGGCGCGCGCCGGCTCTACCGCTACCCAGAGGAGCGCCCCATCGTTGGCTAAGACCACAGGTTTCACGGATGGCGTCGCGGTGATCGGGCTGGGCCGCTTCGGCGGCGCGGTCGCGGAATCGCTGCTGCGGCTCGGGCATGACGTGCTCGGCATCGATGAGAGCGGCGCGCTGGTGCAGCAATGGTCGGACCGGCTGACCCATGTGGTGCAGGCCGATGCCACCAATGGGGATACGCTGCGCTCCCTCGGCGTGCATGAATTCAGCCATGCCATTGTCGGCATCGGCACGGATATCGAGGCCAGCGTGCTGACGGTGCTGGCGCTGAGTGAGCTGGGCGTGCCGGATATCTGGGCCAAGGCGCTGGGCGACAAGCATGGCCGCATCCTGGAGCGCACCGGCGCCCACCACGTGATCTACCCCGAGGCGGCGATGGGCGAGCGTGTCGCGCATCTGGTCACCGGCAAGATGATGGACTTCATCGAGTTCGACGACGGCTATGCCATCGTCAAGACCTGCGCGCCGCGCGAGGCCGTGGGGCGCACCCTGGCCGAATGCGCCTGGCGCAGCCGCCACGGCGTCACGGTGGTGGGGGTCAAGCGGCCGCGCGCCGAATTCGAGCCGGCCTTGCCGGAGACGCGCATCCGGGAGGGCGACCTGCTGATCGTCGCCGGTGCCACCGAAAAGGTGGAGGCCTTCGCCGCCAAGACCTGAGCCCGGCCAACGACGCGGCGGTTGCGGAAGCCCGGCGGCCTTCGTTAGCGTCTTCTCAAATCCGGCGGAGGTCTTGGGCCGCATGCGTGGATCACCCGCCGCAGCCAGGAGGAGAACCAGGGATGCCCGATCTGCCGGATACCGGGGCGCCGCTCCCCATGCCCGGGGCGCTGACGCAGGCGGAGATCGACCAGCGTGTCTTCGATCTCTACGACGAATACTGCCATGGGCGGATCGACCGCCGCACCTTCCTGCAACGCTCGGCGGTGGTCACGGCCGGCGGCCTGGCCATGGCCCAGGCGCTGCTGCCTCGCTACGCGCAGGCGCAGACCGTCTCCTTCACCGATGAGCGGATCAAGCCCAGCTACGTCACCTATCCCTCGCCCGGCGGCACCTCCGGCACCATGCGGGGCTATCTGGTGCAGCCCAGCGGCACGGGGCCTTTCCCCGTTGTGCTGGTGATCCACGAGAACCGGGGGCTGAACCCCTATATCGAGGATGTGGCGCGGCGCGCGGCGGTGGCGGGCTTTCTGGCCCTGGCGCCGGACGGGCTCTTCCCCGCCGGCGGCTATCCCGGCAATGACGATGACGGGCGGGCGCTGCAGGCGAAGCTGGATCAGGGCAAGCTGCGCACGGATATGCTCAACAGCGCCCGCTACCTGAAGGCGCATGCGCTGTCTTCCGGCAAGCTGGGCGTCACCGGCTTCTGCTGGGGCGGCTCCACCACCAATGCCCTGGCCGGATTGCTGGGGGAGGAGATGCAGGCCGGCGCCCCCTTCTACGGCGCCGCCGCCGACCCGGCCCTGGTGCCCCGGATCAAGGCCGCCCTGCTGGTGCATTATGCCGAGCATGACGAGCGCATCACCAGCATGTGGCCGGCTTATGAGCAGGCGCTGAAGGCCAGCGGCGTGCGCCATGAGGCGCATGTCTATCCTGGCACCCAGCACGGCTTTCACAACAATTCGACGCCCCGCTACAACGAGGCCGCCGCCAGGCTGGCCTGGGAGCGCACGGTGGCCTTCTTCCGGGAGCACCTCGCCTGAGGCGGTAACGGCGCGGCGGGCAGGGCGCCGCTGATCCGCGCCCCATTGCCCGCCATGCTCAGGGCTGCCACCTTGCCGGCCGACCATGACCACCGGCACCACATTGGAGCAGCTCCGGGCCAGGGCACGCCTGGCAACGCTGTTTCCTCCCACCACGCTGAGCGGTGCCCTGCAACGGCTCGGCTTTGTGCAGGCGGACCCGATCCGTGCCCCGGCACGGGCCCAGGACCTGATCCTGCGGCAGCGCGTCCAGGGCTACCGCGCCGGGGATCTCGACCGCGCCTTTACCCGCATGGGGCTGGAGGAGGATTTCCTCTACGCCTATGGTTTCATGCCGGGCGAGACGCGCCACCTGCTGCACCCGCGCCCCGACCTGCAAGGCCCCGCCGGCACCCATGCCCCCGCCGGCCTCGCCGCCGAGGTGCTGGACTTTGTGCGGCAACACGGCCCTACCCATCCGCGCGACCTGGAGGAGCGCTTCGGCCGCGAGCGCGCGGTGAATGGCTGGGGCGGCTTTTCCAAGGCCACCACGCTGGCGCTGGAAAGCCTGCACCATTTTGGCCTGCTGCGCGTGGCGCACCGGCGCGACGGCATCCGTATCTATGCCCCGGCCCCCGCGCCGCCGCCACCGGCCGAGGCGGCGGACCGGGCACGGCAGGCGGTGCTGCTGGTGGCACGTGTCCTGGCCCCGGTGCCGGCACCCAGCCTGCGCGGCGCCCTGGCCCTGGTGGCAAGGCGCAACCCCGGCCTGGGCCCGCTGGCCCCGGTTGTCACCGCCGCCCTGAAGGCGGGGGAGCTGGAGCGGGCCAGCGTGGACGGCGAGCAGTACCTCTGGCCGGCGGCGGAGAATGACTGGCGCGACCGCCCGGTGCCGCGCGACGTGCGCCTGCTGGCACCCTTCGACCCGCTGGTCTGGGACCGCCGGCGCTTCGAGCATCTCTGGGGCTGGGGCTACCGCTTCGAGGCCTATACCCCGCCGCAGCAGCGGCAGTTCGGCTATTATGCCTTGCCGCTGCTCTGGGGCGATGCGGTGATCGGCTGGGCCAATGCCACGCTGGTGGAGGGCAGGCTGCGGGTGGTGCCGGGCTATGCCACCCGCGCGCCCCGCAGCCAGGCTTTCCAGCGAGCGCTGGAGGCTGAGATGGCACGGCTGGAGCGCTTCCTCACGCCTCGGAAAACGGGGCGGCGGCAGGACGAGGACGAATGACCACGCCAAGGCAAGCCGCTGCCACGCCCGGCGCCGGCCATGCCGCGACGGTGGCGGCGATCCGCGCGATGCGGCGGCAGGGCGCCTCGCTGGCCCAGATCGCCTATGCCTTGCGGGAAACCGGCGCCAGCGCGCCCGGCGGCGGCGCCTGGACCACCAAGGTCATCGCCAGGGTGCTGAAGCAGAAGTCCGGCGCGGGCAGCTAAAGACCGGCCACGATGTAGTCCTGCTCAATGGCGACGGGGAAAATCTCCGCCCGCAATGCCGGCCCCGCGGGCGCCGCGCCGCCAGCCGGACAAGCCCTGGTGCGGATGCCGATCCCCAGCCAGGCCAGGGGCCGCGCAGGGATATGGCCAAAGGCGGCCCAAAATATCCCGGGTGTCAAAGCCCGAAAGGGATGCGCGGCAGCGCTTCCGGTTGACGGCGGGCGGCGGACGTGGTCTCGGACGCCCCTTCTTCCACGGCGCCCGCGCGCCATCACTGTCCAGGCGCCCCAGTCTCCATGATCCGGCTCGACTCCATCAGCAAGCAGAACGGCCAGCAGCTTCTCTTCATCGAGGCTTCCGCCGCCCTCCAGAAGGGGGAGAAGGTCGGCCTCGTCGGCCCCAACGGGGCGGGCAAGACCACGCTCTTCCGCATGATCACGGGGCAGGAGCAGCCGGACGAGGGCCAGGTGCTGGTGGACCGCGGCGTCAGCATCGGCTTCTTCAGCCAGGATGTGGGCGAGATGTCCGGCCGCAGCGCCGTGGCCGAGGTGATGGAGGGCGCCGGCGCCGTCAGCGAGGTGGCGGCCGAGCTGGCCTCCCTGGAAGCCGCGCTGGCGGACCCGGAGCGGGCGGATGAGATGGAGGCGCTGATCGAGCGCTTCGGCGAGGTGCAGGGCCGCTTCGAGGAAATGGGCGGCTATGCGCTGGAAGGCCGGGCGCGCGAGGTGCTGGCCGGTCTCTCCTTCAGCCAGGAGATGATGGATGGCGATGTCGGCGCGCTGTCCGGCGGCTGGAAGATGCGCGTGGCGCTGGCCCGCATCCTGCTGATGCGCCCCGACGTGATGCTGCTGGACGAGCCGAGCAACCACCTGGACCTCGAGAGCCTGATCTGGCTGGAGCAGTTCCTGAAGGGCTATGACGGCGCGCTGCTGATGACCTCGCACGACCGCGAGTTCATGAACCGCATCATCAACAAGATCATCGAGATCGACGGCGGCAGCCTGACCTCCTATTCCGGCGACTACGAATTCTACGAGGCGCAGCGCGCCATGGCCGAGAAGCAGCAGCAGGCGCAGTTCGAGCGCCAGCAGGCGATGCTGGCCAAGGAGATCAAGTTCATCGAGCGCTTCAAGGCGCGCGCCTCGCATGCCTCGCAGGTGCAGAGCCGCGTGAAGAAGCTGGAGAAGATCGACCGTGTGGAGCCGCCGAAGCGGCGCCAGGTGGTGGCCTTCGAGTTCCAGCCGGCGCCGCGCTCCGGCGAGGACGTGGTGAACCTGAAGAATGTCCACAAGCGCTACGGCAGCAAGGTCATCTACGAGGGGCTGGACTTCCTGGTGCGCCGCCGCGAGCGCTGCTGCGTGCTGGGCACCAATGGCGCCGGCAAGTCCACGCTGCTGAAGCTGGTGGCGGGCACGGCCGAGCCGGACGAGGGCACCGTCTCCGTCGGCGGCAGCGTGAAGATGGGCTATTTCGCGCAGCACGCCATGGAAATGCTGGATGGCGACCACACGGTGTTCGAGGCATTGGAAGATGCCTTCCCACGCGCCCCGCAGGGCTCGCTGCGCGCGCTGGCCGGCTGCTTCGGCTTCTCCGGCGACGAGGTGGAGAAGAAGTGCCGCGTGCTCTCGGGCGGCGAGAAGGCGCGGCTGGTGATGGCCAAGATGCTCTACGACCCGCCGAATTTCCTGGTGCTGGACGAGCCGACCAACCACCTGGACATGGCCACCAAGGAAATGCTGATCACGGCGCTGTCGCAATACGAGGGCACCATGCTCTTCGTCTCGCATGACCGGCATTTCCTCGCGGCCCTGTCCAACCGGGTGCTGGAACTGACGCCGGAGGGCATCCACCAGTATGGCGGCGGCTATACCGAATATGTCGCCAGCACCGGCCAGGAAGCGCCCGGCCTGCATAGCTGAGGCCGGGCGGGCCCGGCACCCGCCCCTCAGGCCGGGCGGGTGCTGTGACCCGGCGGCTCCCGCAGGGGCGCGCGGAGGATGCCATCCTCCGCCCTGATCCGCACCGGCACCGATTTCGCCGCCGGCGTCTTCGATTGCTCGTCGTGGTGCGACAGGGGAATGAGCGGGTTCATTTCCGGGTAATAGCCGCCGATGCAGCCATCCGGCAGCGAGAAGGGCGTGACCACCAGCCCGTGGACGCGGCGGTCCACGCCATCCTCCGCATCGCTGAGCAGCGAGACGACCTGCCCTTCCCGCAGGCCCGCGCGCTGGATGTCGCCCGGGTTCATCAGCAGCACGTCCCGCGTGCCCTCGATGCCGCGCAGCCGGTCGCTGTAGCCGTAGATGGTGGTGTTGAACTGGTCGTTGCTGCGCATGGTGATGAGGCGGAAGCGGCCGGGCGCATCCTCGAAGCCGGTGGCCGACATGGTCTTGGGCGCAGTGAACTCGGCCTTGCCGGACTTGGTCTTCCAGATCCGCTCCCGCGCCGAATTGCCGCGGTAGAAGCCGCCGGGCGTGAAGAGGCGCTTGTTGAAGTCACGGAACTCATCCGGATAGGTTTCCGCGATCTGGTCGCGGATCAGCGCGTAGTCGCGCACCCAGTCGTCCCAAGGCACCTTGTTGTTCAGCGGCAGCGTCGCCTTGGCCATGCCGGCGACGATGGCAACCTCTGAGCGCAGATGCTCGCTGGCCGGCTTGCGCCGCGCGACCGAGCCATGGATGCAGCTGAAGGTATCCTCCATGCTGACGGCTTGCGGACCGCTGGCCTGGATATCCTCCTCGGCACGGCTGAGGCAGGGCAGCAGATAGGCCACCTCGCCATGCACCAGATGGCTGCGGTTGAGCTTGGTAGCCACCTGCACCGTCAGGCGCATCCGCGTCCAGGCCTGCTCCATCCGGTCGCGCTCCGGAATGGCGCGGACGAAATTGCCGCCGAGGCCGATAAAGGCGCGCACCTTGCCCGAGAGGATGCCCTCGCAGGTTTCCACCGTGTTCAGGCCCTTGTCGCGCGGCGGCTTGAAGCCGAACTGCTTGGCCAACTTGTCGAGCGGCACCAGCTCCGGCTTCTCCGAAATGCCGACGGTGCGCTGCCCCTGCACGTTGGAATGGCCCCGCACGGGGGAGATGCCGGTGCCGTCGCGGCCGATATTGCCCTTGAGCAGCAGCAGGTTCACCAGCATGGCGATATTCTCGAAGCCATGGGCGTGCTGGGTCAGGCCCATGCCATAGATGCCGATGGTGCGGTCGGATTCCACATAGACCTGTGCCGCGCCCTCGATGGCTTCCCGCGTCAGGCCCGACTGCGCCACGATCTCGGACCAGGGCATGGCGCGCACCTGCGCCTCGAAGGCGGCGAGGCCACGGGTGTGGCTCTGAAGGAAATCCGCGTCCAGCACGCGGCGGCCCTTCTTTTGCGCCGCGTCATCGGCGGCGAAGACATGCTTGCAGAGGCCCATCAGCACCGCGATGTCGCCGCCGGGCCGGACCTGGTGATACTGGCTGCTGATCCGCGTTTCCTTGCCGGTCAGCATCTCCAGCGGGTTCTGCGGGTTGGTGAAGGTTTCCAGCCCCTTCTCCCGCACCGGGTTGAAGGTGATGATCTTCACGCCCCGCTTGGCGGCCTCCTGTAGCGGATGCAGGAAGCGCGGGCTGTTGGAGCCGGTATTCTGGCCGAAGAAGAACATGCAGTCGCAACTGGAGAGGTCGTCGAAGACGACGGTGCCGACGCTGGCGCCAATCACCTGCTTCAGGGCCACCGAGGTGGTCTCATGGCACATGTTGGAACTATCGGGCAGGTTGTTGTGCCCGTAGAGGCGAGCGAAGAGCGCGTAGAGATAGGAGGTCTCCAGGCTGGCGCGGCCGGAGGAATAGAAAACCGCCGATTTCGGGTCCAGCGCGCGCAGTTCCCGGCCGATGGCATGGAAGGCCTCGTCCCAGCCGCAGGGCAGGTAACGGTCCGTGGCGGCATCATAGCGCAGGGGGTGGGTCAGCCGCCCCTGCTGCTCCAGGTCGTAGTCCTTCCAGCCGCGTAACTCGGCCAGCGTGTGCTGGGCGAAGAAGTCTGGCGTACAGCGGCGGCTGGTCAGGTCCCAGAGCGTGGCCTTGGCGCCATTCTCGCAGAACTCGAACTGGTGCGGGCTGGCCGGCTTGGCCCAGGAACAGGAGACGCACATGAAGCCGCCCGGCTTGTTCTGGCGCATCAGCGTCTCGATCGCCAGCGGGGTAGCCCATTCCTTGCCGAAGACACTGGAAATGCCGCGCAACGAGCCCCAGCCGCCGGATGGGCCGTCGTAATGGACGGTGCCGTCTTCCTGTGCCATCGCCTGCGCTCCCAATAACCTGCAAAACAAGTCTGACGCGGCGCGGGCGGCGGAAGTTGCATGCTTCCAGGCCTTGGAACCTGTGATCCTCTTCATGCGCCGTTAATGATGCGGATGCTTTGAAGAAGCCCTGGTTCAACGATCAGGTGTCCGAGGCATGTCCGATGTCACGCTCCCGTCGCGCACCGCGCCGGATACCGGGCCCGACCTGTGGCTGACGCGCCCCATCGGCAGCGTCATCCGCCGCTTCGGCGCCGCCTTTCTGCTGCCGGTGGCGCTGGCGACGCTGCTGGTGGCGCTGCTGGCGCTGGCGCTGCCGGTGATGCTGCTGCAGGTCTATGACCGCGTGCTGCCGAACTTGGCGGTGGACACGCTGACGATGCTGGCGCTGGCGGTGGCTTCCGCCATCCTGCTGGAAGCGGTGCTGCGGCATGTCCGCAGTCGTATCCTGGCACGCGTCGCCGCCACATCGGAGGCGCGGACGCACCGGCAGGCCATGCAGCGCCTGCTCAATGCGCCGCTGGCCGGGCTGGAAGCACACGGCAACGGCTATTACGTGGAGCGGCTTTCCGCCATCGGCACGCTGCGCGATGCCTGGTCCGGCCCCGCCTTGCAGGCGATGCTCGACCTGCCTTTCGCGCTGCTCTACCTGCTGGGCATGTGGTATCTCGCCGGGCCGCTGGTGCTGGTGCCGGTGGCGCTGCTGGCGGGCATCGCGCTGCTGGCGGCCCTGACCGGACGGCGGGTGCGCGGCGCCGCCCAGGCGCTGGCCCTGGCCGAGGAACGCCGCTTCAACTTCCTCTTCGACACCCTGCATGGCATCAACGCCATGAAGATCCTGGGCGCCGAGCCCTTGCTGGAGCGCCGCTATGAGCGGTTGCAGAACGGCTCCGCCCAGCTTCGCCGCGCGCTGGGGAAGGCGACCTGGGCGGGCCAGGAAGGCGGGCTGTTGCTGGCCCAGGCGGCCACGGTCGGCGTCGCCGCCTTCGGCTGCCAGATGGTGCTGGCGGGGCAGCTCAGCGTCGGCGGCCTGGGCGCCTGCACCATGCTGGTGGGCCGCACCATGCAGCCGCTGCTGGGCGGCATCGCGCTCTGGTCCCGCCTGCAATCCCTGGCGGAAAGCCGCCGCCGCGTGGCCGAGATCGCCGCCCTGCCGCAGGAGCGCCGGCCCGGCCGCCCGGCGCTGGAACTCGGCCAGGGCGCGGTGCAACTGCGAGAGCTGCGCTTCCGCACGCCCGGCCATCGCGGCTGGCTGTTCGACCGGCTGACACTGGACCTGCGCGCTGGCGAGGTCCTGGGCATCACCGGCGCCAATGGTTCCGGCCGTTCCAGTCTGCTGCGGCTGATGGCGGGCGACCTGCGGCCGGACGAGGGCAGCGTGCTGATCGATGGCCAGGACCTCGCGCGGGCCGATATCGGCCCGGTGCGCCGCCTGGTCGCGCTGGTGCCGCCGGATGTGGCGCTGGTGCGCGGCACGCTGCTGCAGAACCTGACGCTGCACCAGTCGCATCTGGAAGGCACGGCGCTGCGGCTGGCGGCGGAGCTGGGGCTGGACCATGTGGCCTCGCTGCTGCCAGGCGGCTGGCACACGCAGGTGGGGATCGCCGCCATGCCGCTGCCGCGCGGCGCGGTGCAGCGCATCGGCGTGGTGCGGGCGCTGGTCGAGAAGCCGCGCATCCTGCTGCTGGACGATGTCACCACGCAGATCGACACGGATGGCGACCTGCGCCTGGCGCGGCTGCTGGCGGCGCTACGCGGCAATGTGACGGTGGCGATCGTCACGCACCGCCGCTCGGTCCTCGGCGTCGCGGACCGTGTGCTGGAGATCCGCGACGGCCGCCTTCAGGCGGCGGCGGAACCCCCGCGATGAGCCTGCTGGGGGATGAGCGCCCGCGCCGGCCGCTGGCGCTGCCGGAGGCGCTGCTGGCGCCTTCCGATCTGGCGCGCTGCCTGACGGCGATGCTCTGGGTGCTGGAATGGACCGGTGGCGCCGACGACCTGCTGGCGGCGCTGCCGCATGCCAAGCCGGAGATCGACCTCACCGACCTGCGCAACACCCTGGCGCTGCTGGGCTATCCGACACGGCTGGAGCGGCTGCGGCGCGGCGGGCTGGACCCGCGCCTGCTGCCGGCCATCCTGCTGCCGCCCGGCCAGCCCGCCGCCGTGGTTTATGCCAATGAGCAGGGCCAGGTGCTGCGCCTCGACGGTGCCTCGGGCCAGGCGGTGCCCTGCTCGGCGGAAAGCCTGCGTGGCGCCCTGCTGCGGCCGGTGCCGCTGCCGGAAGTGCCGCCGCGCCAGAACTGGTTCGCCGGCCTGGCACGGCGCTTCCACGGCGACCTGCCGGCGCTGCTGGGCATCAGCGGGCTGATGGCGCTGCTGGGGCTGGCGGTGCCGGCTTTCACCATGGCGGTCTTCGACACCGTCATCGCCGGCCACAGCCCCGGCACGTTGCCGATGCTGGCGCTGGGCGTGGCGGCGGCGGTGCTGATGGAGCTCGCCTTCCGTGGCATCCGCCAGCGTGCCCTGCTGCGCATCGGGGAGCGGCTGGACCGGCTGGTCTCCAATGCCGTCTTCACGCAACTGATGTCGCTGCCGACGGCGCTGGTGGAGCGCGCCGGCACGGCCTCCCAGGTCTCGCGGCTGCGCGACTTCGCCACCATCCGCGAGTTCCTGACAGGCAGCTTCGCCGTCGCGGTGCTGGACCTGCCCTTCACGTTGCTGGTGATGCTGCTGATGCTGGCCCTGGGCGGCTGGATCGCGCTGGTGCCGCTCGGCACAGTGCTGGGCTTCGCGCTGCTCTTCCTCATCTCCCGCCCCGCCTTGCGCCGCGCCATCGCCGGCGCCGCGCGCGCCACCCAGGCGCGGGAGGCCCTGGCGGTGGAGGCGCTGGAAGCGGCCCGCACCCTCAAGCTCGCGGGCGCGGAGGAACGCTGGATCGAGCGCTACGCCGCCGCCGCCGCCACGGCCGCCATGGCTTCCGCCCATGCCGGCACCGTCTCCGGCGCCGTGCTGGTGGCCAGCCAGGCGCTGGTGACGCTCTCCGGCCTCGCGGCGGCGGTGACAGGGGTGCTGGCGGTCTTTTCCGGCGCCATGAGCGCGGGGGCGCTGATCGCCGGCATGATGCTGATCTGGCGCGTGCTGGGGCCCTTGCAGACCGGCTTCACCATGCTCTCCCGCTGGGAGCAGACCCAGGCCTCGATCCGCCAGGTGGATGGGCTGATGACGCTGGAAAGCGAACGCCCCAGCCTGCTGGAAGCGCGCATGGCGCCGCCGGAGCGGGGTGCCATCGTCTTCCACCGTGTCACGTTGCGCTATCTGCAACAGGCCGAGCCGGTGCTGGCCGGCGCCTCCTTCACCATCCGCCCGGGCGAGGTGGTGGCGGTGATCGGCGCCGAGGGCGCGGGCAAGTCCAGCCTGCTGCTGCTGGTGGCCGGGCTCTACCGGCCACAGGGCGGCGTGGTGCGGATCGACGGGCATGACGTGCGCGCCTTCGACCCCGCCGTGCTCCGCCGCAGCATCGGCTGGGTGCCGCAGAAGCCGGAGCTGCTCTATGGCACGGTGGCGCAGAACCTGCGGCTGGCGCATCCCACCGCTTCCGATGCCGCGTTGCGCCAGGCCGCCGCCGAGGCCGGGGTGCTGGAGGCGATCGAGACGCTGCCGGAGGGTTTCGACACCCGTGTCGGCGATAACCACAGCGGCCATCTGCCGCGCTCCATCCTGCTGCGCATCGCCCTGGCCGGCGCGCTGCTGCGCGATGCGCCGATCCTGCTGCTGGATGAGCCGGTGGCGGGCCTCGACGATGCCTGCGCCAAGGCCTTCACCGATGTCATCGCCGCCCGCCGGGGCCGCTGCACCATCCTGATGGCCACCCACCGCCCCAGCCATATGCGGCTGGCCGACCGCGTGCTGCGCGTGCGGGACGGGCAGGTGGAGGAGGTGGAGCAACCCGCGCCGATCCCGCTGAACACGCCGCGCGTGACGCGCAGGCCGGTCTTCAACCCGCGCGGAGCCGGATGATGCCGCTTTCCTCGCCGCCCGAGGCCATTCCGGCCACCTCATCGCTGCCGCCGCTCTTGCCCCGCGCCAGCCGCCGCCCGCGCCCTGACAGCCATGTGCTGGCGCTGGAGGAAGTGCGTGTCCATGGGCTGGAACGTGCCGTGGTGCTGGGCGCCGCACTGCTGGTGGCCGTGGCGCTGGGCTGGGCCGCCGTCACCCGTGTGCCGGAGGTGGCGGTGGGGCGCGGCGACCTCGTGCCCATGGCCTCGCCGGCGCCGGTGCAGCACCTGGAAGGCGGCATTGTCGCCCAGGTGCTGGTGCTGGAGGGCGAGACGGTGGAGGCCGGCCAGCCGCTGCTGCGCATGAACGACGTGGCGGTGCGGGCGGAACTGGAACAGGCGCGGCTGCGGCTGGAGTCTTTGCAGATGCAGGCGCAGCGCCTGGCCGCCGCCGCCGAGGGCGATGCCCGTGGCATGCCACCGCTGCCCGCCGGCACCTTCCTGCTGCCGCAGCGCGCGGCGCTGGAAGCCAGGCTGCGCGCCCTGGCCGATCGCCGCGCCGTGCTGCGGGAGCAGGTGGCGCAGCGGCGCAGCGACCTCGCCACCCTGCGCGGACAGGCGGTGGCGCTGGAGCAGCAGGTGGCGCTGCATGCGCGCGAACTGGAAACGCGCGAGGACCTGGCACGCAGCGGCCTGACCACGCGGCTGGCGGTGCTGGAAGCACGGCGGCTGCTGATGGGCGCCACCGCCGAGCGTGACCGGCTGCGCGGCCAGCATGCCGCCGCCCAGCGCGCCCTGGCCGAGGCGGAAGCCCGTGTCACCGAGCTGCAATCCACCGCCGCCGATGAGGCGCGGCGGGAAGCCGCCCATGTGGCGCTGGAGATCGCGGAAACCGCCGAGGCCACACGGCGGCTGGCGGAACGGGCGGAGCGCACGCTGCTGCGCGCGCCTATCGCCGGCATCCTGCGCGGCATGGCGGTGCATCGCCCGGGCACGGTGCTGCAACCGGGCATGCTGGTGGGCGAGATCATGCCGCTGGATGCCGCCCTGGTGGCGGATGTGCGGCTGACACCACGCGATATCGGCTTCATCGCGCTGGGGCAGCCAGTGCATGTGAAGGTCGAGGCTTTCGACTACGCGCGTTTCGGCGTCATTGCCGGGCGGGTGGAGCGGATTTCCGCCGGCACCTTCCTCGATGAGCAGCGGCAGCCGCATTACCGCGCGCGCATCGCGCTGGAGCAGCAGCATCTTGGCCATGACGCGCGGCATGCGCGGCTGGTGGCGGGCATGACGGTCCAGGCGGACATCACCACGGGTACCAAAACGGTGCTGCAATACCTGCTGAAGCCGATCTATTCGGCAATGGCAGCGTCCTTTCACGAGCGCTGAAAAGGTATCCTCCCCATGGCCCAGCGGACGGACTCCAGGCCTTCCATTCCGGACTCCAGTGTGGTTGACGCGGAATCCCTGCGCGCGCTGCGCGCGGTGCAACGCATGCTGGTGCAGGGTGGTGACGGCGCGCCCGCATCGCTGGTGGGCGGCACCATTGCCACGGATGGAGCGGTGCCGGGGCAGGCGGAAGCGCATGGCGCCATGCCGGCTGCCGAAGGCATCGGCTTGCCGCCACTCCACGCCGCGCGTCTCGCGGCGGAAGCCCCGCTGCCCGAGAATGCCCATATCCAACCGGCGCCACTTTCGCTGACGGAACCTTCATCCTCCACCGCGCCATCGCCTTTGCTGACCCTGCGGATACCGGCCGCCGCTGAGACACCGGACCTTTCTTTCACCATGGCGCAGCCCCCGGATGGTCCGCTGCCCGATGCCGCGCCGCCAGGGGCGCCGGTGGTGGACATCAACGTGCAACCTCCTGCGGCGGTAGCAGGGCTTGAACCCGCCGCTGCTCCTTCTCTGCCCGTGGCGCCGAGGCCTGTGTCATCAGAGGCCGCAACGGTGCCAACCCCATCCCACGAATGGCCGGCCGAGCCATCGGCGGTGGCGCCGGAGGGGGTGGATACTCAGCACGCCATGCCCGAGACACCACCGCGCGAAGCGCCGGTGGTGCCAAACGAACCCAGCATGCCGGAGGAACCGGAGCCGGAAGAACCGCCGGTGGTGGTGCCGG
>NZ_JACTUZ010000169.1 GCF_014490445.1 Pseudoroseomonas ludipueritiae | reverse complement strand
GGGCGGTGGCGCGGCGCCCGGGGCCGCCCCCGGCGGCGCCGCCGAGGACATGACAAAGACCTGGACCTGCCCCAGCGGCACGCCCTGCTTCGGCGATGGCGGCTTCCTGCCCGGCACGCGGCAGCCCCTGCTGGACCCCAGCCGGGCGCGCTTCTGCGTCCGCTACCTGAATGCCGGCCAGGCGAGCCATACCGTGCGGGCCGACTTCGTCTTCTCCTATCCGGCGCGCTGAGGCGCCGGCCTAGCCGCGCCGCTTGCGGCTCCCGCCCGCCGTGGGCTCCGGCTCCGGGCCGGCCATGCGCAGCAGCACATGCAGCAGCGCCGCCCGGCCCGGCACGTCCAGGCGGCGGTAGGCGCGCAGCAGCGCCTCCTCATCCCCCGCCAGCAGGCCGAGGGAAGCCTGGTCCTCCTCCAGCAATTCGGTGGGCGGCTGGGTATCCGGGTCCAGGCCGACAAGGTAGGAGACCGAGGTGCCCAGCGCCTCCGCCAGCCGCACCAGCCGCTGCCCGCGCGGCACCGGCAGCCGGCCATCCCGCAGGCGGTCCAGAAAATCCTCGGGCAGCCCGGCTTGGTGGAAGGCCTCGGCCGGGCCGGTATCGATGCGGTCGAGGCGGCTGAGGATGCGCTCGACCATGGGCGGGATCTCGATGTCCATGGCTGGCCCTTACATGGGGGCTCGCGGGCGCGGCGGCTACCGTTCCGGCCGCAGGCCCTGCACCAGGGTGGGGATCAGCTCCGCCACCGTGGGATGGATCGGCACCGCCTGCTGCAAGGCCGTGAAGGGCGTGCCGGCATCCATGGCGCCCAGCAGCATGTGGATGGCCTCGTCCCCCTCCACCCCCAGGATGGCGGCGCCGAGGATGCGCTGGGTTTCAGCATCCGCCACCACCTTCATGAAGCCGGCGGTCTCCCCCTTCTCGATGGCGCGGCCGACGCGCGACATCGGCCGGCGGGAGAGCAGCAGCGGCCGCCCGGTGGCGCGCGCCTCCGCCTCCGTCATCCCGACGCGGCCCAGCGGAGGGTCGATATAGAGCGCGTAGCAGGGCACGCGCTGGCTGAGGCGGCGGGCCTCGCCATCCAGCAGATTGGCGGCCAGGATTTCGTAATCATTGTAGGAGGTATGGGTGAAGGCGCCGCGCCCGTTGCAATCGCCCAGCGCCCAGATGCCCGGCACATTGGTGGCCAGTTCGTCGTCCACCTGGATATAGCCGCGCGCGTCATGGACGATGCCGGCGGCCTCCAGTCCCAGGTCGTCGGTATTGGGCCGCCGCCCCACCGCCACCAGCAGGTGGGAGGCCAGGACCGGCGCGACGCCCTCGCGGTGCAGCGCCACGCCTTCCGGCTGTGCCTCGAAGCGCAGATCGCCGCCATCGGTCTGCACGGCGATGCCCTCGGCTTCCAGGATCTCTCGGATGGCGGCGGAAATATCCTCATCCTCCCGCGGCAGCAGCCGGGGGCCGCGCTCCACCACCGTCACCTCCGCGCCGAAGCGGCGGTAGATCTGGGCGAATTCCAGCCCGATATAGCTGCCGCCCAGCACCAGCAGGTGGCGCGGCAGGTGGTCCAGTTGCAGGATGCTGGTGCTGGTCAGGTAATCGACGCCATCCAGCCCGGGGACCGGCGGCAGGCTGGCGCGGGCGCCGACATTCAGGAAGATGCGCGGCGCCGTCAGCCTTTCCTCGCCGACCGCCAGCACATCGGGCGCCTCGAAGCGCGCATGGCCGCGCAGCAGGGTCAGCCCCTCCAGCCCGCCCAGCCACTTCTCCAGGTTGTTGCGCGCATTCGCCGCCACGGTATCGGCCCGCGCCTTCACCTTCGGCATGTCCACCCGCACCGGCGCTTCCGCCAGCACGCCCCAGCGGGCGGCATGGCGTGCCACATGGGCGGCGCGCGCGCTGGCCACCAGGGTCTTGGTCGGCATGCAGCCGCGATTGACGCAGGTGCCGCCCAGCTCGGCGCGCTCCACCAGCGCCACCTGCTGGCCCGCCCCCGCCAGGCGCGCGGCCAGGGAGGGGCCGGCCTGCCCGGCCCCCACCACGATGGCGTCGAAGCGCCTCACGCCATGGCACTCACGATACCCACGGCGCCCAGAACAGCAGCCGCATCCTCCAGCAGGGCGGCGGGAGAATCGCGCCGGAAGCGGGATGCCAGCCAGGCCCGCATCTCGGCGCCGCCCAGGGTCCCCGCCACGGCGCCCAGCAGGCCGGCCACCAGCCCTTCCGAGGCCATCTCGCCCGGGCTCAGCACGGTGGTGTTCAGGTCCAGCGTCATCATCAGCGCGGCACCGCAGACCGCGCCGCTGACCAGCCGGGTGCCGAATTGCAGCGGCACCTTGCGACTGGGGGTGGCGGGCAGCTGGTCCGCCACCAGCTCGGCCAGGGCCAGCAGCGTCAGCAGCCAGGGCATGAAGCCCCAGCCCAGAAAGGCGAGCCAGCTGCCCGAGACCTGCAACCAGCCGAACCAGACGGCCCAGGAGAGCGCCGCCGGCGCCACCATGGCGCGCAGGCCCGCGATCACGCCGATCAGAAAAGCCAGAACAGGGAACAGGATCATGATGTCCTCCTCCATCGGCTGCCTGGTGCCGGCGGCGCCGGCCATTGCGACAGCGGCATTCTTCCTGCCCGGCGCTGCATCGGTCGCGCGCCCAAGGCGTTGATACCACAGTCATCACCACAAAGGAGAAGAAGTCGATGCAGGAGAGCTATCGCGACACCTATGTGACCGGCCTGGTCAATGCCCGCGCGCTGGAGACCCAGGCGATCGAACTGATCTCCCGCCAGCTCGACCGCCTGCAAAGCTATCCGGAAGTCGAGGCCGTGTTGCGCAAGCACCTCGCGGAAACCGAGGAACAGCGCAACCGTCTGGACGGACTGCTGGAAGCGCAAGGCACCTCGCATTCCTCGGTGAAGGATTTCGTCACCGGCCTGATGGGCAACATGGCCGCCATGGGCCATGTCCCGATGCAGGACGAGATCATCAAGAACTCGCTGGCCAACTATGCCTTCGAGCATTTCGAGATCGCGTCCTACAAGTCGCTGCTGACGCTGGCGGACCTGGCCGGCGACACCCGCGCGCCCGCCGTGCTGAACCTGTCGCTGAGCGAGGAACAGCGGATGGCCCAGTGGTGCGAGGACAACCTCGACGCCATCACGCGCAAATATGCCTCGCTGCGCGCCCAGGGCGAGAAGGCCGGCATCTAAGCCGCCAAACCTCTCCACACGGAAACCCGCGAAGCTCCGGCTTCGCGGGTTTTTTCTTGCCTGGATCATGTTGTTGCATACAGCGCAAACAGAAACGGCGGGCCGGCTTCCCGGCCCGCCGCCCTGACGCCACTGGCAGGCTTCAGATGGTCTGCATCGGCTTATCGGGCTTCGCGACGAACTTGTCGTCGGTCGGCTTGGTGTCGCCGGGCTTGCTCGCCAGGGGGCTGCTGCCGGCCGGCTTGTAGTCGCCCGGCTTGGCATCGGCCGGCTTGCTGTCGCCGGGCTTGTCGGACTTCTGGCCTGTCACGGCCTCTTCCTGCTTGTCCAGGCTGGCCTTGGCGCTGTCGCCCAGGTCGCGCGCGGTCTGGCCCACGGCCTGCCGCACACCTTCCGCCGCGCCCACCACGGCATCGCCGATGGAGGAAACGGAGGGCACGCCATTGCCCAGCTTCTCGCGCACCTCGCCGACACGCTCAGCCACCACCTCCTTGGCCTGCTGGTACTGCTCCTGCGCAGCGCTGCTGAGCTGCTGCGTCACCGCATCGCTCGCCTCGCCCATCAGGCGGTCCTCGGTGCGGGTGCGCGGCAGCAGGGCGCCGATCACGGCGCCCAGCGCCAGGCCCAGCGCGCCCAGCAGCAGCGGCTGCTCGGCGCTGGCGCGGTTCCAGCTATGGCGCAGCTGGTCGCCCATGTTGCCGACCTGATACCCGACCTGCTGGCCGAACTGGTTCACATTGTTGGACGCGGCATACATGCCCTGGCTGGCCGCATGGCTGGCGTCATGCCCATAGGCACGGGCGGAATCGCGCGCCGAGCCCATGGCCGAAGCCGCGCTGCCCGCCATGCCGGAAACCGTCCCGGCGGCCGAGGAAGCCGCGTCCGACACCGCCCCCGCCGCGGAGGAAGCCGCGTTGCTGGCGGTGGAAGCCGCCGCGCTGATGGCACCGCCGACCGCGCTGGCCGCCGAGCTGATGGCACCGCCGACGCTGCTGGCCGCCTGGCCGATGGTGGAGCCGACGCTTGTGGCGGTCTGCTCCACGCCATCGCGCACCGCGGCGCCGGCCTGGGCCGCGCGATCCATCATCCCCGGGCCGGAGGACTGGTGCACCACATGCATCCGGGTGGAGGGCGATGGCGGCGCGGGCGGCGGCAGCATGCGCTGCGGCGGCAGCGGCTGCACCGGCCCCGCGACCTGCGCCGACTTGTTGCCGTTGGAGAGCAGCAGCCAGCCGATGCCGGCGCCGATCAGCAGCACCGGCAGCGGGTTGTCGCGCACCTGGGCACCCAGGTTGCGGGTGAACTCGGCACCGCCGGAGGTGCGGGCATAGTCCACCACCTGGTCCATGATCTGGCCGGGGGACATGCTGTCGCGCAGCGCGTCGATGGTCTGCGCCACGCGCACGCGGGTCTGCTCGACATCCGCTTCGATTTCGGCGGCGGAGCGGTTGCCGGGGTCGGTGGTGGCGCTCATCGCACAGCCTCCTTGGCCAGGGTTGCGTCGCGGGAAACCTGATTGACGGTGCGGTCGGGCGTCAGGCTGGCCGCCTTCATGCGGTTGATGCCGCCGCGCAGCAGCACATAGGCGATGATGGCCACCACCACGCCCACGATCAGGCCGGAAAGCCAGACGGAGAGGCCGAAGGTGACCAGCAGCGCCACAATGGCCTGCAGGATGATCACCAGCGCCGCCATCAGCAGCGCGGCCGCGACACCGATGGAGGCCGCGGCGCCCCCCATGATCGCCAGCTTCTCATTCAGCTCGGCGCGGGCAAGCTGGACTTCCTTGCGCACCAGCGTCGAGGTTTGTTGCAGCAGGTCGCCGATCAGGTCCGGCACGCTGCGGTTGAGGTCGGAGGGCATCACGGCTTCCCCTTCTCAATCGTGGGCATGCTGCCCGGCTTGGCGTCGCCCGGCTTATGCGCGGCGGCACCGCCCAGGGTGGCGGCGGGCATGGTGGCGGGCTTCAACGTTTCGCTGTTTCCGGCCTCGGTGACAGGCACCCAGCCGGGGGCGCGGTCCGTGGTGGCGGAACTTGTGGAGGCCGGCGTGGCGCCCGTGCTGCTGCTGCTGCTGCTGCCCGTGGCGCCTCCACCGATGCCGCTGCTGCCCGTGGTGCCGCCGGTGGCACTGCCGCCCGTGCCGCTGCCACCGCCGATGCCGCTGCTCCCGGTGGCGCTGCCGACCGACGTGCTGCCGCCGACGTTGCTGCTGCCATGATGCTGGCCGCCATAGCCGCCGCCGGTCTGGCTTCCACCGGGATAGCCCTGGCGGGGATAACCCTGGCCGGAATAGCCCTGGCCACCATAGCTGCCGCCGGCATAGCCCTGAGCCGGAACACCGCTTGCCGAACTCTTGGCGAAGCGCGCGATGGCGAAGCCCGCCAGCACCGCCGCGCCGAAGAAGGCGCCCGGCTGCTGCCGCGCGAAGCTGGTGGCATCCTGCATCAGGTCGCCAACGCTGCGCTGGCGCAGGGAATTCGCGACATTCTCGATGGAATCAGCCGCGGTGCGGACATGGCGGGCAATCTCGGGGGAGCTGCCCTCCAGGTCGTCGGCAACCCGTCGGGTGGCCTCCGCCAGCCCGATGCCGCGCTCGACGCCGGCCTGCTTGCCCTGTTCGGCCAGGGCCTCGGCCTTGTCGGCGGCGGCGGAGCCAAGCTCCTGCCCCACGGACTTGACGTCCTCGGCCACCTTGGCGCCCTGGGAGGCGACCTCGGAAGCCACGCGCTGCGCTTCATCCTTCAGGGCCGCGCCGGCATCCTTGGCATCCTGTGCCGCCATGCGGACCTGGTCCTGGGCCGGGCCCTCGCCCGGCTTGCCGGGCGCCATTCCGGGGCGCCCCCCCTGGGTGGGATAGGTTGAACTCATGGCCGATCCTCTTCCAACACTTGCGGGCAGCGCCGGCAGCAATGCCGGGCGCGCTTCAATGGCCTTGGCGAAGCAAGAATGGGGCAGCCCCGACAATAGTTTCGAGAGCACGAACAAGGCCGTGAATCACATTGGATATGACAAGCTCAAGCTTGTTTCATTCGAAGTTATTCGCTTGTTCCGCAAGAATTCCGCGGCGGTGAACCCGGCGCCGCGCCCGGCGTTACCGCATGATGGCGGCCTCAGGCCGCGCCACGCGATGCGGAGTGCGAATCTTGGCCCAGCAGGTTCCCCTCGACCGGTCCGACCTCACAGGCGAGCAGCAGGACGACGGCATCATCCAGGTGCTGGACGACCTGGCCTATAAGCAACTCGTCTTCGTCAATGTTGTCTTCTTCGGCCAGGCCGGGCAGCGCCACTGGGTGCTGGTCGATGCCGGCATCCCCGCCAGCGCCGGCCGCATCCGCCGCGCCGCCGCCGCCCGTTTCGGCGAGGGCGTGCCGCCCGCCGCCATCATCATGACCCATGGCCATTTCGACCATGTCGGCGTGCTGGAGGAGCTGGCCGCCGAGTGGAATGTGCCGGTCTATGCGCATCCGCTGGAGCGGCCCTACCTGGACGGCAGCCGCGCCTATCCGCCGGCGGACCCGACGGTGGGCGGTGGCGCCATGGCGCTGCTCTCCCCGCTTTATCCCCGCTCTCCGGTCAATGTTGGCCAATGGCTGCGGGACCTGCCGGCCGATGGCAGCGTGCCCGAGATGCCGGGCTGGCGCTGGCTGCACACGCCCGGCCATTCGGTCGGGCATATCTCCCTGTGGCGGGAGGCGGACCGCACGCTGGTCGCGGGCGATGCCATCATCACCACCGCTGGCGAGAGCGCCTATGCCACCGCGGTGCAGGAGCCGGAGCTGCACGGGCCGCCCAAGTATTTCACGCATGACTGGCAGGCCGCCGAGGCCTCGGTGGCGGAACTGGCGGCATTGGAGCCAGAGCTGGTGGTGGCCGGCCATGGCATGGCCATGCGGGGCGAGGCGATGCGCGCGGCGCTGCACCGGCTGTCCCGCGAGTTCCGGCAACTGGCGGTGCCGCCCCATGGGCGCTTCGTGGATGCGCCGCGCCGCGCGGAGGATGGCAGCGCCTACGTCAAACCCTGAGGCGCCGCCCGCCACCATCCGCAGCCCCGAACCGGACCGGAGCCCTCCTTGACCGCCACGGCCTTTATCAACCGCATCGCCACGGCTGTGCCGGAGCATGAGGTGCATGGCGCCTTCGTGGCGCGGGCGGGCAAGTTGCTGCGCGACCGCCGCGCACTGGCGCTGTTCCGCCGCATGGCCGAACGCAGCCAGATCGAGTGCCGCTGGTCCTGCCTGCCCTGCGGCGCCGAGACCGAGGACCGGATCGACGAGGCCGGCTTCTATACCCTGGGCCGCTTCCCCTCCACCGCCGCCCGCATGCGGCGCTATGAGCAGGAAGCGGCACCGCTGGCGATCCGTGCCGTGGAGGCGCTGAACCTTGGCACGGGGGCGGCGGCGGTGACGCATCTCATCACCATCACCTGCACCGGCTTCGCGGCGCCGGGCGTGGATTTCGCGCTGATGCGCCATTTCGGCATGAACCCGGGCGTCGAGCGCAGCAGCGTCGGCTTCATGGGCTGCCATGCCGCCATCAATGCGCTGAAGCTGGCGCGGCATATCGTGCGCTCCGACCCCGGCGCGAAGGTGCTGCTGGTCAGCCTGGAACTCTGCACGCTGCACCTGCAGGAATCGGAAAATCTCGAAGAGGTGCTGTCTTTCCTGATCTTTGGCGATGGCTGCGCCGCGGCCCTGGTGACGGCGGAGCCTGGGGGCCTCGCGCTCGACAGCTTCCAGGCCGTGCTGGTGCCGGAAACGGAGCGGCATATCAGCTGGCGCATCGGCGATGCGGGCTTCGACATGGTGCTCTCCGGCCAGGTTCCGGCGGGCGTGGCGGAGGGGCTGCGGCAGGGCACCGAAGCCGTGCTGCGCGGCGCGGCGCCGGGGGAGATCGACCTCTGGGCCATCCATCCCGGCGGCCGCTCGGTGCTGGACGCGGTGGAGGGGGCGCTGGAACTGCCGGCCACGGCGCTGGACGTTTCGCGCGGCGTGCTGCGGGACCATGGCAATATGTCCTCGGCCACCGTGCTCTTCGTGCTGCGGCGGATGCTGGAGGAGGCGAGCCCCGGCCAGCGTGGCTGCGCCATGGCCTTTGGCCCCGGCATGGTGGCCGAGACCATGCTCTTCCACACCGCTGCCCCGGCATGATCCGCCCCGACTTCTCCCGCCGCTCCAGCGCGCCGGAGCTGATGGACGACGCCTCCTGCGATTTCGAGACCTTCCGCGGCTGCCTGGTGGATCTGGCGCGCGTCAACCGCCTGACCCTGGCCTATCGGCCCACCCTGGGCTTCCTGGAGGAGCTACGGCGGGCCGGCCGCCTGCCGCATGGCCGGGCGCTGCGCATCCTCGATGCCGGCAGCGGCTATGGCGACACGCTGCGGCAGGTGGCGCGCTGGGCCGCCCGGCACAGGGTGGCCGTGGCGCTGGAGGGCGTGGATCTCAGCCCCTGGTCCGCCCGCGCCGCGCGCGACGCCACACCGGCGGAACTGCCCATCGCCTGGCATACCGCCGATGTGCTGCGATACCGGCCGGAAGCGCCGGTGGATCTGGTGATCAGCTCCCTCTTCACCCATCACCTGGAGGATGCGGGTTTGCTGCGCTTCCTGCGCTGGATGGAAGGCACCGCCAGCCTGGGCTGGTTCATCAATGACCTGCACCGGCACCCGCTGCCCTACCACGTCTTCACCCGCGCGTCCCGCCTGCTGCGGATGCACCACTTCGTGCGGCATGACGGGCCGGTTTCCATCGCGCGCGGCTTCGTGCCGGCGGACTGGGAGCGCCTGCTGGCGGAGGCTGGCTTCGCGCCCGATGCCGCCGTCATTTCGCGCTGGACGCCCTTCCGCCTTTGCGTCGCCCGGCTGAAGCCATGAGCCGGCGGCACGATGCGCTGGTGATCGGCGGCGGACTGGCCGGGGCGGCACTGGCGCAACAACTGGCCGCCGCCGGGCGCGACGTGCTGCTGCTGGAGCGGCAGCAAGGCCCGCATGACAAGGTCTGCGGCGAGTTCCTGTCCGGCGAGGCGGTGTCCTATCTGCGCCGGCTCGGCCTGGACCCCGCCGCGCTGGGCGCCCTGCCGCTGGAAAGCCTGGCCATCGCCGGGCGCGGCGGGGCCCGGTGCTGCCGCCTGCCCTTTCCCGCCTTCAGCCTTTCCCGCCGCCGGCTGGACGAGGCACTGCTGGCCCATGCCGCCGCTGCCGGGGCGGCG
>NZ_JACTUZ010000168.1 GCF_014490445.1 Pseudoroseomonas ludipueritiae | reverse complement strand
GGCCAGCCCCCGGCGCCCAATGCCGTGCCCGCCGACCCCGGCCAGGCCCCGGCGCCGCCGCCGGCCGAGATGCTGACCCCGCCGCCCCCGGCGCCAAGCCTCTAGAAGCCGGGGCGTAGCTGGGGCGCAAGAACCGCGGGACTCCGGCCAAAGCGCCGGTTTCCTCGGGGCGCGATCTGCTCTACGCCCCCATCACCACGACATCTCCGGACCCCGTGCCATGACCGAGGAATTCCACCGCATCCGCCGCCTGCCGCCCTATGTCTTCGCGGAGGTGAACCAGGCCAAGGCCAAGGCGCGGGCGGCTGCCGAGGACATCGTGGATCTCGGCATGGGAAATCCGGACAGCCCGACGCCGCCGCATATCGTGGCCAAGCTGATCGAGGCGGTGCAGAACCCGGATACCCATGGCTACTCGGCCTCCAAGGGCATTCCCGGCCTGCGGCGGGCGCTGGCGGGCTATTACCAGCGCCGCTTCGGCGTGGAGCTGAACCCGGAGAACGAGGTGGTCGCCACCCTCGGCTCCAAGGAAGGGCTGGCCAATCTGGCCTCGGCCATTTCCTCGCCGGGCGACACCATCCTGGTGCCGAACCCGAGCTACCCCATCCACCAGTTCGGCTTCATCATCGCGGGCGCTTCCGTCCGCTCCATCCCGCATACGCCGGATGAGCGGATGCTGGAGGCGCTGGACCGCGCCGTGCGCCATTCGGTGCCCAAGCCCACCGCGCTGATCGTGAACTTCCCGTCCAACCCGACGGGCCTGATGGCCGACCTCGACTTCTACCGCGAGCTGGTCGCCTTCGCGCGCAAGCACGAGATCTACATCCTCTCCGACCTCGCCTATGCCGAGCTGTATTACGGCGACCGGGTGCCGCCCTCCATCCTGCAGGTGCCGGGGGCCAAGGACGTGGCGGTGGAATTCACCTCCATGTCCAAGACCTACAACATGGCCGGCTGGCGCATGGGCTTCGCCGCCGGCAACCCGAAGCTGATCGCGGCGCTGACGCGCGTGAAGTCCTACCTCGACTACGGCGCCTTCACGCCGATCCAGGTGGCTTCCGTCGCCGCGCTGAACGGGCCGCAGGATTGCATCGAGGAGATGCGCAAGCTCTACAAGGAACGCCGCGACGTGCTGGTGCGCGGCCTGAAGCAGGCGGGCTGGGACGTGCCGGTGCCCGAGGCCGGCATGTTCGTCTGGGCCGAGATCCCGGAGCGCTTCCGCGGCCTGGGCAGCGTCGAATTCTCCAAGCTGCTGCTGGCGCGCGGCCGCGTGGCGGTGGCGCCGGGCCTGGGCTTCGGCGAGCACGGCGACACGCATGTGCGCATCGCCATGGTGGAGAACACGCAGCGCATCCGCCAGGCGCTGCGCGGCATCCGTGGTTTTCTGCAAGGTGACAATGCCGGCCCCGCCATCGAGGCCGCCGAGGGAGTGAAAGCATGACGCGTCCGCTTGCCATTGGTGTTGCCGGCCTGGGTACGGTCGGCGCGGGCGTGTTGAAGCTGCTGCGTGACAATGCCGGCATTATCGCCGCCCGCGCGGGCCGCCCCATCGCCGTGACGGCGGTGGCGGCGCGGGACCGCACCCGCAACCGCGGCGTGCCGCTGGACGGGCTGCGTTGGTACGAAGACCCCGTCGCCCTGGCCGGTGATGACAAGGTCGATGTGGTGGTGGAGCTGATCGGCGGCTCCGACGGCCCCGCCAAGGGGTTGGTGGAAGCGGCGCTGGCCGCCGGCAAGCCGGTGGTCACCGCCAACAAGGCGCTGCTGGCGCTGCATGGCGGCGCCCTGGCCGAAAAGGCCGATACCGCCGGCGTCACCCTGGCCTTCGAGGCCGCCGTGGCCGGTGGCATCCCCGCCATCAAGGGGCTGCGGGAAGGGCTGGCGGCCAACAACATCGCCCGCGTCACCGGCATCCTGAACGGCACCTGCAACTACATCCTGACCTGCATGCGGGACCAGGGCCGCGAATTCGCCGATGTGCTGGCCGAGGCCCAGAAGCTGGGCTACGCCGAGGCCGACCCGTCCTTCGACATCGACGGCGTCGATGCCGCGCACAAGCTGGCCATCCTGGCGGCCCTGGCCTTTGGCCGGCCGGTGGATTTCTCCGCCGTGCATGTGGAGGGCATCCGCAACGTCACGGCGCTCGACATCAAGCTGGCCGAGGAACTGGGCTACCGCATCAAGCTGCTGGGCATCGCCCAGGCGGTGGATGGCGGCATCTCCACCCGCGTGCATCCCTGCATGGTGCCGGTGGGCCACCCCATCGCGGTGGTGGATGGCGTCTATAATGCCGTGGTGGCGGAAGGGGATTTCGTCGGCCGCGTGGTGCTGGAAGGGCGCGGCGCCGGCGCCGGCCCCACCGCCAGCGCCGTGGTGGCGGACCTGATCGACATCGCGCGCAACCGCTCCACCCCCGTCTGGGGCGCCAGCGCCGCCGCATTGTCGAACACCCCCGCCGTGCCGATGGACCAGCATGTGGGCGCCTATTACCTGCGCCTGATGGTGCTGGACCGCCCGGGCGTGGTGGCCGAGATCACCGGCGTGCTGCGCGACCATGCCATCAGCCTGGAGAGCATGATCCAGCGCGGCCGCTCGCCGGGCGAGGCGGTGCCGATCGTGCTGACGACCCATGATTGCCAGGAGGCTTCGATGCGTGGTGCGCTGGCGCGCATCGCGGCGCTCGATTCGGTGCTGGAACCTCCGGCCCTGATCCGCATCGAATCGCTCTGACCGCCGTTAGCCACGCTCAAGCCTGAACAGGAGCCTTTCCATGCGTGATCCCGTCCCCGTCGACCGCAACCTCGCCCTGGAACTCGTGCGCGTGACGGAGGCCGCGGCCCTGGCCGCCAGCCGCTGGATCGGGCGCGGGGACAAGAATGCCGCCGACGGCGCCGCCGTGGACGCCATGCGCAAGGCCTTCGACACCGTGGACATCGAAGGCACGGTGGTGATCGGCGAGGGCGAGATGGACGAGGCGCCGATGCTCTATATCGGCGAGAAGATCGGCAATGGCGGCCCCAAGGTCGATATCGCCGTGGACCCGCTGGAAGGCACCAATATCTGCGCGACGGGCGGGCCGAACAGCATCGCGACGCTGGCGGTGGCCGAGCATGGCGGCTTCCTGCACGCGCCTGACATCTACATGGACAAGATCGCCGTGGGTCCGGGCCTGCCGGCGGGCGTGGTGCATCTGGACGCCAGCCCGGCCGAGAACCTGCGTGAGCTGGCGCGGGCCAAGAAGTGCGAGATCAACGACCTGGTGGTCTGCACCCTGGGCCGTGACCGCCACAAGAAGATGATCGAGGCCTGCCGCGCCGCCGGCGCCCGCATCATGCTGATCCCGGACGGCGACGTGGCCGGCGTCATCGCGGTGTCGCAGCCGGAAGCCGGCGTGGACCTTTACCTCGGCTCCGGCGGCGCGCCGGAGGGCGTGCTGGCGGCTGCCGCGCTGCGTTGCATCGGCGGCCAGATGCAGGGACGGCTGATGTATGAGGACGACAGCCAGATCGCCCGCGCGCGGGAGATGGGCATCACCGACCCCAACAAGATCTTCTCGGTCGAGGAGATGGCCAAGGGTGATGTGATGTTCGCCGCCACCGGCGTCACCACCGGCCCGATGCTGAAAGGTGTTCGCCGCAGCGCCCAGGCGGCCTATACCCATTCCATCATCATGCGCAGCAAGACCGGGACCGTGCGTTACATCGAGGCGCACCACAACTTCGCCCTGAAGCCGAGTGCCTTTGTCGGCTGATTTTCTCACGCTTGATGCGGCGGCGCCGGTTCTCGGCGTCGACCGCAGCGTCACCGGGCGGCGCTGGGTCTGGCGGCAGGCCGACCAGCGCACCGGCCTGGCCATCGCCCAGCGCCTGGCGGTGCCGGAGCTGCTGGGGCAGCTCCTTTCCGCGCGCGGCGTGGGGATCGAGCAGGCCCGCGACTTCCTGGAACCCACCCTGCGGGCGCTGATGCCCGACCCATCCACCCTGGTGGACATGGATGCGGCGGCCGACAGGCTGGCCCATGCCATCCGCACCGGGGAGCAGGTGGCCGTCTTCGGCGACTATGACGTGGATGGCGCCTGCTCCGCCGCCCTGATGCTGCGCTTCCTGCGCGGGCTGGGCTGCAAGGTGCGGGCCTATGTGCCGGACCGCCTGAAGGAAGGCTACGGCCCCAATCCCATCGCCATCGCCGCCCTCTGCGAGGAAGGCGCGACGCTGATCGTCTGCGTCGATTGCGGCATCGCCGCCCATGCGGCGCTGGAAGCCGCCCAGGGCCGCGCCGATGTGGTGGTGCTGGACCACCACAAGGCCGAGGGCGCGGTGCCTGTGGTGGCCGCCGCCGTGAACCCCAACCGGCTCGACTGCGGTTCCGGCCTGCGGCATCTCTGCGCCGCCGCCGTGGCCTTCATGGCCGCCGTGGCGACGCTGCGCACCCTGCGCAAGTCCGGCCATTTCGCCGCCAGCAAGGAACCCGACCTGCGGGAGCTGCTGGACCTGGTGGCCCTGGCCACCGTCTGCGACGTGATGCCGCTGACCGGCCTCAACCGCGCCTTTGTGGCGCAGGGGCTGAAGATCATGGCGCGGGGCGACCGCGCCGGCATCGCCGCCCTGCTGGAAGTGGCGCAGGCCAAGGACGCGCCCTCCGCCTATACGCTGGGCTTCCTGCTGGGGCCGCGCATCAATGCTTCCGGCCGCATCGGCGAGCCCGATCTCGGCGTGCGGCTGCTGACCTGCGACGACCCCATCGCGGCGCGCGAGATGGCCGAGCGCCTGGACGCCGTGAACCGCCGCCGTCAGGAGGTGGAAAGCGAGGTCCTGGCCTCCGCCTTCGCCGAGGCCGAGCGGCAGCATGCCGAGGGCCATCCGGTGCTGCTGATCGCCGGCGAGGGCTGGCACCCTGGCGTGGTCGGCATCGTCGCCGGGCGGGTGAAGGAACGCTTCAACCGCCCTGCCTGTGTGGCTGGCGTGGCGGATGGCCTGGCCAAAGGCTCCGGCCGATCGGTACCGGGTGTGGACCTGGGCAGCGCCGTGATCGCGGCGCGGCAGTCCGGGCTGCTGGAGACCGGCGGCGGGCATGCCATGGCGGCCGGCTTCTCCTTCCGCATTGAGCGGCAGGCCGAGGTGCAGGCCTTCCTGGCGGAGCGTCTCTCCCATGCCGCCACGCTGCCCGGCGCCGCCGACCTGGTGCTGGACGCGACCCTGATGGTGGCCGCAGCGACACCGGACCTGGCGGAGCAGGTGGGGCGCCTCGGCCCCTTCGGCCCCGGCAACGAGGAACCTAGCTTCGTCTTCCCCCGCGTGCGGATCGCGCGCGCGGACCGGGTGGGGCGGGAAGGCGGCACCGTGCGTGCCTTCGTGCAGGGCGAGGGCGGCGGGCGCATGAAGGCCATCTGCTTCCGCGCCAAGGAAGGGCCGCTGGCGGAGCTGTTGCTGAACAGCGGTGGCGCCCCCGTGCATCTCTGCGGCGCCCTGCGGGCTGAGCGCTGGAACGGCGAAGTCTCGGCCAGCCTGCATGTGCAGGACGCCGCGCGCGCGGCGTGAAAAACCGGCCACATAGGGGCTAGACGAGGGCGGCGCGGCAGGTTAGTAACCCGCCGCCCGCGCAAGACGCGGACCGGCCTTGTCCCCATCGTCTAGAGGCCTAGGACACCAGCCTTTCACGTTGGTAACACGGGTTCGAATCCCGTTGGGGATGCCACCCTCACAAGAGGGAAGGGCAGCCGGTATGAGGGCGGTCAGCCAGGTGGCGCCGCCCTTTTCATCCCACTGAACTTAGCCAAGCTGTCTTCTGAGCTGCTGCTCATGGAAGCAGTCGTCTGGCCTTGAACTGGCCGGATGGCGGCAGGCATGTTTCCGCGCGTGCTGGAGCATTTCAGGACGGCGAGCGCGAGCTGGGCATATTGGTGCTGTCGGACCAGGCCAGTTCGAGGTCCATACCAGGGCTTGACCGTTTGTTGCCTCGCCCCGGCAACTTCGCCGCGTTCCGGAATGTTAGCCAAGGGCTACCACATCCACAGAAGGATCATGGCACCATGAAGGGCACTTACGCGGTCGCCATCATGTCGGCGCTGATGCTATCCGCTTGCGCCAGTGGGTCGACAATGTCGGCTTCCTCTCCCACGCCGCGGGTTTCCACGCCGACCAACAGCCCGGACTTCAGCACCTCGGCGCCTGCCTCTCCGGGCCGCACCCAGGGCAGCGCCGATGGCCGGGCCGGTCAGGCCGGGCAAGGCGGACAGGGAACCGGTGGCTCCGGCGGGCAGGGAACGGGCGGCTCCGGCGGGGCGGCCTCGGGCGGTCAAGGCACGGGCAATTCCAGCGGACAGGCCGGAGGCGCTTCCGGCGGGTAAAGGCCAACTGGGTCTGGCGGCGGAGAGGCCCGGGCCATGGGCCGGGAGCGCCGCCTGACAAGCCAGAGAGTGCCTCGCCGGCCTTGATCCAGAAACAGACCGGCCGGGCCGCCATGTCGCGGCCCGGCCTTTTTTGTCTTCACCTACTGATAGCCGCCTGTCTTCTTGCGCTCGGTCGCGGCTTCCTCCTGGGCCTTCTGGTCCACGGGCTTCTCAGCCGGTTGGCTCTTCTGGCTCTGCTCGCCCTTGTCAGGCGTGCTCTGCTGATCCGCCATCCTGTCTCCTTTCCGTGCTCCACCTGAACAACAAGGGGAGGAGGACGTGGTTCCGCCTCACGTCACAGGATTGCCTGCCCGAGCCGGCACGCCGGGCCAGGAAGGCGCCAACGGCCTCAGATGACGTCGTAGGCGCTGCTCATGGTATCCCGCGCGGCGATCATGGCGGCCAGGGAGCGCGCCTGGTGGCGCAGCGCCGCACCGTCATGGGCATCGCTGCTCTCCACCTGCCGCCGGGCGGAGGCCACGCCGGCGCCAAGATGGTCGCAGCAGGTGGCCAGCCGCTCCCGTACCTCCTCCGGTGCGCGGATCGCCTCCATGCGCCAGGCGGAAATGATGCTCTCGACCTCGCGCGCCACACGCTCGGGCGAGCCGCCGCCGCGGATCAGTTCCGCGATGCGGGCCAGCGCGACCTGGCTGGCATCGACCATGATGGGCCGGCCGGGCACGGGCCGGAGGGTCATGCTCTCGTTCATGGCAAATCCTGGGGGAAGACCGGGGGAAGGGATGGTCGGGTGAGCAGCAGGCGCGAGACAGTGCCGCCCGGCAGGTTACGCCGCAGCACCGCCTCGCCCACCGCGCCGCCGCAGGCGGAACAGCGCAGCCGGGGAAAGCTGCGCGCCAGCGGCACATCGCCCTGCGCCAGAAGGATCTCCTGCACCGGGATTGGCCGGTTCGGGGGGCAGCAGGGATCCTGACAGCGTGCCGCCACATCCCAATCCAGAAGCCTGGACAGGCTGGTCTCCAGCAGGCTCTCCCGGGGCAAGGCGAGGACGGCGGACGACATGGCCCGCCGAATATACAAACATGAACAAAGAAAGAACAAGAACAAATTGCGTACGATGGCCGGGCCTGCTGGCCCTGCGGCTACATCCGCATCGGAGGCTCGCTTGGTGGGTCGCCCACCGGCGGGATGTCGGTTTCATCCGGGTTGGGGCCCCGCGGGCCCGGCGGGTCGTCTACGGGAATATCCGGCAGGTCCGGGCCGGGCGGCGCCGGTGGCCGGGGCGGCACCGGCTCCGGCGGAAGGTCGGGCGAGATCGGTGCCTGGGCAAAGGGGTTCAGCACGGCAGCCTCCGTGAATGTCTCCCTGACCAATGCGGCGTGCCAAGCCGGGGTTGCTCCCGCCAAACAAGGGCCTACCGCATGTAGGGCCGGCTGCTGGTGAATGCCGGCAGGATAAAAAGGCGCGGGCGGGCAGGGCTGCGCCGGCGGACAGCCAGTAATGACACGGAATCAGTGCCATGCCTTTGGCTTCCCAGACTCCGCTTGTGCTGGAGGAGCGCGGGCAACCAGGCTGGTCAAAGGCGAATCTTTCCTGAGGACGCCGCTCTTGGCCCGGTAATTGCGTAAAGATTCGCGACAATTCGCGGCGCAACATCCCCATGCCTGACGCATTAACCCCCGCAACGGGAGGTGCCAGGCAACCAGAGGGGGAGCCATGGACAGCATTGCCACGACCGCACGCGAGGCGGTGACATCACTCTATTGGCTACCGGACTGGGTCGTCAGCCTGCTGGTGCTGGCGGTCGCCATTGGCGTGGCCATCGGCGCCCATCGCTTTCTGTTTCGCCTCGCCACCCGGCTGGTCAGCAACCGCGAACTCTTCTGGCGCTCCCTGGTGCAGCGCACGGAAGGGCCTATCCGCCTGGCGCTGGTGATCGTCTGCCTGGGCTTCGGCGCCGCCATCTCGCCGCTGACGGCGGGGGAGGCGGGGGTGATCCGCCATGTGCTGCAGGTCTGCTTCATCTCGCTGGTGGGCTGGGTGGCGCTGACGGTGCTGCATATCTGGACCACCATCTACCTGCGCCGCTTCAAGCTGGATTCCGAGGACAACCTCCTCGCCCGCAAGCACACCACCCAGTCGCGCATCCTGCAGCGGGTGGCGGCCATCCTGATCGTGCTGATCACCGCTTCCGCCGCGCTGATGACCTTCGATGGGGTGCGGCAATACGGCGTCTCGCTGCTGGCCTCGGCGGGCGCGGCCGGTATCGTGCTCGGCCTCGCCCTGCAGCCGGTGCTGAAGAACCTCGTCGCCGGCGTGCAGCTCGCCGTCACTCAGCCCATTCGGCTGGAAGATGCGGTGATCGTGGAAGGCGAATGGGGCAATGTGGAGGAGATCACCGCCACCTATGTGGTGGTGCGGCTGTGGGACTGGCGCCGCATGGTGCTGCCGCTGAGCTACTTCATCGAGAAGCCCTTCCAGAACTGGACGCGCGAGGGCGCCAGCCTGATCGGCACTGCCATGATCTATGTGGACTATACTGCCCCCGTCGCCGCCATGCGGCGCAGGCTGGAGGAGATCGCGCGCGCCTCTCCGCTTTGGGACCGGCGGGTGGTCAATATGCAGGTCACGGACCTGCGCCCCGACACGATGGAGATCCGCATGCTGGTCAGCGCCAGCAATGCCGGCCGGACCTTCGACCTCCGCTGCGAGGTGCGGGAGAAGATGATCGCCTTCCTGCAGGCCGAATATCCCTGGGCACTGCCGCGCGGCCGCGCCGAGATCGACAGCCAGCTGGAAGGCCGGCCTGGGGAAAGAATGGACATGCAGCGCGCGGGGGCGGTCGAAAGGGTCCTCTGAGCTGCCACCCAGGCGCGGGGGAGGATTGGGCCCTGCTTATCCATGCCACGCGCCGGATGTGATAGAAGCCGCCGCGGTATTGTAGAAGGAGGCCTCGTGCCCGGTCACGCCCGCTCCCTGCTGTTTGCGTTCTGGCTGCTGTTGCTGCCACTACTGGCCGGCGGCCTGGTTCGCCCCGCGCCCGTCCTGGCCCAGGCAGCGCCAACGGCGCCCGCCGGAGCCGCCACCCCGGCGCCCGAGGCGGC
>NZ_JACTUZ010000167.1 GCF_014490445.1 Pseudoroseomonas ludipueritiae | reverse complement strand
CCGGTGCCGCGCATGACGTGGTGGTGCAGTTCCTCAACGACGCCTGGGGCGGCTCGGAGGACACGGACCGCAACCTTTATGTGGAAGACATCCGCGTCAACGGCGTGAGCACCGGCAGCACCGCCGCGCTGCTCGACAGCAACAGCGATGCCTGCTTCTCCGTCCAGGCGCGGGCGGCCAGCAGCTCCGGTGGCCTGGTTGTGCCGGCGCCCGCCGATGCCGTGCCCGCCACGGCCGTCAGCTCCGGCACGCTGCACACCGAGATGTTCTGGTCCCAGTCCAGCCTCTCGGGCCTGACGGTGAGCCATGGTGCGCAGGCCGATGGTAGCTTCCTCGGCGCCAGCGGCACGCTGACCGGCACCGATGGCAGCCTGTCCTTCACGAATGCGGATGCGATCCACTTCGCCGATGGCCGGCTGGTCTTCGATGCGGCGGATCCCGCGGCGCAGGTGATGCGCCTCTACCAGGCCGCGCTGGGCCGCGCGCCGGATGCCATCGGCCAGGAGCACTGGACTGCGGAGCTGCACAATGGTGCCTCGCTGGCCAAGCTGGCCGATGGCTTCATGGGCAGCAACGAGTTCCAGTCCCGCTTCGGCGACCTGGACGATGCTGGCTTCATTGTCCGCACCTATGAGCAGGTGCTGGGCCGCGCGCCGGATGCGGCGGGCCTGGACGGCTGGCAGGACCATCTGGCCCATGGCATGAGCCGCGCGGAGATGCTGGTCGGCTTCAGCGAAAGCGCGGAGAACCGCGAACACACCCAGGGCCTGCTGGCGCAGGGCCTCTGGGACGTGGACGACCAGATGGCGGATATCGCGCGCCTCTATAAGGCGGTGCTCGACCGTGCGCCGGATGCGGCGGGGCTGCAGTTCTGGGATGCCAAGGCCGATGCCGGCATGAGCACCGCGGATATGGCCAATCTCTTCGCGCGGAGCGACGAGTTCCAGGCCCGCTTCCCCGGTGCCTCGGACCTCGACTTCGTGCAGATGGTCTACGCCAATACCCTTGGCCGTGCCGGCGAGGCGATGGGCGAGGCCTTCTGGCTGGACCAGCTGACGCATGGGATGACGCGGGGCGAGGTGGTTGCCGGTTTCGCCGACAGCCTGGAATTCCTCCAGCTGAGCCAGCCGCTGACCGACCACGGCATCGTGCTGGGCTGATCGGGCGGACAAAGGGGCGCCGGGTGCGGGATCGGCACCCGGGGCATGGCTTCCGGGCGGGGCAACGGCATCGTTGCCCCGCCTTGCCTGCTTTCAGCCGCCCTGCCCGGTGGCCCGTCTCTTCCGGTCCTGCGCGGCCGCCGGGTGGCTGCGGTAGCGGCGCCAGCCCGCCAGCAGGGTGGTAAGCTGCTCCGACTGCGAGGCGCCTTCCCGCCGCAGGCGCTGCAAGGTGTTGCGCAGCGTCAGGATGGGGTGGCCCTGGCCGAGGTCGGCGCCGGTGGACAGCGCTTTCAAAAAGATCTCGGCGGTTTCGGGGTCCTCGCGTTCCATCACATAGGCCGCATAGCCCATGACGGAGGAACGGCCGTATTCCACCATGCGCCGGGCGAAGCCGCGCAATTCGATCAGGCGGGGGTGCTGGGTCAGGATCTCGCGGATCTCGGCGGCGCCGGCGCGCTTGTAATGCGTCTGGTCCGTCCGCCGCTCGTGCCGCCAGAGAAGATTGGCCATGGCGGTGGCCAGGCCCTGGTCACCGAAATCGCCGGCCAAGCTTTCCGCAGCCGCGATGCGCTTGGGCTGGGTGTCGTAGGTTGCGCGCGCTGTCTCCGGCAGGCCCCGCACCACCGGCGTCCGGATCCGGCCATTGGCGGCGACCACGGCCAGCAGCCGGTGCATGCCATTAAGCAGCCGGCCGCTGGCGGAGAAGCAGATCGGCTGCGCGTTCAGCATCCATCGGCCGCGCTGGATATCGGAAGCCAGGGCCTGCACATGCGCCGGAATGGGCTGCCGGGTCTGCCCGCCCTGGGCCAGGTAACGCTTGGCCACGGCGCTATCGATGATCTCCATCTGCCAATGCTGCCCTTCCTGCGCCGGCTCCATCTCCTCGGACAGGGCGGCGAGGGCTTCGAGGCCCTGATATCCCAGCAGGCTGGGGAAGGCTTCAGGCGGCTTGCCGCGGGCGGCGCGGGAGCTCCAGTTCAGTGTGCGCAACCGCTTGCCGGCCAGCATGGCATTGAGGGCCTTGATCGCCAGAGCCAGCGGGTGCTCCCAGGAGGCGGTCGTGCGGCCGCGTGTCAGTTCCTGAAGCAGCAGGAGTCCTGGCTCATCGGGTGGGAACTGCGCCGGCGTTTCCAGCACATCGAGCAGCCGCTCGGTCAGCTCCGGGTCGGCCTGCCTGCCCATGAAGATGAAGGCGCTGCGGGCTGCCTCCGGCAAGGGTGAGGAGGTGCGTGCCAGGCTGGCGGCCAGGGCTGCCTCGATCTCGGGGCAGGTGGACAGGATGCGCGTCAGCCTGACCCAGGCGGCAGGGTCGGCCATGGGCCTGCCCAGCGTGAGGGCATCGTACTCGGTAAGCCTCTGCAGCAGGGCGGCCAGCAGGTGGTGATGCGCGTGCCCGTCCTGCTTCAGCAGGGCGGCCAGGCTGCGGCGGCGATGCTGGTCAATGGTGTGGAAGGCGTCATCCGCCACATGCTCGGCCAGATAGGTGCGGAGCGGGATGCCGCTCTCGGCGCAGGCCGCAAGGCGCTGCATGCCATCCAGCAGCACGCCGGTGCGGGAGACGATGACCGGCAGGCCATTCATCATCCAGAGCCCGTCACGCATGGCGAGCATATAGCTCCGCACCGTTTCCTCCTGCCGCCGACGGCTGGGATGGGCGCGGCGCAGCATTTCACGTGCGGCGGCAGGGGAGAAGGTGGTCACCCGCAGGCTGACAAAAGCAGGAAAGGCATCGGCGGCCGGGGCGGGGCCATGTCCTTGCGGTGAAGGAGCATGCGGCGGCATCGCGGCGGCCCCACGTGGGCGGTACTGGGAAGAGGGGCTACCCATGCCCGGTACGGGCCCAGCGGCGGCAGCAACGCGTCCGTTCATCAGGTGAAACGCGAGGACAGTACACGCGATGATTGTGGGTGCCGGCGTTGCCGGCTTCGCGAGAGTGTCCTCCCATAACGGTAATGCTCCTCCAGTTCTATGATTCGGTTGGGAACTGCTTGGGTCGTCCAACACCGGGTGCTTCCGAAGCACAAACAGGATATTCAACTAAAATGTAAAAGCTGAATTTTTCCAGAAGGAACTTTGTCAGATTCGTCATGGGGCTGGCGTGCTGTAGAGCCCGTAAATTTATTACATGAGATGGACCTTCCAGTTCCATAGAACGGCTCAGCCCTGACAGAAAAAAGGCCTTCAGCGGTGTAAAGTCCAATGACAATTGCTGGAGCATAACATTTTTCAGGCAGGGCGGTTGTGTCGGTGTGCTGATCGATTTCCCTCTATGGTTGTGCGAATGAACTCTGGAAAGACCGTCGGAAAAGTTTACACTCGATGCCCTTCGCCGACCGTTGCAACTGCGGTGCGGTGTCAGAAAGGGCTCCAAAGCCATTTTGTGTCTCGAGAGAATCCTCAAAGCCAGCTTTTTCGCCCTCTGGTTGAGCAATTTCTGAGATTCTTCCAAGCACGGGTTGAGTTTGCCTCTGCGCTCCGCGCAGTTTCTTGCAAGTGGCGTTCACGTTTGTTTGTGAAGTAGTTATCCGAGAAAATTCTGCGGTTCGCAGTATAACTATATTGTCCTGCACATAGTTTATGCTGGATTTCTAGAAGGCGCTGAGTAGGCGCCATGTTGGTGACGCCGTGCCGAGCCTTGAGCGGGGCAGGCTCATTCTTCACACCGCTCGTGAGAGCATGTTCGTTTGCGAAGTGACTGGTCTAGCTATTGTAAGCTTTGGTAATCGACTGGGACTAAGCCCGATTGTGTCGCTCTTTTGTCGTGGTTCGTCGCATTTTTGCCAGCAAATCGCGGCCGTCTCACAGGCATTCCAGTACCGTGGAGGCACCCGCCTACCGCATAAACCGCAACGTCCCTGCTGGGCCGATGTTTAATCCGTAGCGGTGCAGCAATCCTGCTGGAACCGGGGAGATGGATAGTGACGTGTGCAAGGTCTGTCGTGCCACAGCCTTCTTCCTTTGGCGTGGGTGCATTTCCCGGCCAGAGGCTCTGCCGTCACGCCCATAGATCTCGGTTGTTCCAGCTCGTTACCAAACGCCTCTGCTGATCCCCCCCTCACTGACCTTGCCTTGGGAACTCTGCCGTGAAGATGCGCAACCCATCGACTCCTGACAGCGCCGTTGGCCGCGAGATCCGCCAGTACCGCCGTGCGGCTGGTCTCACACAGAAGCAGGTCGCCGATATAATCGGTGTGACCGGCGCTCAGTTTCATCGCTATGAAACGGGCGCGACACGTATCACCGCCAGCCGCCTGATCGCCATCGCGAACGCCCTGGGCGTGCGTGCCGATACGCTGCTGGCCGCCGCTTCCTCTGTTGAGATGGAACAGCCCGCCGCGCCGGCCAATTCCAGCCAGGAGATCGTTGAACTGGTGCAGATGTTCGGCAGCATCGTCGACCCGCGCCACCGCAGCGCGCTGGTGGCGGTGGCCCGCATGATGACCTCGCCGCAGGCGCTCCGCCCCGTGCCGGAAGAGAGCGTCTGAGCAACCGATACGGGAACATGCGACAGAGCGCGGCGGGGTATCCCCAAAAGGTATGGCCTCGCCGCGGCAGAAGAGGCGATGTCCGGTATGGCGGAGCATATGATGCCTCCGCCAGAGCGGGTGGAAACTCCGCTCTGGCGTGGTGGAAGAGCGCGCCGTGTCATTGAGACTGCGTTCTACCCGTTGTTCTGGGCGCTCAACCGCCCTGCTGCGGCGGGTGTCTCGCGCGCCATCTATGACTTCGCGCTGCGCTGCAACGGCGTGGCCATCAACTTCCCCGGGCGGCATGGCCTGAACAGCGCGGAGGAACGTTTCCTCCGCAGCATCGCGCCTGCCTTGCAACGGGGTGTATTGCTGGATGTAGGCGCCAACATGGGCTGCTACGCGGCCTATCTTCGCGAACTGGCGCCTGAGGCAACCATCTATGCCTTCGAGCCGCACCCGGCGACCTTCGCCCGCATGTCCGCCCGGCTGTCGCCGCAAGGTGTGCGGACAATGCGGCAGGCCCTCAGTGATCGGGCCGGTGTCACGCAGCTCTTCGATTTCGAGGCGCAGGATGGTTCCACCCAGGCCAGCCTCAGCCGCGCCGCGGTGGAGATTTTCGACAGCGGCGTGGTGGGGCATGAAGTCACCAGCACCACGCTGGATTCTTTCCTTGATGCCGAGGGCATCCAGGAGGTCGCCTTCCTCAAGGTGGATACGGAAGGCTTCGACCTAAAGGTCCTGCAGGGCGCCGCCCGCGCGATCCGCGAGAAGCGCATCCGCCTTCTGCAGTTCGAGTTCATTCCGGCCAATATCGCCACGCATGTCACCATGCGCGACTTCTTCGAAGCCCTTCCGGGCTACGACATCTACCGGATGTGCCTGAATGGGGAATTGCTGCCGCTCTTCCCCTATGACGTGAAGTACTGCGAGATCTATGTGACGCAGAACCTCATCGCCAAGCCACGCTAGACACGGTGCCGGCCCGGGGCGCCTGCCGGCGGCAGACACGCTCGATCAGCGCGGCATGGGCCTGGAACATCGTTTCCTGATCATAGTCCCGGTGCGCCTTGGCGTGGTTGGCCTGGCCAAGCCGCTTGCGCAGTGCCGCGTCCTGCAGGAGCGGGCGCATGGCCGTGGCCAGCGCCGCATCGTCCTTGGTGGCGATATAGGGCTGGTTCTCCGCCGAAAGCATGGCGTGAATGTCGCCCGCATCGGTGGAAGCAACCGGCAAACCTGTCGCCATGGCTTCCAGGACCGAGAAGGGCATCTGCTCGGTATCCGAGGATAACACGAAGAGGTCCATGGCCCGGTAGGCGGCGGCGGGGTTCGTCAGATGGCCGGCGAAGCGCACGGCTTCTCCCAAACCCAGCTCCCGCGTCAGGGCTTCCAGTCCAGCGCGCTCGGAGCCATCGCCGAAGATCACCAGCCGGAAGGCCAGGCCTTCCTGCCGCAGCAGCGCGGCGGCGCGCAGCAGGCGGCCCAGGTTCTTCTCGGCCCGCAGTGCCGCGACGGTGCCAACCACCGGGCCTTCGCCTGGCATGCCGAGATCGGCCGCCGGCCCTTCCGGGTTGAAGCGCGTGAGGTCCAGGCCATTGGGGATGTGGTGCAGCCGCGATGGCGGCAGGTGCCAGGTGTCCCGTGCCGCCCGCAGCAGGATGGTGGAAGGCAGCACCACCGTGCTGCGGCGGAGCGCGATGCGCCGCGTCAGCATGCGGCGGGGGATCTGGCCGGCGGCTTCCTCGGGGCCGAAGCCGTCCTCGGTATGGATATGCGGCAGGCCCGGCATGGCCAGCCGCGCCAGGGCCCATTCGATGCTGCCCCAATTGCTGGTCACCAGCAGGTCCGGCTTCAGCCGGTGCAGCAGCTTGCCGATATTGACCATGGCGCGCGGCAGCGACTCACCCTTGCGGGTGGGGGAGGGCAGCATGGACAGCGGCACCTCGGGCGCGATGCGCTCCAGGCAGCCCTCGCCACCATCCAGCGATACCACCGCATGCCGCCAGCGTGCGCCGAAGCGGTTGGCCAGCGCGGAGAAGCGCACCTGCGCCCCACCGACATCGAAGGTGGGGTAGACGTGCAGCAGCAGCGGCGGGGTCATTCGGCGGCCACCGGCAGGCCGCCGCGCAGGCGGGACATCTCGCTGGCCGCCAGGGCCAGCACCTTGCGCGCATTGCCGGCCCAGGTCAGGTCGCGGCGGGCGATCTCGGCCCGCGCGGCCTCGCCCAGGCGCTGGCGCAGGGCGGCATCCTCGGCCAGCCGCAGCACCGCCTGCCACATCGCCTCCGGGCTGCCGGGGTTGAAGAGCAGGGCGGTTTCCTCCTGCCGCAGCACTTCCCGCAGGTTCGGCTGGTCCGGCGCCACGATGGCGCGGCCGGCCGCCATGTATTCGAAGACCTTGAGCGGCGAGGCATAGGCCACCGAGGCCGGCTGCAAGGCGATGTCGAAGCCGCTGATCAGCCCCGGCACCACGTCCCGCGCCGCAAGCCCGGTGAAGGTCACGCGATCGGCGATGCCGAGTTCGGCGGCCAGCTTTTCCAGGCCAGGGCGGGCGGGGCCATCGCCCACCACCTTCAGCGCCAGCGGGTGCTGGCCACGATAGGCGGCCATGGCGCGCACCACATGATCCAGCCCGTGCCAGTCCCGCACGAAGCCGACGAAGCCCAGCACCAGTGGCCCCTCGGCATCCGCCGGGCGCGCGGCCATGGCTGGGAATTCCTCCGGATGGATGCCGTTAGGCACCACGGTGATGCGCTCATCCGGCACGCCGGCGGCGCGGATCTTGTCAGCCAGCACCTCCGTCACCGGCAGCACGCGGCTGGCGCGGCGCCAGGCCAGGCGCTCCAGCGCGGCGGCGGTGCGGCGCAGGGCCAGGTTGCCGAAGCGGCCACGCTCCTCCGCCAGCGGCGCGTTCACCTCCAGCAGCAGCGGGATGCGCCGCTGCGCCGCCACCACGGTGCCGGCGAGGTGAAAGAGATTGGCGCGCTCATAGATCACGTCCGGCTGGAATTCGGCGGCGGCACGGGCGAGGCGCAGGGTGGCGGGGGCGATATAGGCCATCTCCGCCGTCTCCCCGACCCAGGCGGGCAGCTTCTCGCGCAGCAGGCCGACCATGCGGCTGTCACCGCCCAGGTCGGTATTGTCGTAGCTGGCGGGGCCCACCACGCGCACCTCATGGCCCGCCGCGCGCATCGCCGCCACCATGGCGTCCAGATGCACGCCCTGGCCGTCGCGGGACGCGATCCGGTGGCTGTACAGAATCTTCATCCCTGGCGTCTCCGAGCCTTCTCAATCCATTGCAGGGCCTGCCTGCGTCCATGTCCAGCGGTCTGCCGCGCCAGCGCCAGCAGCCCGGCGGGGCTGCGTGGGTCGGCCAGCAGCAGGCCAATCCTTTGCCGCCGCTGGCTGACCCAGAGCGGCTTGTAAGCATCGTCGCCCCGGCCGAAATCCAGGGCCGTGGCTTTATCCTCGTCAATCACGCCGCGCGCCATCAGCGCCGTCAGCACCGTGCCGGGGGAGGCCGCGCGGGCATCCTCGACATGCGCCAGCTTCAGCAGGGAGGCATAGCCACCCGAAACCACCCAGTACTGCGCCGCCAGCGGCTGGCCATCCAGGTCACGCAGCACGCCCAGCCGCAGCGCGCCGGCGCTGGCGGCCACACGCATCAGCGCCCCGTCGAAATCGGGGAAGGGCTCCCAGGGCTTCCAGCTGCGCGCCCGCACGGCCTCATAGGCGCGGATGCCGTTTTCCAGCGCCAGCCCGGGTTCGCGCAACAGCTCAAAGCGGCTTTCGCGCCCGGCGCGGGCCAATTTGCGGCGGATGGTGGCACGCAGGGCGGAAGGGCGCGCGGCGAGATAACCCTCCCATCCGGCGCCGGGCTCCAGCGGCTGCCACCAGTTGCCGAAATGCTCGAAGCGCAGCGGCACCAGCCCGGATTGGCGCAGCCCGGCCAGCAGTTCCTCCAGCCCCGGTGCCTCGGCATCCAGCGTATCCAGCCGCGCCGGGCGCCCGCCCCGCAGCAGGCGGCCCAGGGCCATGCCGGCCTCGCGCATGGTCGCGCCGGATGCCGGCAGGGGGCGCCAGGAGAGGGTATAGGGCGTGACGAGGCTGCACAGCCGCCCATCCGCTTCCCGCAGCAGCGGCAGCAGCACGCCATGATCGCCGCCGGCGAGGGCCACCACCGGCCGGGTGCCGGCAGGCAGCGCGTGGCCCAGCACGGTGTCGTACCAAAGGCGGCTGGAGAAGAAATCCTCTCCACCCTCGGGGCAAAGGAAGCGGTCGCACCACCCGGGCAAGCCAGCCTCGGGGCGGGGCAGGGGCAGCAGGCCCTCGGCCAGGGTGTCAGTCACGCACGGCATAGACCAGCCTCCCCAGCCATTCCCGCATGGCGAACCAGCTTTCGGCCAGATGATCCGGCCGGGGGAGCAGGTCGGACCATTGCGGCTCAGTGCTGCGTGCCGGCCGCACCGGCGCCGGCACCGCTTTCAGCCCGGCGCGCTCGAAGGCTTCCAGGGCGCGCGGCAGGTGCCAGGCATGGGTCACCACATACACGGTGCCAATGCTGGCCTGATGCAGCATGGCGGCGCTGAGTACGGCATTGCCACGGGTATCCGGCGCCTGGCTTTCCACCCATTGCACCGGGGTGGCGAAATCTTCCCGCAGGCTGCGCGCCATTATCTGGGCGATGGGCGGCGCATCGCTGGCCAGGGGGCCGCCCGTCACCAGCACGGGCAGGCCGGTGCGCCGGTGCAGCGCCGCGCCGGCGCGCAGCCGCTCCAGCGTCATCGGCCCGATATCCGGCCGCCCGGCGCCCGTGGCCATCTCGGCGCCCAGGA
>NZ_JACTUZ010000166.1 GCF_014490445.1 Pseudoroseomonas ludipueritiae | reverse complement strand
CGGGCCTGCGGCGCCTGCTGGCGGCTGCCGGGGCTGGGCGGCTGCGGCGGCAGGCCCGGCCGGTACTGGAAGTCTCGGGCGCCGGCGCGGCGCCGATGCGCGGGCTGCTTTTCGGTGCCGCCGCCTTCACGCACGCCGTTGGCTTGGCCGAGGGCCGGCTGCATCGCCATGGGCTGATGGATAATGCCGTGGTGGGCATCACCGGCGTGATGATGGCGGTGCAGGCCCTGGCCGGGCGCGGCGCCTTCGGCCGCGCGCTGCGGCAGGGCACGGCCATGCAGGTGGCCCGCGACAATGGCGCCGCGGTCACGGGGCCGCGCTTCATCCTGATGGCGACGACGCTGGACCGGCTGATGCTGGGCCTCTGGCCCTTCTGGGGCGATGGCGAAGGCGCCATCCGCGTGCTGGACGTGGCGGCGCCGCCGCAGCGGCTGGGCGCCGGCCTTTGGTCCCTGCTGCGCCGCCGCCCGCCCGCCCTGCCCGGCTGGCACAGCAGCCGTGCCGGCACATTGCGCATCGACCTGCGGGAAGGCTTCGTGCTGGATGGAGAGACCTTCCAGCCCGGCCCCGACGGCATCCGCCTCTCGGCCACCGCGCCGCTGACCTTCATTTCGGCATGAGTGACACGGCGGCAGAAGCCGCATTGGCGGCACGGGTGGCGGCGGAGATGGCGGTGCCCACAGCCCCTTCCTCCGCCATGGCCGGCGCCCTGGCGCTGGCGCGGGATATCGTGGCGGAGCATGGCGATGCCGTGCGGGCGGTGCTCTTCTACGGCTCCTGCCGCCGTACCGGCGACGCCTCCGGGCTGCTGGACCTTTACGTGGTGCATGATGGCCAGCGCGCCTTCCACCGGCACTGGCTGCCGGCGCTGCTGAACGCCGCGCTGCCGCCCAATGTGATGCAGCGCGTCGGGCATGCCGAAGGCGTGGGGGAAGTGCGCGCCAAGGTGGCCGTGCTCTCCCGCCGGCAATTCGAGCGCCGGCTGCGGGCCGGGACGATGGACACCACCATCTGGGCCCGCTTCTGCCAGCCCACGACCCTGGTCCATGCCCGCGACGCGGAAGCCGCCGCCTGGGCGGCCACCGCCGGCGCCCGCGCCTTTGCCACCGCCGCGCTCTGGGCCGCGCGGCTGGGGCCACGTCAGGCGGCCCCGGCCGGCTTCTGGCAGGCGCTGTTCGCCAGCACTTATGGCGCCGAACTCCGCACGGAACGCCGGGGGCGCGGCAACAGCATCCATGAAGCGGCGCCGGAGTGGTTCGACGGCAACCTGCCGCTGGCCTTCGCGGCGCAAGGGCTGGATGCCAGGCCAGATGCCGAGGGGCGGCTGGCGCCGGGCCTGCCACCCTCCCGGCGCTGGAGTGCGGGATGGGCGCTGCGGCGCTGGCTGGGCAAGCCGCTGAACGTGGCGCGGCTGGTCAAGGCCGCCTTCACCTTCGAGGGCGGCGCCGATTACCTGGCCTGGAAGATCGAGCGCCATTCCGGAGAGGCGCTGGCGCTGACCGACTGGCAGCGCCGCCACCCCGTCCTCGCCGCGCCCCGCTTGTTGTGGCGGCTGCTGCGGCGGGGCGCGGTGCGCTGAGGCTTACTCGGCGGCGGTGCCGGCGGCGAAGGTGTCCAGCATGCCGAGCGACTGGCCCACGGCGGTGATGGTCGCCAGGGCGTGGTCGATCTGCTCCGGCGTGTGCTCGGCGCACATGCTGGTGCGCAGCAGCGGCTTGCCTTCCGGCGTCGCTTGCCCCAACGCCAGGTTGACGTAGACGCCCTCCGCCAGCAGGCGGTTCCAGAAGAGGATGGCGGTCTCCTGGTCCGGGCAGCGGATGGAGGCCACCGGGCTCGCCACCGGCCCCAGGCTGAAGCCCGCCGCCTGCAACCCGGAATGGAAGTGGCGCACGTTGCGCTGCAGACGTACGCGGCGCAGCGGCTGGCTTTCCATCACCTCGATCGCCCGCGTCACCGAGGCGATCACGGAAGGCGGCAGCGAGGCGGTGAACATATAGGGGCGCGAGGTCAGGCGCAGCAGGTCGAAATCCTCGACATCCGAGGCGCAGAAGCCGCCCACGGCGCCCAGGCTCTTGCTGAAGGTGCCGACGACATAGTCCACGCCGTCCTCGCAGCCCTCGGCCTCGGCCAGGCCACGGCCGTTCTCGCCCAGCACGCCCAGGGAATGCGCTTCATCGACCATCAGCCAGGCGCCGGCCTCGCGCTTGACCTCGACGAAGTCGCGCAATGGCGCGGTGTCGCCCAGCATGGAATAGATGCCCTCGACCACCACCAGCTTCTCGCCGGGCTGGGAGGAAAGGTGCCGCAGGCGGCGGCGCAGGTCCTCGGGGTCGTTGTGGCGGAAGCGCGTCACCTGCGCCCCGGCCAGCTTGGCGCCGTCATAGATGCTGGCATGGCTGTCGGCATCCAGCAGCAGGTGGTCCTTGGGCCCGGCCAGCGCCGCCAGCGCGCCCAGGTTGGCCTGGTAGCCGGTGGAGAAGACCATGGCGGAGCGGCGCTTCAGGAAAGCGGCCAGCCGCCGCTCCAGCCCGGAATGCCCGCCATAGGAACCATTGGCGATGCGGGAGCCGGTGGTGCCGGTGCCCTCGGTCCGCAGGGCCTCGACGCCCGCGGCGACGCAGCTCTCCTCGAAGGTCAGGCCCAGATAGTTGTTGGTGCCCAGCAGCAGCACCCGGCGGTCGCCGATCAATGCCTCGGTGGCGGAGATGACGCGGTCGAAGACCACGCCGAAGGGGTCCTGGCCAGCGGAAGCGACGGCGGCATGCGCCTCGCGCAGCTTGCGATACTTAGCGAGCACGTTCAGGCGACCTTGGACGCGTTCAGGATGCGGACGAGATCGCCTACGGTCTCAATCTCGGCCATTTGATTCATCGGAATTACGGTATCGAACTGAGTCTCGACCTGCATGATGAAATCCATCACCGCGACCGAGTCGAGGTTCAGATCCTGCAGGATATTGGTTTCCGCCGTGATGGGACGGGTCACGCCGACCACCGATTGGATGGCGGCCACCACGTTCTTGTAGATCTCGTCCTCTTGCAATGAACTATGCCCCCAGGTGCCGCTGGTGCCCCCGGGCACCTTTTCATGGCGAAACAGAGTAGGAATGATTAATCCACTTGGACAGCATTGTCAGGCGGCGGATTGTTCAGGCTGTTATTCCCGCCTCGCAATACGGCCACAGCGGTGCCGGCCTGCAACACCGCCATAAGCACGGCCATTGCAATGGCCGCGAGCCCCGCGCCCCAGAGGCCGAGCCAGTGCATCCCGGCCAGGGAGGCGGGCACATACAGCACCGTCCCGGCCAGCCTCGCCCGCAGGGCGGCGCCCTGGCGGTCGATGGACATCAGCAGCGGCTCCAGGGCGAAGGAAGCGAAGCCGACCGCCGAGGCGATGCCGAGCAGCATCATCACCGCATAAGCCGGCGTCGCTTCCGCCCCGCCCACGGCACGCAGCAGCGGCTGGCCCAGCAGCGCCAGCACCACCAGCAGCAGCGCCGAACCGCCTGTGGAGGCCAGCAGGGCACGCCGCATCAGGGCAGAGATGGCATGGCGGTTGCGCGAGGCCGCCAGCCGGGCCAGCTCGGGATAGATGGCGGGGCTCAGGAAGCGGCCTGGCTTCAGCGCCGCCTCACCGATCTGGCGGGCAATGGCGAAGAGCGCCGCCTCCGCCGGCCCCAGCACCGCGCCGGCGCAAAGAGCGCCGAGATGGCCGGAGGCCAGGGACAGCGTGGCGGTGAGATTGGTGGTCCAGACAAAGGACCAGATGCCCGGATGTGCCACTGAGGCACGCGGCAGCCGCCCTTCCCCCTTGTCGCCGGTCAGCCCGCGCCGGTGCAGCTCCCGCCAGGCGGCGAAGGCCAGGGACAGGCCTCCCACGGCCGTTGCCAGGTACCAGACCGCCAGGAAGGCCGGCAGCCCGCCGCCCAGCAGCGCCGCCAGCCCGGCCCCCGCCAGCCGCACCAGGGCGCCCATGGTGTCCCGGGTCGCGAGCACGTCGAAGCGGTTGAAGAGCCGCAGCAGCCCGGTGGGCGTCGCCATGACCATGAAGGCCGAGGAGGTGGCGTAGAGCGCCGCCATGCCAGCCATCTCGGGCGGGATCTCGAAGATCCCGCCCAGCCAGAAGGCCACGGCGGCGCAGATGAACATGCCGCCCAGCGCGGCGCCGGCATCCAGCCCGGCGGTGAAGCGGACCAGGGAGCGGAACTCGGCCCGCTGCCCGCGCTCCAGGCTGGCGGCGCCATAGCGCAGCACCGCCTGCCAGGACTGGAACTTGGTGATGGAGGAAGCCGTCTGGGCAAAGGCATGCATCAGCACCAGCACGCCGAAGGCCTCGATGCCCAGGGTGCGGAAGGCCACGCCGGTGGCGGCGAGGTTGATGAGGCCCATGGCCGCCTTGCCGCCCAGCATGGTGCCGGCATTGCGCAACAGGCGGCGGGTGATGGTGTCGATGCTGCTGGCTGGGGCGAGGCTGTCCCCGCCCGAAGATGCTGTCACGCTGGCTTTTACCCGGGTCGGGGCCATGGGCGGCGATCAGGGCGCGCCCATGCCACGGGAAGATGACCTGCGCCGCCGCGAGCTGCATGCGGTGCGGGAGAAGGCGGAGCTTATAGGCCCCGCGCCCCGGCCGGGCCAGTTATTTGCGCGGCGTCAGGCCGGCGGCAGGCCGCCGATCCGCAGCGCCTCGCGCGCCATGGCCACGGCCCCGGCACGGGATCGGGCGGCGCCGACGAAGCGGCGCACATGCACGAAGACCGCGTCCGGCACCTTGGAAGCCTCGACCAGCGCGCCCTCCTGCAAGCCGGCCCAGGCTTCCGGCAGCGGCAGGCGCTGCGCGAAGGAATGCGGCTCCGGCGGCATGGCATCCACCATCCAGTTGCCGTTGGGTACGGGGTAGACGGCGTAGATCACCGGCAGTTCATGGCTGAAGACGGCATTCTTCCAGGGCATGCCACGCTCCAGCTCCAGCACGCGCGGGTCGGCCGAGGCCTGGTGCGCCGCCACCACCATGGCATCCGCCGCGAGGCGGGAGCGCAGCACGTCCACCCGGCGGCGCAGCACGCCTTCCAGCAGCGCCACGGCTTCCAGGAAGGCGGCGTCTTCGGCCTTCTGGCGGCCCTCGGCGGGGGTGTCCCAGGTCAGGTTGCAGTCGCCCACCAGGGCGGCGAGGTCCAGCGGCTCCCGGCTGCCGGCCACGCCATTGTCGATCTCGTCGATGCGGCGGATCACGGCGCGGTCGAGGTCGGCGGCGATGGTGGCAGAATTCTCGCCCCCGCCCAGCGCCCGCACGGCGGCCTCGCCGAACTGCTGCCAGACCAGGCCGGCGGAGGAGAAGGGCGTGCCATCCTCCCGCGTGGGGGCGCCGCGCTGATGGTGGTCGAAGCGGTTGGCGGCGGGGTCGAAGACCAGACCGACATCCCAGACATAGTCGCCCTGCGCGATCAGCGCCGCGTCCCGCGTACGGACCAGCCGATGGTCCTGCCCCGGCGCCTTCAGGCCGAGGGCCAGGCGCAGCACGACGTAAGCGAAGGCCTCGTCGCAGTGGAAGCTGCCGCTATGGGTGACGAGGAGGGGCAAGGTCTGGCTCATGAAATATCCTGGCTGGCTGCGGCGGGGCGTTATGTCCCCGATGCCGCCCCGCTACAACCGCAGGGCCTCGCCCCCTGTCATGCCGGTCGCGCCCGTGGCATCCTGGGGCCCTGACCGCAGAGACCGCCTTGCCCAGCTTCCGCTTCCTGCACGCCGCCGACCTGCATCTCGACAGCCCCCTGCGCGGGCTGGACGCCGATGCCACCGCCCCCGCCCGCCGCATCCGGCAGGCGAGCCGGGACGCGCTGGACCGGCTGGTCGGGCTGGCGCTGGCGGAACGGGTGGATTTCGTGGTGGTGGCCGGCGACCTCTATGACGGGGACTGGCAGGACTTCCGCACCGGCCAGGCGCTGGTTTCCGCCTTCGCGCGGCTGACGCGCGAAGGCATCCGCATCGTCGCCATCCGCGGCAACCACGATGCCGACAGCGTGCTGACCCGCAACCTGCGGCTGCCCGAGGGCGCCACCCTGCTCTCCCACCGCAAGGCGGAGACGCTGCGCTTCGACGACCTCGGCGTGGCCTTCCATGGGCAGAGCTTCGCCCAGCGCGCGGTGGTGGAGAATATCGCCCGGGATTATCCCGCGCCGCTGCCGGGCCTGTTCAACATCGGCCTGCTGCATACCGCCGCCGCCGGCCACGCGGCGCACGAGACCTATGCCCCCTGCTCGGTCGAGCAACTGGCCGGGCATGGCTACGACTACTGGGCCCTGGGCCATGTGCATGAGCGCACGGTGCTGCACCGCGAGCCCTGGATCGTCTTTCCCGGCAATCTGCAAGGCCGGCACATCAACGAGCCTGGCGCCAAAGGCGCCTCGCTGGTCACGGTGCGGGCCGGGCGGGTGGCGGAGGTCGCGCACCAGCCGCTGGATGCCGTGCGCTGGGCGCGGCTGGCCGTGGATTGCACCGCCGCCGCCGACCTCCCTGCCGTGCTGGACCGCGCGCGGGATGCGATGGGTGCCGCCCTGGATGCCGCCGATGGCCGGCTGTTGGTGCTGCGCGTGGTGCTGGAAGGTGCCTGCCCCGCCCATGCCGAACTCAGCCGCGACCGCGCCGCGACGCGGGAGAATATCCGCGCCGCCGGGCTGGAACTGACGGAAGACGACCTCTGGATCGAGGCGGTGCGGATCGACACCCGCCCCGCCCTGGCACCGGAGGCGCTGCGCGGCCGGGCCGATGCGGTAGGTAGGCTGGTCGGTGCCATCGAGGCGCTGGCAAATCAGCCGGATGCGCCGCTCTCCACCGCCATCCGCGATTATGCCACCGAGATGCTGAACCGCGCCCCGCGCGACGCCCTGCCCGCCGACCATCCCGCCATGCTGGCGGCCAGCGGCGCCATCCCGCCCGAATTGCTGGAGCGCGCCCGCGCTTTGCTATTGGCCCGGCTGGCGGAAGGCTGATGCGCCTTACCCGCCTGACGTTGCGCCAATATGGCAGCTTCGCCGATGCCTCGCTGCGGCTGGACCCGGCGCCGGGGCGGATCAACCTGGTGCTGGCACCCAATGGCGCCGGCAAGTCGGTGCTGCGCCAGGCCTTCGGCGACCTGTTCTTCGGCATCGGCGGGCAGACGCCGATGGGCTTCCGCCATGGCTATCCTGGCATGCAGGTGCTGGCGGAAGGCATCGGCCCCGATGGCGCGCCCTTCGTGCTGGATCGCCGCAAGAAGGTTGGCGCCGCCGCGCTGCTCGGCGCCGATGGCCAGCCCCTCGCCCCATCATCCCTGACCCGCCTGACCGGCCCGGCCGACCGGGCGCTGCTGGAACGACTCTTCGCGCTGGACACGGAGAAGCTGCGGGCCGGCGGGCAGGCGCTGCTGGCCTCCGGCGGCGCCCTGGCCGAGGCGCTGTTGCAGGCAGCGGGCGGTATGCGGCAGGCGCGGGACCTGCGGCAGGCGCTGGAGGGCGAGCGGGACCGCCTCGCCCCCCGCCGCAAATCGGCGCAGCGGCCTTTCTATCTGGCGCTGGACCGCCTCACCTCCAGCCGCCGGCTGCTGAAGGACAAGCTAGTGCGGCCCGAGGCCTGGCTGCAGCAGGACGAAGCCCTGGCCGAGGCGACCCGGCGGCATGAGGCCGCGCATCAGGCGGCGCGCGATGCCGCCGCCGCCATCCACCGGATGGAACGCGCCCGCCGCATCCGCCCGCTGCTGGCCCGTCTGGACATGGCCAGGGCCTGGCTGGATCGGCATCCTGGCGCGCCGCACCTGCCGCCAGACCTGCGCGACAGGCTTTCCGCCGCCCTGCGCGGGGCCGAGCAGGCCAGTGAGGCGCTGGCTGGCCTGCGGCGACGGCATGCGGAACTGCTGCAACAGGCAGCGGCCGTGCAGCCGGATGCGGCGCTGCTGGCGGCGGCCGAGGACATCCGCATCCTCCAGGAAGATGCCGGCGCCGCCGGGAAAGCGCAGAAGGATCTGCCGGCGGTTGAGGCTGCCCTCAGGGCGCTTGAAGCACGGGTGGAGGAACATCTCGCCGCCCTGGGCCTGCCTGGCCCCGCCTCGAAGGCCGCGGCGCAACTACCCGCGCCGCTGCCGGTGCAGCAGGCCCGGCGGCTGACGGAAGCCCATGCCCGCCATGCGGCCCTGCTGGCGGAACTCCCCGGCCGTATCGCGACGCAGCAAGCCGCACTGGCCGCCGCCGCGCAGGAACTGGAGCGCCTGCCCCCAGTTGGCACGGCGGATGACCTTTCCGCCCTCCTCGCAGCCATCCTGGCCGAGGGCGATCCCGTGCGCCTCGCCACCGCGGCCGCTACCCGCGTGGCCCAGGCGCGGGCGAAGCTGGGCGCGGAGCTGGCGCGGCTGCCGGCACCGCTGCGCGACCCGGCGATACTCCGTACCCTCTCGCTGCCCGCACGGGCGGAACTGGAACGCCTCGCCGCCACACGCGACGCGGCGGTGGAAGCAGTGCGCCGCGCCGAGGCCGAATTGTCGCGCCTGGAGGCCGATGGCCGGCAGGTGCTGGCGGAGCGTGCAGCGCTGGAAGGCCAGGGCAGCCTGCCGGATGAGGCCGCGCTGCAACGCGCCCGCGCCCGGCGGGACGAGGGCTGGCATCTGGTTTATCGCCGCGCCTTCATGCCCGCGGCGGTGGACGAGGCGGCGGAACGCGCCTTCGCCGGGGCGGAGCCGCTCCCCCTCGCCTATGCCCGCGCGGTGGCCGAGGCCGATGCCCTGGCCGACCAGCGGCTGCTGGAAACCGCGCGGCTGGCGCGGGCGGCGGAACTGGACCGCGCCATCGCCCGCAATCGCGCGGAGACGGAGGCGGCCGCCACCGTCGCCGAAGCCGCCCGCGCCGCCGCCGTTGAGGCTGGCAGCCGCTGGGAAGCCGCCATCCGCCCGGCAGGGCTGGGCGCCATGGCGCGCTGGCCGGAGGTCGAGGCCCTGCTGACTCAACGGGAGGTGGTGCTGGACGCCGCGCAGGCGGTGGAGCACGCCGAAGCCGAGGCAGCACAGGTCGAGGCCCGGCACCGGGCCGGGGCGCTGCGGCTGGCGCGGGCTCTGCGGCTGGAGGATGCCACCGGCCCCGATCTGCGCACCCTGCTGGACATGGCCGAATCCCGCCAGCGCGCTGTTCATCGAGACCTGGTGGCACGGGCCGATCTGACCGCCCGGCGCGACGCGGCGGCCCGCGCGCTGGAGGAAGCCCGGCGGGATCATCGGCAGGCCGAGGAGCGGCTCAGCGCCTGGGAGGCCGAGTGGCGGGAGGCTTGGCGCGCCCTGGGCCATGACGCCTCGCCTTCGGCGGAGGACGGCTCGGTGCTGCTCGATCTTTACGAGGCCTTGCGCGGGCTGGTTGCCCAGGCGGGCGAGGCCCGGGAGCGGCTGGAGGGGATGCGGGCCGAGATCGCCGGCTTCGGCACCGCCTGCCTTCGCATTTGTCAATCGGTGCAGCCGGATGCCCTGGTGGAAGATGCTTTCGCCGCCGCCCGCGCGCTGGCCCAGCGGCTGGGGCAGGAGGCGGAGGAGCAATCCCGCCTTGGCCTGCTGCGGCAGCAGGCCGGGCAGGCGGCGCAACAGGCGGCCGAGGCCGCGCAGGCCGCCGCCACCGC
>NZ_JACTUZ010000165.1 GCF_014490445.1 Pseudoroseomonas ludipueritiae | reverse complement strand
TGGCGGGGCCGGGGGCGGCGGGCGCGCTGCCCTGCGCCCGGGCGGCGAGGGCCACCCCGCCGCTGGCGAGAACAAGACCGGAAGCAAGAAGATGACGTCGGCGCATGGGCGATAGGATGTGGCTTCCGGCGCCGCAGGACAACCATTCCCGCGCGCCTCGACGGCAACGTCATGTTTCAGCGGAGTGTGGGTGGGCTTCCCCTACCCCCACCCTTCCCGCATAAGACGCCCAAGCCTTACCCGCACAGAGAACCCCCGCCCGCCCATGTCGCACAACAGCTTCGGCCATCTCTTCCGCGTCACCAGCTGGGGTGAGAGCCATGGGCCGGCCATTGGCGGCGTGGTGGACGGCTGCCCGCCGGGCCTGTCGCTGAGCGAGGCCGATATCCAGCCCTTCCTGGACCGCCGCCGCCCCGGCCAGTCCAAGTTCGTGACGCAGCGGCAGGAGGCGGACCAGGTCCGCATCCTCTCCGGCGTGTTTGAGGGGCTGACCACCGGCACCCCCATCTCCTTCATCATCGAGAACACCGACCAGCGGAGCCGCGACTACGGCGACATCGCCGATACTTTCCGCCCCGGCCATGCCGACCTGGCCTATCACCTGAAATACGGCGTGCGGGATTATCGCGGTGGCGGGCGGTCCAGCGCGCGGGAGACGGCGGTGCGGGTCGCCGCCGGCGCCATCGCCCGCAAGGTGCTGGGGGGTACGGTGCGGCTGCGCGGCGCCCTGGTGCAGATGGGGCCGGATGCCATCGACCGCGGCCGCTTCGACTGGGCGCAGGTGGACCAAAACCCCTTCTTCTGCCCCGACCCCGTGGCGGCGGAACGCTGGGAAGCCCTGCTGGCCGAGACCCGCAAGTCCGGCAGCAGCCTGGGCGCGCTGATCGAGGTGGTGGCGGAAGGCGTGCCGGTGGGCCTCGGCGCCCCCCTCTATGGCAAGCTCGATGCCGAGATCGCCGCCGCGCTGATGAGCATCAATGCCGTGAAGGCCGTCGAGATCGGCGATGGTTTTGCGAGCGCCGCCCTGAACGGCGAGGAAAACGCCGACGAGATGCGGATGGGCCCGGATGGGGAGGTGGAGTTCCTGTCCAACCATGCCGGCGGCATCCTGGGCGGCATCGCCACCGGGCAGCCGGTGGTGGCGCGCTTCGCGGTGAAGCCCACCTCCTCCATCCTGACGCCCCGCCGCTCGGTGGACCGCTTCGGGCAGGAGATCGAGATGCGCACCAAGGGCCGCCACGACCCCTGCGTCGGCCTGCGCGCCGTGCCGGTGGGCGAGGCCATGCTGGCCTGCGTGCTGGCCGACCAGTTGCTGCGCCACCGGGCGCAGAACCCGGATGCCCCCGGCCGCGCCCGCCTGCCGCGCAACTGAGGCGGGGCCGGCGCACAAGCGGATGTGAAGCCAAAGCCCGGCGGAAGGCCACGGGAGCCTTTTGCCGGATGATTCCGTGTTTTAACGATTTTTTTGGTCAAGGCAGCGCTCCAAGCACAACCTGAACGGGCGGCTTGACGTTGCACATCTATCCCCGATTAGGCTTCGGGCCCCGCCACCGAGACATGAGGCGCCTTCCGATGTCGCTCGCCGACCCCGCCTTCGAGGATACCGCTGCCGGGGCCTCTCCCTGGCAGGCCTTCATGGGCCTGGCGGGGGAAGCGGCCTGGTCGCGGCGGATGGCGGATCTGGCGCTGCGCGCGCGGCCGCATTCCTGGCGTGGGCGGGCGGCGCAGCAGCGGCATGCGCTGGAACTGATCCTGGCCCGCCTGTCCCGCCCCGAGGATGGCCGCCGTGCCCCCAGCGCCGCCGAGCAGGCGCTGCTGGCCCTGGCCCGCGATGCCGTGGCCCTGTCCGATACCTTGCCGGAAGCGCCCCGTGCCCGCCTTCGCGAGCAGTTGCTGGAAGGCCTGACCGGCGAGCAGACGCTGATCCCGCTGTTCCACCTGCTGCGGGAAGCCGCGCGGCAGCGGGCACGCGGCTTCACCGTGCATTTCACCGGCCTGACCGAGGGCACGCCCTATGACCTGCTGCTGGAGCGCGGCGGGGTGGAGGCGGAACTGGCCTGCGAGACCGTCTCGGCCGAGGAAGGCCGCGCCCTGCCCCGCACCGACTGGTGCGCGCTGATGGACGGCATCAACCCGGACCTGCAAACCTGGCTGGCCGCGCATCCTGGCCGCTACCTGCTGAAGATGACCCTGCCCGAGGGCATCCAGGGCCCTGAGCAGCTTTCCGAATTGCAGCGCCGCATCTCCACCTTGCTGGCGGAGCAGAAGCGGCAGGATGCCTCGGCCGCGGCGGTGCTGAAGCTGGACCCGCTGATGCTGGCCGGCGCCCGCATGGCCGCGCAGCGCGACCTGCCGCGCCAGTTGCGCGCGCAATTCGGCCCCGACGCGCATCTGGCCGTGACGGGGGACCCGGCGGCGGGCAGCGTCTTCGTGCTGGCGGCCCGCGCCGGCCAGGCCAATGCGGTGGCGGGGGCGGCGGTGCGGCGCATGGACCAGGCCGCCATCCGCCGCTTCAGCGGCCAGAGGCCCGGCATCCTCTCGGTCTTCCTGGATGACCTGGAGCGGCAGGAATGGCGCATGCTGCGCGACACGCTGGAACTGGAAGGCGCGGTGCGCCGCTTCTTCACCAGCCCCGGCGCCAAGCCGCTGGTGGCGGCCGGCTTCGCCACGCGGCTGGAGATGTTCGGCGCCGCGCCGCCGGATGCCGTGGCGGAAGGCGAGTTGCGCTTCCGCAATTCCGGCCATGCCGCTGCCGCCTGCCCGGTGCTGCGGCCTTCCATCGCCTCCTGCGGCTGACGAAACCCGGTTTCGCTCGTCGCTTCACGCCAACGTTATGACGGGATTGATACATTCCGAAAAAATTCATGGGGAAAGCGGTAACCATTTCCGCCATGCTGCATTGCATCACCAGTGCAATGCGTTTCGAGGCAGGGACCGTATGTCCGAGCGTGAGATGGAAGCCAAGCTGGTTGAACTGGACCGGCTTCTGAACGACCCCGAGGTCCGCATGGACCCGCACCGCGTTTGGCTTCTGCTGCAGGAAATTTCCGGCGCGGCGCGTCAGGCGCAGCCCGTGGCCGCCTGATTCCCGCCGTCGCGCGGAGGAGGGCTTTTCAGCCTTCCCCCGCGCGACGCGCGGCGATCAGGAATTCCCGATTCCCCTCGGGCCCCAGGATGGGGCTCGGCTCGATCCCCAGCACTTCCCAGCCCGGCAGGCCCGACCACCAGTCGCGCACAGTGGCGCAGACGGCCTCATGCACGGCCGGGTCGCGCACCACGCCACCCTTCCCCACCTTGTCCGGCCCCGCCTCGAACTGCGGTTTTATGAGCGCCACCGCCCAGGCGCCGGGGGCGGCCAGGGCCAGGGCGGCCGGCAGCACCGTCGCCAGCCCGATGAAGCTGGCATCGCAGACCACGATGCCGGGCGCTTCCGGCACCTGGCTCGCGTCCAGCCGGCGGGCATTGGTCTTTTCCAGCACCACCACGCGCGGGTCGCTGCGCAGCTTCCAGGCCAATTGGCCATGGCCGACATCCACCGCATAGACCTTCGTCGCGCCGCCATGCAGCAGCACATCGGTGAAGCCGCCGGTGGAGGCGCCGACATCCACCGCCACCCGCCCTTCCGGCGAGAGGCCGAAGAATTCCAGCGCATGCGCCAGCTTCATGCCGCCGCGGGAGACCCAGGGGTGTTCCTGGCCCTTCACCTCCAGCGGCATGTCCTCGGGCACCGGCTGGCCGGGCTTCTCCACCCGCTTCGTGTTGGAAAAAACCTTGCCGGCCATGATCAAGGCCTGGGCGCGGGAGCGGGATTCCACCAGCCCGCGCTCCACCAGCGCCTGGTCGGCGCGCATCTTGGTGGCCATGGTCAGTGCAGCTTCGGCCGCGCGGCGGGGCCGGGGGCCGGGCCTTCCCAGCCGGGGAAGCCATCCTCGAAACCCGCTTCGTCCAGCTCACAGTCCCAGATGCGCCAGCCGTCGGGCCAGTCCACGAAGCCTTCCTTGTCGCGCCGCGCCTCCAGGGCCGCCTCGGCCATGGCGCGGGTGGAGAAGAGGCCGATGCGCAGCCCGTTCACCTCTTCCCAGTCCACTTCCTCATCATCCACGCCGGGGCCGAGCTGGTAGTGCCACAGCTCGAAGACGATCATGCTCACGCGCGTGCCGGCGCGGTTGCCGTCCCCCTGGCCTCCCCCAGCGCGCCGAGCACGGTGGCGACGATGCTGGCGGCCGAAAGCCCGGCTTCCTCGTACTGCTTCTTCGGCGTGTCGTGGTCGATGAAGGCATCCGGCAGGCACATCGGGCGGAACTTCAGCCCGGCATCGAAGATGCCCTGCGTCGCCAGATGCTGCATCACCAGCGCGCCGAAACCGCAGACCGAGCCTTCCTCCAGCGTCACCAGCACCTCGTGCTCGCGCGCCAGCCGTTCCACCAGTTCGGTGTCCAGCGGCTTGGCGAAGCGGGCATCGGCCACCGTGCAGGGCAGGCCCTGGGCCGCCAGTTCATCGGCGGCGCGCAGGCATTCCTGCAACCGGGTGCCATAGGAAAGCAGGGCGATCTTGCCGCCTTCCCGCAGCACGCGCCCCTTGCCGATCTCCAGCACCGTGCCGCGCGCCGGCACCTCTTCCAGCCCGAAGCCCTCGCCGCGCGGGAAGCGGAAGGCGATGGGGCCGCTGTCATGCGCGGCGGCGGTGGCCACCATATGCGCCAGCTCCACCTCATCCGCCGGCGCCATCAGCACCATCTCCGGGATGCAGCCGAGATAGGCGATGTCATAGGCGCCGGCATGGGTGGCGCCATCGGCCCCCACCAGCCCGGCGCGGTCCAGGGCGAAGCGCACCGGCAGCTTCTGCAGCGCCACGTCATGCACCACCTGGTCATAGGCGCGCTGCAGGAAGGTGGAATAGATCGCCACAAAGGGCTTGATGCCCTCGGTCGCCATGCCGGCGGCGAAGGTCACGGCATGCTGCTCGGCGATGCCGACATCGAAGGTTCGGCGCGGAAAACGCTTCTGGAACTGGTCCAGCCCGGTGCCGGAAGGCATGGCGGCGGTGATGGCGACGATGCGCTCGTCCCGCTCCGCTTCCGCGATCAGCGCCTTGGCGAAGACGCCGGTATAGGTCGGCGGGCCCGGCGGCGCCTTGTTCTGCGCGCCGGTGACGACGTTGAACTTGGCCACCGCGTGGTACTTGTCCGGCGCGGCCTCGGCTGGCGGATAGCCCTTGCCCTTCCTGGTCACCACATGCAGCAGCACCGGCGGGCCGGTATCGGCGTCGCGCAGGTTGCGCAGCAGCGGCAGCAGGTGGTCCAGGTTATGGCCGTCGATGGGGCCGACGTAATAGAAGCCCAGCTCCTCGAAGAGCGTGCCGCCGGTCAGCATGCCGCGGGCGAATTCATCCGCCCGGCGCGCCGCGCGCTCCAGCGGCGCCGGGAAGCGGCGCGCCAGCCGCGCCATCACGTCCCGCAGGCTGAGGAAGGGACGGGAGGAGATCAGGCGGGAGAGATAGGCCGACATGGCGCCGACGGGCGGCGCGATGGACATGTCGTTGTCGTTCAGCACCACGATGAGGCGGGAGCGCATGGCGCCCGCGTTGTTCATGGCCTCATAGGCCATGCCCGCGCTCATGGAGCCATCGCCGATCACGGCGATCACGCTCTGGTCGTTGCGCTTGCCGCCCGGGCGCAGCAGGTCCCGCGCCACGGCCATGCCGAGCCCGGCCGAGATGGAGGTGGAGGAATGCGCGGCGCCGAAGGGGTCGTATTCGCTCTCGCTCCGCCGGGTGAAGCCGGAAAGGCCGCCGCCCTGGCGCAGGCTGCGGATACGGTCCCGCCGCCCGGTCAGGATCTTGTGCGGATAGGCCTGGTGGCCGACATCCCAGATCAGCCGGTCCTTGGGCGTGTCGAAGACCGCGTGGATCGCGACGGTCAGCTCCACGACGCCCAGGGAGGCGCCGAGATGCCCGCCGGTCTGGCTGACGGCATGCACCGTCTCCGCCCGCAATTCATCGGCGATCTGCTTGAGCTGCTCGGCCGAATAGTTCTTCAGGTCCGAAGGCGTGCGGATACGGTCCAGCAACGGCGTCGAAGGCGGCAGGTTAGGCGACACGGGTGGCGGGGATTGGGCCATCAGGACCTCCGCTCGATGGTGTAGTCAGCCAGCATCCGCAGAAGATCGGCGCGCTCACCCAGGCTGTCGAGGTGCTCGCGCGCCTGGGCGACCAGTCTTTCCGCCTGCGCACGGGCGCGGTCCAGCCCCAGCAGACCGACCAGCGTGGCCTTGCCGGCACCGGCATCCTTGCCGGTGGCCTTGCCGGTCTCGGCGGCGGTGGCCGTGGCATCCAGCACGTCATCGGCGATCTGGAAGGCGGCGCCGAGGTCGCGGCCATAGGCGCAGAGCGCGTGGCGCTGCTGCGGCGCGGCCTTGCCCAGGATGGCGCCGGCCTCGGCCGAGAATTCGATCAGCTTGCCGGTCTTGAGCAGTTGCAGGCGGCCGATGGAAGCCTCGGTCGGCGGCTCGTTGCTTTCCTCGGCCAGCATGTCCAGCATCTGGCCGCCGCACATGCCCCGGGGGCCGGAGGCGATGGCCAGCCGCCGCACCAGCTCGATCCGCACGGCGGAATCGGAATGGGTATCCTCATCGGCCAGGATGGCGAAGGCATGCGCCTGCAGCGCATCGCCGGCCAGGATGGCCGTGGCCTCGCCGAAGGCGATATGGGTGGTGGGCTTGCCGCGGCGCAGGTCGTCGTTGTCCATCGCCGGCAGGTCGTCATGCACCAGCGAATAGGCGTGCAGCATCTCGATCGCCGCCGCCACCCGCAAGGCACTGGCCCGCGCCACGCCGAAGGGCTTCGCGCTTTCCAGCACCAGGAAGCCACGCATCCGCTTGCCGCCGCCCAGGGTGGCGTAGCGCATGGCGGCCGCGAGCTTGGCTTCCGGCCCTTCCTCGGGCGGCAGCAGGGTGTCGAGCGTTTCCTCGATCTCGGCCGCCGCCTCGCGCAGCGCCTCCGCCAGCACCGCGCTCATGCCATGTCCCGCAGGGAGGAGCCGGAGACGATGGCCTGCACCTTCTGCTCCGCCTCGGCCAGCTTGGCCTCGCAATGCCGGCGCAGCGCGGCGCCGCGCTCATAGTCGGCGATGGCTTCTTCCAGCTTGGCCTGGCCGCCTTCTAGCTTCTTCACGATGCCGTCCAGCTCGGCCAGCGCGGCCTCGAAGGACAGCGCGGCGACGTCATCGGCCGCCGCCTTGGCGGCGCGGGCGGCGGGGCGGCCGGGCGCGGCTCCGGTGGTCAGGGCCGGCGCGCCGGTCTCCGCGAAAGGTTGCGACGGCGTCTCGGACATGGGGAACCTCAAGAACTCACGTGACGCGAGGGCGTCGTGTCAGGCCATCAGCGCGCGCAGATGGGCGGCGGTGGAGGCCGCCAGGGCATGCAGATCATAGCCGCCTTCGAGCATGGAGACGACCCGGCCGCCGCAGCAGCGGTCGGCGATACGGCAGATTTCCGCCGTCAGCCAGCCGAAATCGGCCTCCCGCAATCGCAATTGCGCCAGCGGGTCGCGCGCATGGGCGTCGAATCCGGCGGAGATCACGATCAGCTCCGGCGCGAAGCGCTCCACCGCCGGCAGCAGCGTCTCCGCCCAGGCGGCGCGGAATTCCGCGCTGCCGGAGCCGGGCGGCAGCGGCGCGTTGAACAGGTTGCCCACCCCGGTTTCCGCCGCGGCGCCGGTGAAAGGATAGCAGGGCGACTGGTGGGTGGAGGCGAAGAGGATGGAAGGGTCGCCCCCCACCGCCGCCTGGGTGCCATTGCCGTGGTGGACATCGAAATCCAGGATCGCCACCCGCCCCAGGCCATGCGCCCGCTGGGCATGCCGCGCGGCGATCACGGCATTGCCGAAGAAGCAGAAGCCCATGGCGCGCTCCGGCTCCGCATGGTGTCCCGGGGGGCGCACGGCGCAGAAGGCGCGGGTGACGCCGCCCTGCCCCTCACGCGCGCAGACCGCGTCCACCGCCGCCACCCCGGCCCCGGCGGCGCGCAGGGCGGCCTCGGCGCTGGCGTGGTTCATGCCGGTATCGCCATCCAGCGGCACGAAGCGGCCGGGCAGCGGGCGGGTGGAGAGGATGCGCGCCACATGCTCGGGCGAATGGGCCAGCAGCAGCTGCGCCTCGGCGGCCGCCGGCGCCACCTCCCGCAGCAGGCCGGCGAATTCCTCGGCTTCCAGCGCCCCCAGCACCGCCCGCAGGCGGTCGGGGCATTCGGGATGGTCCTCGAAATTCTCGTGGCCGAGGCAGGCGTGGTGGGTCAGCAGCAGCACCAGGGGCGTCATGGCTTGCTGGCGGCGGCATCCTCCCGCTTGCGCAGCGTGAAGCGGTAGGTCCCGGCGGCCTCGCTGAAGGAGACCAGGGCATGGCCCGTTTCGCGGCAATAGGCCTGGAAATCGGCGACGCTGGCCGGGTCGGTGGCCAGCACCGTCAGCTTGGCGCCGGGCTTCAGGTCGCGCAGGGCCTTGTTGGCCTTGAGCACGGGCAGGGGGCAGGTCAGGCCCTGGACGTCGAGCGTTGTTTCACTCATGTCCGGCAATGGATCACCGGCGGCAGGCCGGCGCAAGGGTGCTCAGCGCAGCCGCTGCGCCAGGATGGCATGCGCCGCCATCGCCACCCCGCTGCCGCGGCGGAAGGAGAAGGCGAAGGGCTCCACCCCCGCGCGGTCCCAGATCTTCAGCTCCTCGTCCAGGTCCGTGGTGCCGCCCGCCTCCACCGAGAAGCGGTGGATGGAGCGGTAAGGGATGCTCACGATCTCGGTCTTGGAGCCGGTGACGCCCTGGCGGTCCATGACCATCACGCGCCAGTCGGTCAGCGCGAAGCCGTCGCGCACGGTGCGGAAGGCGGCCAGCACCTCCTCCCCCGGCAGCAGCGCCTCCTGGAACCTGGGGCCCAGCGCCGCCGGCTCCACCCGCCCGGCATCGCCGGTCACCGCGCCCAGAATCCGTCCCAGCATCAGGCCTCTCCCGCCTCGTTTCCTTCCGCCGCAGATGGGGGAGGCAGGGCGCGGGCACAAGCTTCCGCGCGCCGCGCCGCCGCCTTATGGTCCGCGCCCATGACCCTGCGCATCGGCATCGACCTCGGCGGCACCAAGACGGAAATCGTGGCGCTGGACATGGCGGACCAGGTCCGGCTGCGCCGCCGCGCCCCCACGCCCGGCGATTACAACGGCATCCTGGAGATGATGGCCGGGCTGGTGCGGCAGGCGGAGGAAGAGCTGGGCACCACCGCCTCCCTCGGCATCGGCATCCCCGGCAGCCTCAGCCCCGCCAGCGGGCTGGTGCGCAATGCCAATACCCAGTGCCTGAACGGCCGGGCGCTGGATGCCGACCTCGCGGCGCGGCTGGGCCGCCCGGTGCGCGTCTCCAACGACGCCAATTGCCTGGCGCTGAGCGAGGCCGCCGATGGCGCCGGGGCCGGATACGGCGTGGTCTTCGCGGTGATCCTCGGCACCGGCTGCGGCGGCGGCGTGGTGGTCGATGGACGGCTGCTGGAAGGCCTCAACCGCGTCGGCGGCGAATGGGGCCATACTCCCCTGCCCTGGATGACCGCCGCCGAATTCCCCGGCCCCCGCTGCTGGTGCGGGCTGCCGGGCTGCCTGGAGACCTTTCTCTGCGGCCCCGCCCTGGCCGCCGACTGGCGCGGCGAGGGCCAGCGGGACGCCACCGGCATCACCGCCGCGGCCGCCGCCGGCGATGCCGCGGCGGAGGC
>NZ_JACTUZ010000164.1 GCF_014490445.1 Pseudoroseomonas ludipueritiae | reverse complement strand
GCCGACCACCAGCAGCCGGGCCGCGCCCTGCGCGCGGGCCAGCGCCGGCGCGGCGAGGGTGGCGCCGAGGAGGGCGCGACGGGGAAGGGAAACGGTCATCGCAGTTCCGAGAAATAGGCCGTGGCGGCAGCGATTTCCGCCTCGGTATAGCCCCGCGCGATCCGGTTCATGATGGTCGCGGGCCGTTCATCCGCGCGAAAGGCGGCCATGGCGGCGGCGAGGTCGGCCGCGTCCCTGCCAGCAAGGGGCGGCACCGTCCCCGATCCCCTGCCGCCCGGGCCATGGCAGGCCACGCAGCCCTCGGCCACGACATTCGCGGACTGCGCCGCGGCGGCACTCGCGAAGCTCACGAGAAGCAGGGCCGCGCGGATCATCGCCGCAGCCCCGGCGCCTCGACCGGCAGCCCCTTCGCGCGGCTGGCAAGGAAGAGTTCCAGCGTCAGGTACTCCCGCGATCCCAGGGGAAACTGTTCCGCCCGCACGCCGAGCGAACAGGCCCGCAGGCGGCGATGCAGCGAGCCCATCGTGTTCCACTCCAGCCGATAGGCCGGGTATCCGGTGCCGAGGCCGTTGGAGATCACGTCGCCCCGCAGCCGCCGGCCCGCATTGTCGTCGTGGCACTGGCCGCAGGACAGGTTCAACTGTCCCTGCCGGGTCTGGTAGAAGCGGCGCCCCTCCTCCAGGAAGGGAGCCGCCGGCCCATCCGTCGCGACCGCGACGGGCATGCCCCGGGACTGCAGCGCGATGGCGGCCTCCAGGGCCAGCAGCGCCTCGCTTTCCCGGCCGAAGCTGGCCTCTCCCTGGTGCTGCGTCCGGCATCGTTCGATCCGTCCCTCCAGATCCAGCAGCTCACCATCCGGCGCGACCGCGGGATAGCGCGCGGCCACGCCCGCCATGGCGGCGATGCCCCCGTGGCAGGTGGCGCAGGCCTTCTCCCCGGCGCGCCACAGGGCCTCGCCCTCCTCCACCCAGAGCCAGCCGGGGTGGCGGGAGGGGTCCTCCTGCGCCGCGCGGATCTCGGGCGAGAGATACTCCTGTGTCGGCCGAACGTCCGCAGCCCCGAGGAGGAGCACGATGAGCGGAAGCAACCCTCGCCAGGCGCGGCTCACGTCACCACCAGGCGCGCCTCACGCCGGTAGACCGTCCCGCCGTCCTCCTCCCATGTGAAGACGAGGTCGCCGGTCTCCGTGGCAACCGTCGTGAACTCCAGATAGGGGTTCGCGGCGATGCCGGGAGAAAGCGTCATGCGGAAGACCTCCTCCCCGGCATAGGTGACGCGCAGGGTGTGGAGGATCTTCTGTGGCACCGGGGTCAACCCCGGTGCGTCCACCGCCCGTTCCATTGGGTGACGGACAAGGACGCGCACCGTCACCACCTCGCCCCGCTGCGCGGAAGGCGGAAGCGTGATCCGCGCGGTGATGGGGGCCGTCTGCATCGCTACCCCGTCTCCACGCAGGCGCCGAGCACGACGATCACATCGCGCGCCGCGCGGTGGACCGCGCCCCGGCTCGTCTCGGCGATGGCGACGATCTTCTGGCTGGTGGCCAGGCGGATGCGGGTGGCGACCTCCGCCCGCCCGGCCCGCGGTGTCAGCGAGAAGGTGGCAACGAGGGGAAAGGGATTTTTCTCCGCCAGGAGGTGGATGGCGGTGACGTGGTCCTCCGCCGTCATGGGGCTGTCCACCCGGACCGAGAGGTCCACCGAGTTCCCGTTCTCCGACAGCGGCGGGATCTCAAGGGCGATCGCGCCCTCGGCCGGGATGCGGCCGGCGAGGATGGCGCGCAGCGCGCCCGCGAAGTCTTCCTCCGCCGCCACCCGGGAAGCACCGGCAACCAGAAGGGGCGCCGCGAGCACGGCACGGCGGGACAGCACCGTCATCGCCCCGGCGCCTCCAGCGCGCTCAGATAGGCCACCACGTCCTCCACTTCCTGCGCCGTCAGCACCGGGCGGCCGCGGTATCGCGGGTCCACCCGCAGCAGCCCCTCGGTGCGGTGATAGGCCGGCATGATCGCCTGCGGGTTCCACAGGGTCGGGTCCACCACCCGGAGCCGGATCTGCCCCGGGCTCAGGCGCGACCCCACCCCCGCGAGCGGGGGCCCGATCTCCCCCATGAAGCGCTCGGCCGCGGCGGGGATGCTGTGGCAGATCAGGCAATTCGCCGTCTCCCGGTTCCGGACCACCACCTCACCCCGTGCCCGGTCGCCCCGCATCCCATCCAGTGGCGCCTCGATGGCGTCCTCCGTCACCGTGAAGGGTGCCACCTGTCCCGCCGCGGGCGCGGCGAGAAGGGACAAGGCCAGCATGGGCGCGGCGCCCCGCACGCACCTCAGGTCCGCTGTCGCAGTTGTTCCCCCAGCGGCATGTCGCGGATGCGCCGGCCGGTGCCCGCGAAGACGGCGTTCAGCACCGCCGGTGCGGCGACCATGATCGTCGGCTCGCCCACGCCGCCCCAGAAGCCGCCAGACGGCAGGACGATGGTCTCGACCTCCGGCATCTCGCCGATGCGCATCACGTTATAGGTGTCGAAGTTCGTCTGCTCGATCGCACCGTCCTTCACCGTGCAGGCCCCGTAGAGCATCGCGGAAAGGCCATAGACGAAGGAGCCTTCCACCTGCATCTCGATCTGCCGGGGGTTCACCGCGTGGCCGCAATCCGTCGCGGCGACGATGCGGTGCACCCGCAGCTCTCCCCGGTCGCTGACCGAGACCTCGGCCGCGGCGGCGACGTAGCTGCCGAAGCCCATCTGCTGCGCGATGCCGCGATGAATCCCGGCCGGTGCCGGGGACCCCCACCCGATCCGCTCCGCCACCGCGTTCAGCACGGCCAGGTGCTTCGGGTGGTTCGCCATCAGCGAGCGGCGCAGCGCCAGCGGGTCCTGGTTGGTCGCATGCGCCACCTCGTCGAGGAAGCATTCGAGGTAGATGGCATTCTGGTTGTGGTTCACGCCCCGCCAGAAATGGGCGGGCACATGCGTGTTCCGCATCGCGTGGTCGATCAGCAGGTTCGGGAAGGTATAGCCGATGGCACTCTCCGCGCCGCTGGCGTTCAGCCCTTGGAACTGCACCGGGTCGCGCCCATTCTGCAGGCCGCCCGGGAAAGCGGTGGAGAGGATGGACTGGCCGGAGATGCGCATGTGCAGCCCGACGATCCGGTTCTCCGCATCCAGGCCCGCGACGAGGCGGCACTTGGTGACGGGGTGGTAGCGCCCCTGCACCATGTCCTCCTCGCGTGTCCACATGGTCTTGACCGGGGTGCCCGGCACCTGCCGCGCGATCAGGATCGCATCCGCCAGCCAGTCATGCACCGTGCGCCGGCCGAAGCCGCCGCCGAGGTCCACGCGGTGGATGTCGCAGGCCGTCTGCGGCAGGCCTGCCGCCTGGGCGGCTGCGGCCAGTGCCGCCTCCCCGTTCTGGGTCGGGCACCAGACATCACAGCGCGAGGATGTCCAGACCACCGTGGCGTTCATCGGCTCCATCGGCGCGTGGTTCTGGTAGGGGTAGGAGTAGGTCGCCTCCACCCGACGGACCGCGCCCGCGATGGCGGCCCGCGCGTCGCCCTGCTGGTTGCCGATGAAGGCTTCAGACGCCGTGAGCCCCTCGTCCAGCATGGCCGAGATGGTCTCGGAGGAGACGCGGCTATTCTCCCCGGTGTCCCATTCCACCGGCAGCGCATCCAGCGCGGTCTTCGCCTGCCAGAAGGTATCGGCCACCACGGCAACGGCGGAATCGCCCACCTTCAGGACATGCCGCACGCCGGGCATGCCGGACACCGAAGCGGCATCGAAGGATTTCAGCGTGCCGCCGAAGACGGGGCAGCGCTTCGGCACCGCGATGAGCATGCCCGGCATCCGCAGGTCCTGGCCATAGATCAGCTTGCCCGTGGTCTTGTCCGCGGTGTCCAGGCGCGGGAGGGGCTTGCCGATCACCGTCCACTGGGCCGGGTCCTTCAGCGGCACGTCGGAGGGCGGGGTCAGGCGCGAGGCCTCCGTCACCACCTCGGCATAGCGCAGTGTGCGCCCGCTGCCGGCATGGGTGATCACGCTGTCCCTGGCGGAGCATTCGGCGGCCGGCACGCCCCAGCGGGTGGCCGCGGCCTGGATCAGCATCATGCGCGCCGCCGCGCCGCCCTTGCGGACGATCTCCTGGCTCGACCGGATCCCCTGGCTGCCCGCGGTCAGGAAATTGCCCCAGACCCGGTTCCGGGCCAGGCTCTGCCCCGGCGTGACGTATTCGGTGGAGAGCTTCGACCAGTCGCAGTGCATCTCCTCCGCGAACATCTGCGCGAGGCCCGTTCGCACGCCCTGCCCCATCTCGGCCTTCGCCATCCGCAGCACCACCCGGTCGTCGGGGTGGATCACTACCCAGGCGTTCAGCTCAGGCGGGGAGCTGGCGGGCGTGCCCTGCGCGGCGGCTTGCCGCGAGGGCAGGTGAAATCCCAGAAGCACCGCCCCGGCGGCACCCTTCAGCAGTCCCCGGCGGGACGGGCGCATGGCTTCCAGCATCGTCATGTCGCGCCCTCCCTCAACCCGCGATGCCGCCGCCGGCGGCCTGGTGGATGCCCGCGCGCACCCGCTTATAGGTGCCGCAGCGGCAGATGTTGGTGATGGCTTCGTTGATCTCTTCGTCCGTCGGGCGTGGCTTCTCGGCCAGCAGCGCCGCGGCGGCCATGATCATGCCGGACTGGCAGAACCCGCATTGCGGCACGTCCAGCGCACGCCAGGCGACCTGGAGGGGATGCGTGCCATCGGGCGAGAGGCCCTCGATCGTCACGATCTTCTGGTCCTCGGTCACGGCCGAGAGCGGGAGGACGCAGGAGCGGATGGCCTGCCCGTCCAGATGCACGGTGCAGGCTCCGCATTGGGCGACGCCGCAGCCATACTTCGTGCCGGTCAGCCCGACATGCTCGCGAATGGCCCAGAGCAGGGGAGTATCCGGGTCGGCGTCCACCTGCACGCTTCGCCCGTTGATGTTCAGCGTCGCCATCTTGGTGCCCTCTCCCGCGCGAACTGTCGCCGCGCTGTTGCTGCGACTATCGTCAAGGCCGTGCCCGGGCCGCAACGATGAAGTGCTCCCTCGCCATGTCTCGCGCCGAAATGATCACCGGAGATTGTGCCGTGAACTGAGGGCGGGTGCGTTCATGGCGGTCTGGACCATGCGCCGGCCTCAAGCCACGGTCTGCATGCATCTCTTCTGTTGCCGCCTTCAGCAGGTCTGGCGCAGGCGCCTCGCGCCTCGCCCTTCCGGCGACAATCCCCTCCGGGCGTCGCCACATCCTCATGCCTGGGCGCAGGTCCATGCGCCGGATGTACCGAGCGCCTCCCTGAAAGCCTTGTTGCCACTCCCGGAGAGCCAGGTACGGAAGGGCATCAGGCTGGGATCGAGCGCGCGCAGTGCCTCAAGGTCCGCGCGTCCTGACAGCCGCCCCTCATCAACAAGCTCTGCCAGCCTGGAGAGAAAGGGATTGGCCGCCGGCAGATCGAATCAGCCCTGCTCTTTCCAAAACGCGGAAAGTCCTCTTCTTTTCCGCTGCTGGCGAGGAGAAGCGGTTCCTTCTACGCCCCAGAGCATCGCTCCACATGCAATCGCGGCAAACAACAACAGCGCCGTCCGCGCGCTGGCCCCTTCCAGCACAGCGCCGAAGATCGGAGCCCCAACTGTCTGGCCAATGGCGACGGCCAGAAAGGGCAGGCCGAGCCCGAGGTCAGGCCGGTCCGGGAGCAGCAAGGTTCCGCGAATCAGCAGGACGCCGCTGGAAACGATGTAGGCGGCGCCAAACACGGCCATCGCCGGGAAGGCGAGCAGAGGCACCACCGCCGCGGCCACGAACATCCCCTGGCAAAGGACCATGGCCAGAAGCGCCATGCGGTGGACCAGGCCCATCCCAAAGCACGCGACCAGGATACCGGTGGAAGAGCCCGCGAGCCCGCCGAGGCCGAGCGTGGCCCAGGCGGCCGCGATACGCGCTTCCGGAAAGCCGGGTTCACTGCGCAGCAGGTCCGCACCGAAGGTCCAGATCGCGGTGCTGGATGCACCCATCAGAAAGGCAGCCGCGCAGAGGCCGGCGAGGCCCGGCCTCGCCAATCGCCACGCGGGAGCGCCGTGGGTCTTGCGCTCAGGAACGCCTGCCGGCAGCGCGAACCATAGCCAGGCCGTTATGGCCGCGCCGATCAGGGCGAAGAGCAGGTAGAGTTCGCGCCAGGCTGCCGCACAACCCATTGCAGCGAGGCCGGAGAAGATGATCCCCGCCGCCGTGCCGGCGTTGATCATTCCATTCGCCCTCGGGCGTGCCTGCTCGTCAAATGCCCGCGCAACGGCGGATGCGAGCGGCGGCGAGGTGAAGCCCGTGCTGAGCCCGGCCAGTGCCATGGCGGCCCCGAGCTGCGGCGCGGAGGGAGCCAGGGCAACCAGCCCCAGGCCAGCGGTCGCGGCAAGGCCGGCGAGCATGGCCAGAAGCCGCTCCCCAAGCCTCGCACCTGCCAGGAAGGCAAAGATAATACCCACGCAGTAGGCGGCGAAGGCGCCGCCCCCGATCCACCCGGCCGCCGCCGCACCGAGCGAAAGGTCCTGGCGGATCTGCGGCAGCAGAAGACCATAGGCGAAGCGGGCCAACCCGTAGGACAGGGCCGTCAACGCGAAGGCGGCGGCCACCAGGTTGCGGCCGCCCTTCATCCCGCGTTTCTCCGTGCCGCATCCACAAGCAGGGCGGCGGCGGCCTTCGCGTCATCGATCACGGAAAGATCGGCGACGCTTGCCGCGGCCGTGGCGCCCTCGAAAAGAACCCAGATCTGGGTTGCAAGCCTGTTGTCGCTCCGCCCGACCGCCGCCTCCACGCGGGCAGCGATCATGCGGTGGAACTCGTCCTTCTGGCGGCGGACAAGAGCCACGATCTCCTCGCTCGCTTCCGAGTATTCGGCCCGGGCCCGCAGGAGCATGCATCCCCTTGCGCCATGCTCCTCCAGCCACCGCCGGAGCGTATCGAACAGGATGGCCACGGCATCGCTGCCGCCTGCCGCAGCCTCAAGACGCTTCGCGAAGCGACGGTGCCGCTCCTCGAGCACGGCAAGGACCAGGGCGTCCTTCGAGCCAAAATGCTTGTACAGCGTGCGGGTGGAAGCCCCTGAGGGCTCCAGCACCTTGTCGACGCCGATGCCCCGGAAGCCGTGGGTCTCAAACGCAGTGGCGGCGCCCGAGACAATATCCGCTCGCTTGTCCATGGCGAGTATGTAAAACGTTCGCTTTACATGGCAAAGGGCTGCTGCCGAACAGGCGCCTTTTGCCTCGCAAGCCGATGGCGGGCCCGTAAGCGCCAGCTTGGCGTTGCAGGCGCGCCGGATGATGGCTTGCCTTCCCTCTCCACCATCCCGGGAGCGGATGGCGGAGAAGGGCCCGGGCGAGAGGCACCGCCGTGGCGAGCAGGCCGCTGCCTCCCTTACGCCTCCCCGGCCGCGCGCGCCTGGCGGGACGCCGCCGTGGCCGCGAGGGCGAGGACAGCCAGCCCCAGCGGCACGAAGGACAGCCAGAGAACCGCGTTCCATCCGTAGGAGGTCAGCAGGCTGCCGGACAGGAAGGACCCGAAGACCATGCTCCCGAACACCACGAAGTCGTTGAACGACTGCACCCGCGCCCTCTCCTCAGGCCGGTGGCATTCGAGGACCAGGGCGGAAGCCCCCACGAAGCCGAAGTTCCAACCCAGGCCGAGCAGGATCAGGGTCAGCCAGAAATGCGTGACTTCCACGCCCGTCAGTCCGACGGCGGCGGAGGCAGCGGTCAGGACCAGCCCCGCCATGACCACGCGGGCCGCGCCGAAGCGGGTGATCAGCCGGCCAGTGAAGAAGCTCGGGCCGTACATGGCGATGACGTGCCACTGGAGCCCGAGGTTCGATGCCTCCTGCGGCAGGCCGCACATCTGCATGGCGAGCGGCGCGGCCGTCATGAGGAAGTTCATGAGCAGATAGGAGACCACCCCGCAGATCACGGCGGTGATGAAGCGCGGCTGCCGCGCGATGACGCCGAGCGGGCGCCCGCGGCCCGCCTCCGCCGCCGTCGGCATGGGGAGCCGCACGCCGAGCAGGATGAAGGCGGAGGCCAAGGCCACCACGGCCTGCGCCAGATAGGTGGCGGCGAAGACATGGGGCAGCCACAGGTTCATGGTGTAGGTGACAAGCTGTGGGCCGATGACTCCCGCGAAGACCCCGCCCGCCATGACGGCGGACAGTGCGCGCGGGCGCCGCTCCGGCGGCGCGCAGTCGGCGGCGGCGAAGCGGAAGGACAGCACCACGGCGGCATAGGCCCCGCCGAAGAAGGTGGCGGCGCAGAAGAGCCAGAAGGAGCCCAGCACGACCGCCAGCGCGGCCAGCAGGCCGGTCAGCACGCCGCAGCCTGTTCCGGTCAGGAAGGCGGCGCGGCGGCCATGGCGCTGGGCGATCATGCCGGCCGGCAGGGTGCAGGCCGCCATCCCCACCACGAAGATGGAGATGGGCAGGGTCGCCAGCGCCTTGCTGGGCGCGAGCATGTTCCCGACGATGGCGCCCGTCGCATAGACAACGGTCGTGTTTGCCCCCGCCAGCGCCTGCGCGACGGCCAGCCGCAGGACATTGCCTTTCTCATGGCTGTAGGTGGTTGCTGCCGGTGAATCCCCGGCAGTGGTGGCATTGGCGTGTGACATGGAGTTCCTCAGGCCGTGAGCAGGCTGAACCAGCGCGTGTCGCGCGGGGATGGTCGGCGGTGGAGGCGGCGGTCCAGCAGGGCATGGGCCCTCGCGGCCTCACCGCTCCGCATCAGGGCGAGGATGAGCATATCCTCCACCACCTCGCGCTGGGCGCCGCTGCCACCGATGCGCACGACCTCGGCCGCCACCGGCTCCAGGATACGCGCGCAAGCGGCGTAGTCTTCCTCCGCGAAGGCCAGCGCCGCGCGGCAGATCGCGGGCACCACGGGCCCGGCGGCGAGGGTTCCCGCCTCGACCATCTGCGTCAGCGCCGCCACCCGCTGCTCCAGCGCGGCTTTGTCGCCGGTCCCGGCCGCGAGCAAAGCCATGTGGACATCGATGAAAGCGGAGCCCGCCTGCGGGAAGGCAGGCGCGGCATAGGACGCCGCGGCCTCCCAGAGCCCTGCCGGAACCCTGTGGCCATAGGCCTTCAGCCGCCAGAGCAGGGATGCCGTGTCACTGACCACATTGACCGCCATGCCGGCCGAGGCGGAGGGCTGGACATGCGCCGCGTAGATCGCCAGGGCCCGCTCCGCGTCGCCCCGCTCCAGCGCGGCGAGCGCCGCATGCCAGGCGATGTGGCCATGGAGGGTGCCGGTGCGGTCATAGCCCGGCAGCCAGCCGCCGATCAGCCTCTCCGCCTCCTCGCCCGCGCCGCCCTCGAACATGGCGTGCGACAGCGCGTGCACCGCATTGGCATTGGCGCCACGCAGGTCGAAGGCGCGCTGCGTCAGGTCGCGCCCTAGCCCGACTGCGCCGTTCTCGGCATGGGCCCAGCCCCGGTAGGTCAGGAACCACCAGTCATCGGCCTCGAAGTGCCGGGCATGGCGTTCGCACAGGTCCACCCGCGCCTGGTCGTGGTCCGCCATGCCGGAGAAGGCAAAGAGCCCGAAGGCACCCAGGGGCAGGGACAGGATCAGCACGTCGCGGGGCCAGGCTTCGGCATGCGCGAGCGCCCGCTCCAGCGCCCGGGCCGCCTGCCCGCTGATGGCGAGGGACAGCACGTCCACATGGCTGCGCTCGCGCTCCGTGCCCCGCCGGGCGGCAGCCTCCGCCGCGGCGGCGATCCGGGCCCTGGCCTGCGCG
>NZ_JACTUZ010000163.1 GCF_014490445.1 Pseudoroseomonas ludipueritiae | reverse complement strand
GCGAAGGGCCTGCAACGACCCACCCCAGAAGCCCTCAACTTCGCGATCTAGCCTAGCCTGCGCGTAGGCCGCAAAGCACCCTTGCATCGGCGACAACGCCCCGTCATGCTCCGAATCAATAGGCCAGGACAAGGCCTGATCGGAACGTTCAAGACAGCGGGGAGCCAATGGTGGGCGACACCAGCCTCGACTCAGGTTGCATTCTGCAGACGAATGGCCTGAGCAAGGAATTTCTCGGCTTCGTCGCGGTAGGCGACGTGTCGCTGCGGGTGCGGCGTGGCAGTATCCATGGGCTGATCGGGCCCAATGGTGCCGGCAAAACCACCTGTTTCAATCTTCTGACGAAATTCCTTCAGCCGACGCGCGGCAGCATCCACTTCGACGGACGCGACATCACCCGCATGCAGCCTGCCGAGGTAGCGCGGCTGGGCTTGGTGCGTTCCTTCCAGATCTCGGCCGTGTTTCCGCACCTGACGGTGCTGGAGAATGTGCGCGTCGCCCTGCAGCGCACCCGTGGCGGCTCCTTCGATTTCTGGCGTTCCGACCGCGTGCTGCGCGGCTTCAACGAGCGCGCCATGGAATTGCTGGAGGATGTGGGGCTGATCGGCTTCACGCATCGTCCGGCAGGCGAATTGCCTTATGGCCGCAAGCGCGCGCTGGAAATCGCCACCACTCTGGCGCTGGACCCGGTGATGATGCTGCTGGACGAACCCACCGCCGGCATGACCGCCGAGGATGTGGACCGCGTCGTCAAGCTGATCCGCCGCGTCGCGGCCGGCCGCACTGTGTTGATGGTGGAACACAACCTGAAGGTGGTGGAAGGGCTTTGCGACACCATCACCGTGCTGACGCGCGGCCGTGTGCTAGCGGAAGGCGACTATGCCGCCGTCTCCCGCAACCCTGAGGTGGTGGCAGCCTACCTGGGTACCGATCCTTCCATCGCCGGAGCCACGACGCATGGCTGAGCCGCTTCTGAAAGTTGCCGGCCTGCAGGCGTGGTATGGCGAGAGTCATGTGCTGCACGGCGTCGACCTGGAGGTGCGCGAGGGCGAGGTGGTGACCCTGCTAGGCCGCAACGGCGCCGGCAAGACCAGCACGCTGCGCGCCATCATGGGGCTGATCGGCCGCCGCCAGGGCAGCATCCGCTTCGAGGGCCAGGAACTGGTCTCCGCCCGCAGCGACACCATCGCCCGCGCCGGCATCGCCTTGTGTCCGGAAGAGCGCGGCATCTTCGCCAGCCTGGACGTGACCGAGAACCTGATGCTGCCGCCGGTGGTGCGCCCGGGCGGCATGACGGTGCCGGAGATCTACACGCTGTTCCCCAACCTGAAGGAGCGCGCGCGCAGCCCCGGCACCAAGCTTTCGGGTGGCGAGCAGCAGATGCTGGCCATCGCGCGCATCCTGCGCACCGGAGCCCGGCTGCTGATGCTGGATGAGCCCACGGAAGGGCTGGCACCGGTGATCGTGCAGCAGATCGGCCATACCATCCGCGAGATCAAGCAGCGTGGCTTCACGGTGCTTCTGGTGGAACAGAATTTCCGCTTCGCGCAGACCGTGGCGGACCGTCACTATGTGGTCGACCATGGGAAGGTGGTGGACCACCTCCGCAATGACGAAATGGCTGGATCGGCCGAGCGGCTGCACCAGTATCTCGGCGTCTGAACTTCAAGAAGAACCAGGGAAAACAGGAATGATTCAGGATCGTCGTACCGTCCTCAAGACGACAGCCGCGGCCTCTCTGGTGCCGGCGGTGGGCCTGGTGCCTGCCCGTGCCCGCGCGCAGGGGACCACGCTGAAGATTGGCGTGCTGAACGACCAGTCCGGCGTGTACCGCGACGTATCCGGCCCCACCGCCACGGCCTGCGTGCGGCAGGCCATCGTGGATTCCGGCATCACCGCCAAGGGCGTGAATGTCGAGGTCGTGCAGGCCGACCACCAGAACAAGCCGGATGTCGGCGCCACCATCGCGCGGCAGTGGATCGACCGTGACGGCGTCGATGTCATCGTGGACGTGCCGAATTCGGCGGTCGCGCTGGCCATCAACGGCATCGTGCGTGAGAAGAACAAGGCCTATTTCAATTCCACCGGCGGCACCACGGAGCTGACGGGCGGGCAGTGCAGCCCCAACACGGTGCACTGGACCTACGACACCTACATGCTCGCCAAGTCCACCGGCGGCGCCATGGTCAAGACCGGCGGTGATTCCTGGTTCTTCATCACCGCCGACTATGCCTTCGGCCATGACCTGGAGCGCAATACCTCCAAGTTCGTGCAGGAAGCCGGCGGCAAGGTGCTCGGCGCGGTGCGGCACCCGCTGCAATCCACCGACTTCTCCTCTTACCTGCTCCAGGCGCAGCAGAGCCGCGCGAAGGTGATCGGGCTGGCCAATGCCGGCACGGATACCATCAACAGCGTGAAGCAGGCGGCGGAATTCGGCGTCACCCGGCGCGGCACCAAGATCGCGGTGATGCTGATGTTCATCAACGACGTGCACAGCCTGGGGCTGAACGCGGCACAGGGCCTGGTCTGCACCGAGAGCTTCTACTGGGACCTCAACGACCGCACGCGCGCCTTCACCAATCGCGTCAAGGGCAGCCTGGGCGGCGCCTATCCGGCCATGTCGCACGCGGGCTGCTACGCCTCCGTGCTGCATTACCTGAAGGTCGTGGCCGACATGGGCGCCGCCGCCGCCAAGGCCAGTGGTGTCGAGGCCGTCAATCGCATGAAGGCCATGCCGACCGACGACGACTGCTTCGGCAAGGGCACGATCCGCGCCGACGGCCGCAAGCTGCACCCGGCCTACCTGTTCGAGGTCAAGGCGCCCGGCGAGTCCAAGGGCCCGTGGGATTACTACAAGCTGCTGCAGACCACTTCGGCCGATGATGCCTGGCGCCCGACCTCCGAGGGTGGCTGCAGCCTGGTGCGTACCTGACCCAAGGGCGGGGCCACGCGGCCCCGCCGCCTGAGTTTCCTTGCAAGGGGCCGCATGCCGGTGCTTGAGGATCTGCTTTTCCAACTGGAGCTGGGCCTGCCGCAGGTGGTGCTGGGGCTGGTCAACGGCGCCTTTTACGCGCTGCTGTCGCTGGGCCTGGCCGTCATCTTCGGCATGCTGAACGTCATCAACTTCGCCCATGGCGCCCAGTTCATGATGGGCGCCTTCGTGGCCTGGATCCTGATGGCCTGGGCCGGCATCGGCTATTGGCCGGCGCTGGTGCTGTCTCCGCTGATCGTGGGCGCCTTCGGCGTGCTGCTGGAGAAGACGCTGATCAGCCGCCTCTACAAGCTGGACCACCTTTATGGGCTGTTGCTGACCTTCGGGCTGGCGCTGATCATCGAGGGGCTCTTCCGCAACCAGTTCGGCTCCTCCGGCCTGCCCTATGCGCCGCCGGAAGCGCTGGGCGGCCCGCCGGTCGATCTCGGCTTCATGTTCCTGCCGAAGTACCGGCTCTGGGTGGTTGCCGCCGCGCTGGTGATGAGCCTCGCGACCTGGCTGGTGATCGAGAAGACCCGCCTCGGCGCCTATCTGCGCGCGGCGACCGAGAATGCGGCGCTGGTGCAGGCCTTCGGCGTCAACGTGCCGCGCATGGTGACGCTGACCTACGCGGCGGGCGTCGCGCTGGCGGCCTTCGCAGGCGTGCTGGCGGCACCGATCTATTCCGTGAATCCACAGATGGGGTCGAGCCTGATCATCACTGTCTTCGCGGTGGTGGTGATCGGCGGCATGGGCTCCATCCTGGGTTCGGTTCTCACCGGCTTCGGCCTCGGCCTTGTCGAGGGGCTGACAAAGGTCTTCTACCCTGAGGCATCCTCGACTGTGATCTTCGTCATCATGGCCATTGTGCTGCTGGCGCGCCCCGCCGGCCTTTTCGGGAGGGCCTGAGCCATGGCCGCCGATACCCTGACCGCGCCCCCGGAAACCTCCCGCGCACGCGGGCTGCCGGGGCTGGAGATGCTGGGCTTCAACCGGGCGCAGTCCATCGCCTTCCTGTTGCTGCTGGCTTTCCTGGTGGCGGGGCCCTTCTTCCTCTACCCCGTCTTCCTGATGAAGCTGTTGTGCTTCGCGCTCTTTGCCTGCGCCTTCAACCTGTTGATCGGCTATGTCGGGCTGCTCTCCTTCGGCCACGCCATGTTCTTCGGCATGGGGGGCTACCTCACCGCCCATGCCGCCAAGGTCTGGGGCTTCTCGCCGGAACTGGCGATCCTGACCGGCGGTGCCACGGGCGCGGCGCTGGGGCTGCTGTCCGGTTGGCTGGCCATCCGGCGGCAGGGCATCTACTTCGCCATGATCACCCTGGCGCTGGCGCAGATGGTGTATTTCCTGTGCTTGCAGATGCGCTTCACGGGAGGCGAGGACGGCATCCAGTCCGTGCCGCGCGGCCGCCTTTTCGGCCTCTTCGACCTTTCGGCCGATATGTCGATGTACTGGCTGGTGGCGGCGGTCTTCCTGATCGGCTTCCTGCTGATCAACCGCGTCATCCATTCCCCCTTCGGCCAGGTGCTGACCGCGATCCGGGAGAATGAGCCGCGTGCTGTTTCCCTGGGCTACAAGGCCGAGAACTACAAGCTGCTGGCCTTCGTGCTTTCCGCCACCCTGGCGGGCGTCGCCGGCGGCACCAAGGCGCTGGTCTTCGGCATCGCCACGCTGACGGATGTCTATTGGGCCATGTCGGGGGAGGTGGTGCTGATGACGCTGCTGGGCGGCCTCGGCACCGTCTTTGGGCCGGCGGTGGGCGCGGCGGTCATCGTCACCATGCAGAACTACCTGGCCGAGTTCGGTGCCTGGGTCACCATCATCCAGGGCGCCATCTTCGTGGTCTGCGTCATCGCCTTCCGTGCCGGCATCGTGGGCGAGATTGCCCGCTGGCTGAAGGTGCGGCTCTGACCGATTGGGCAGGGAAGGGGGCTCACTCCTTTTCCTGCCGCTGCTCCTTGGGGGTGGTGTCATGCACCTCCTTGACGTCTGGCGAGACCTTGCCCGGCTCTCCCTTGTGGCTCATCCACTCCAGCAGCCCCAGTGCCAGGGCGCCGAGCACGAAGGTGCCGTGGATGATCAGCGCCCACATCGTCTCCGAGGCATCGTAGCTGCCGGGCTTCAGGAAGATCTGCAGCAGGTGGATGGAGGAGATGGCGACGATGCTGGTGGCCAGCTTCAGCTTCAGGTCGCCGGTATCCAGCCCGCCCACCCAGTGCATCCGCTTCGTCGCCGCCTCATCCTGCAGCCGGGAGACCAGGCTGTCGTAGGAAGAGATGGCGACCATCACCACCATCGAGGCCACCAGGGCGGAATCCGTCAGGTAGAGCAGCCCCAGCAGGTCCTCGTTTTCCGGCAGGATGAAGAGCTGCGTGGCGTATTCCCACAGCTTGGTCAGAAAGCGGATGGCGTAGAGCAGCAGCCCCAGCATCAGCCCCAGGAAGAAGACGGCCAGGATAAAGCGGCTGGCCAGCATGGCCTTGTCGATCAGGGCGGTCATCCGGTTCTCGGAAAAAGATTGCTGGAAGCTAATGCGTGGCGATGACCAGCGTTGCCTTGGCGTCCGAGGCAGCCGACAAGGCGGCTATTCGCCAGAGGGAACCTGAACATCATGACCATCACCCGCCTGCTGGAGGAGGAGCGCCTCTCCGGCGCCACCGTCGCCAATGGCTTCATCTTCCTGGCCGGGCAGATCGCCGATGACCCGAGCTTGGATGCCGAGGGCCAGACCGCCGATATCCTGGCGCAGATCGACGCGCTGCTGGCCATGGCGGGCACCGACAAGCGCGCGCTGCTGCAGGTGCAGATCACCCTGGCCGATATCGCCGATGCCCCCGCCATGAACCGCGCCTGGGACCGTTGGCTGGACCCTTCCGCCAAGCCGGCGCGCATGACCAGCGAGGGCAGGCTGGTCGGGCCGGAGTACAAGGTCGAGATCATCGGCGTCGCTCTGGCCCCGAAGTAGAAAAACACGGGCGGAACCGCCACGCTGCCCCTTCACCGGGGCCGCGCCGCACGGCATGCTGAAAGCCCTGCCGCCCCGCGCATGCCCAGGAACCGTCGCGGTTCCGCCGCAATCGCAGGGCACAGGATTGCCTTCTGCCGTCGGGATTGGTTCCGCCATCATGCATAACCTCGCCAGCGAGGGCTCAGGCACCACCGGGTGCCGGTTTCGGGTGCCCGGCACCCGTCGCGGCCGGCTGCGCGTGGCATGAGCAGGGCGGAGTTCTGGCGCGGCAAGCGCGTGCTGGTCACCGGCGGCGCCGGCTTCCTGGGCAGCGGGCTGTGCCACGCCCTGGGCGCCCTGGGCGCGGAAGTCACGGCACTGGATGCCATGCTCGATGGCTCCGGAGCGCATGCGGCCAATCTGGAAGGCTCCGGCGCCACCCTGGTCACCGCCGACCTGCGGGATGCGGAACTGGCGCCGCATGTGCAGAACCTCCACGCCATCTTCAACATGGCGGCCTATACCAGCCATGCCGGCAGCATGGCGGACCCATTCTCCGACCTCGCCATCAATGCCACGGCGCAGCTACGGCTGATCGCGGCGCTGCGTGAAGGCTCGCCAGATGCGGTGGTGGTGCATGCCTCCACCCGGCAGTTCTACGGCACCCCGCGCTACCTGCCGGTGGATGAGGCGCATCCGCTCTCGCCCCCCGATGCCAATGGCGTCTCCAAGCTGGCCGGAGAGCAGTATTGGCTGCTGGAGCACAAGGTGCGCGGCCGCCCCGTGGTCTCGCTGCGCCTGACCAATTGCTACGGCCCGCGCCTGCGGGTGAAGGATGCGCGCCAGACCTTCCTGGGCATCTGGTTCCGCCGGCTGCTGGAAGGGGAGCCGATCGAGGTCTGGGGCGGCGCGCAGTTGCGCGACCTAGCCTATCTCGACGACGTGGTGGAAGCCTTCCTGCTGGCGGCCGAGACACCTCGCTGCGCCGGCTTCGCCTATAACCTGGGCGGCGCCCCGCCGGTCTCGCTTTTCAAGCTGGCCGAGGCCGCCATTGCCGCCAATGGCGGTGGCCGCCTGATCGCCAAGGAATTCCCCGCCGACCGCGTGGCCATCGATATCGGCAGCTATTACGCCGATGACGGCGCCTTCCGTGCCACCACCGGCTGGGCCCCGAAAATCTCTCTGCCGGAGGGGCTGCGCCGCAGTCTCGACTGGTTCCGCCCACGGCTTTCCACCTATCTCTGACGCGCCCCGCGTACCCTGAGGAGAAGGGCAAGATGACCCTGCCCGAGACTGCCACGAAGCTGCCGATGATCCCGCTGGCCGATCCCGGCGCCGCTTATCGCGCGCAGCGCGACGCGCTGGATGACGCACTGGGGCGCGCGCTGGATTCCGGCTGGTACATCCTGGGTGGGGAAGGGGCGGCCTTCGAGCGGGAATTCGCCGCCTGGCTCGGCCTGCCGCGCGCCGTGGGCTGCGCCAATGGCACGGATGCGCTGGTGCTGATCCTGCGGGGCATGGGCATCGGCCCGGGCATGACGGTCTGCACCGTCTCCCACACCGCCGTGGCCACCGTCGCCGCCATCGAGATGGTGGGCGCGACCCCGCTGCTGCTGGATATCGACCCCGATACCTATACCATGGATGCCGACGAACTGGCCGCCGTGCTGGAGGACCCGCCGCCGGGCCTGCCGCCGGTCCGCGCCGTCATCGCCGTGCATCTCTATGGCCAGGCCTGCGACCTGCAGCCCATGCTGGACGCCTGCGAGGCCGCCGGCATTCCGCTGATCGAGGACTGCGCCCAGTGCCATGGCGCCACGCTGGGCGGGCGCAAGCTGGGCACGCTGGGTGCCGCGGCGGCCTTCAGCCTGTATCCCACCAAGAACCTGGGCGCCCTGGGCGATGCCGGCATCCTGGCCACGGCCGATGAGGAACTGGCCGAGCGGATCGCCGCCATCCGGCAATATGGCTGGAAGTCCCGCTACATTTCCGACCTGGTTGGCGTGAACAGCCGCCTCGATGAGTTGCAGGCCGCCGTGCTGCGCGTGCGCCTGCCGCTGCTGGAGGGCATGAATGCCCGCCGCAATGCCATCGCGGAGGCTTATGACACGGCGCTGGCCGGCACCTCGCTGACGCCGCCGGCGCGGCGGGCGGGCGCCACCCACGTCTTCCACCAGTATGTCGTCCGCAGCGCCGAGCGCGATGCCATGGCCTCGATGCTGAAGGAACTCGGCGTCGGCACCGGCATCCATTACCCGGTGCCGGTGCATCTGCAGCCTGCCTATCTCAACCGCGTCGCCCTTGGCCCCGCCGGTTGCGCCGAGACGGAGGCGGCCTCGCGCGAGGTGCTGAGCCTGCCGATGTTCCCGGAACTGACGGATGAGCAGGTGGCGCGGGTCTGCACCGCGCTGCGGCAGGTGGCGGGCTAGGTTCAGCCGATGATGCTCAGCCAGGGCCAGCGGGCGCGGTAGCTCTCGGCCTTGGCGGGGAAGAGGCGGGGCTGCGGGTGGCGCGGGTTCATCCGCAGCCGCCCTTCCCAGAGATCCTCCAGGCTGTCCGGCGCATAGAGCGCGCCATCCTCCGCCGCGACGCCCAGGCAGGTGCAGGCGATCAGGTAACGGTCGATGCCATCCCGCGCCGAGATGAGGCGCGGATAGGGCTCCCCGAAGTGTTCCGGGTACCAGAGATGGACGCGGGCCTGGTTGCGCACCTCCACCGTGACGCCGAGATCGGCGAAGAGTGTCTCCGCGCGGCGGATCACCCGATCCTCGGCTTCCCAGGACAGATCGGCGTCGTCGAAATAGAAGACGTCGTAATCCTTCACGCCCCAGCCGGGCTCCTGGCCGGCGCGGTGGTTCCAGACAGCCTGGAAGAGGCAGCCGGCCACCAGATGCGCCTGCGGCGCACCGAGGGCCGGCAGCCGCCGCAGGATCTCGGCATTGGCCAGGTTGGCGAGGGCCAGGTCCAGCAGCTTGGTGGTGGTCAGAGACATGGCGAGGAGACTGCCGCCGCCACCCCGCGCCGGCAACCGCTACCGGTGGCGGCCGATGAAGCCCAGTACCGCCTGGTTGAAGGCTTCAGGCTGCTCCCAGTATCCGGAATGCCCGGTCTCGGGCAGGATCAGCAACTCGCTGCCCGGAATGGCGGCGGCGAACTGGCGGAAGACCGAGGGCGGGGCCCAGAGATCGGCATCGCCGCCGATCAGCAGGGAAGGCACCTTCATTTCGCGGAGTGCCGCCCAGGTGATGCGGTTCAGCGTGCCCTGGAACACCCGCTTGCCGCCTTCCAGCGCCTTGTGCTCCAGCTCCACCCACTGCTTCACGCCCTCCGGGTTCACGGCGCGGTAGGAAGGGCCGACCTCGCGGAATTCCGCCGGCATCTCGGCGAAGCCCTTGGGGCGCAGGCCATTGCTCATGGCCAGGTATTCGGGGTCCGTGATGCCCATATGGGTGCAGGCAAACACCGCGCTGCGCAGCCGCCCCGGATGGGACAGGGCGAAATCCACGCCCACGATGGCGCCCGCCGCCGAGCCGACCATGTGGAAGCGGTCGATCTTCAACTGGTCCACCAGCGCCAGCAGGTCTCCCGCGGCGGTGCCGGTGGGGCCTTCGCCCGCCGGCGAATCCAGGTAGCCCCGGCGGGAATAGGCGATGACGCGATAGCCCGCCTGCGCCAGCACCGGCTGCTGGTAGCCCCAGATGGCATGGCTGCCGGTGCCCGGGTGCAGCAGGATGATGGTCTGCGCATCCGGCGTCTGCGCGCCGGTATCCCAATAGCCCAGCTTTGCCCCGCCAAGGTCGATCGTGCCCTTGGTGGCCGGGCGCTGTTCCGGCACCGGCAGCAGCATGGCGCGGGTCGGGTCGGCCGCCGGCTGGGCGGGCATCGGCGGCGCGGCGCGCTGGGCCAGGGC
>NZ_JACTUZ010000162.1 GCF_014490445.1 Pseudoroseomonas ludipueritiae | reverse complement strand
TCCTGGGCGCCGAGATGGCCACGGGCGCCGGGCGGCCGGATATCGGGCCGATGACGCTGGAGCGGCTGCGCGCCGGCGCGGCGCTGCACCGGCGCACCGGCCTGCCCGTGCTGGTGACGGGCGGCCCCCTGGCCAGCGATGCGCCGCCCATCGCCCAGATAATGGCGCGCAGCCTGCGGGAAGATTTCGCCACCCCGGTGCAATGGGTGGAAAGCCAGGCGCCGGATACCCGTGGCAATGCCGTACTCAGCGCCGCCATGCTGCATCAGGCCAGCATTGGCACCGTGTATGTGGTGACCCATGCCTGGCACCTGCCGCGCGCCCTGGAAGCCTTCGAGCGCGCCGGGCTGAAAGCGGTGCCGGCGCCGGTGCGGCCGGCACGCAGCACTGAGCCGCAATGGTCCGACCTGCTCCCCCGGCCGGATCATCTGGCCGAAAGCTGGTTCGCCATGCGGGAATGGCTGGGGAGGCTGGTCTATGCCGTGCGTGACTGACACCCTGGCCGAGGGCCTGCTGCCCCTGCCCCGCCCCGAGGCTGGCTTGCCCGGGTGGTGCGACCGCTTCCTTTGCCCCGAGGGTGGAGAGGATTTCTTCTCCAGCCGCCTTTGGTACGACACCGTGCTGGGCCACGCGCTGCCTGCCGGCACCCGGCCGGTGGTGGCCCTCGCCGGCGGCGATCATGGCGTGCTGCTGCCGCTGCTGCGGGAAGCGGATGGGCGGCTGTGCAGCCTCGTCACGCCCTATACCCTCTCCTGGCGCCCCCTGCCGGCATCCGGCGCGACCATGCGCGAGGCCGGCATGGCCCTGGGCCGCCTGCTGCGGGGCGGGCGCCCGGCGCGGCTGGATACGCTGGATGCCGAGGCACCGGGGCTGGAGGAACTGCTGGCCGGGCTGCGCCAATCCGGGCTGGTGCCGCTGCGCTTCGAGCATTTCGGCAACTGGTGGCAGCCGCTGGAGCCCGGCGCCGGATGGGAGGGTTATCTCGCCGCGCGCCCTTCCGCCCTGCGTGCCACCATCCGCCGCAAATTGGCCCGCGCCGGGCGCGAAAGCCGCTTTGAGCTGTTGCGCGAACCCGGGCTGGCGCTGGAAAACGGCATCCGCGCCTATGAGGCCGTGCGGGCGCGCAGCTGGAAGCCCTGGGAGCCCTTCCCCGATTTCGACGGGGCGCTGATGCGTGTGGCCGCCAGCGCCGGCGCGCTGCGGCTGGGCGTGCTGCGTGACCTGGATGGCCAGCCGCTGGCGGCGCAGTACTGGGTGGTTTCGGGTGGCTATGCCTCCCTGCTGAAGCTGGCGCATGTCGAGGATGCCCGCGCGGCCTCCCCCGGCACGGTGCTGACGGCGCTGATGGCGCGCGGCGTGATTGACGAGGATAAAGCCACGGCCCTGGATTTCGGCCGGGGCGACGATGCTTACAAGCCGCTCTGGGTCAGCCAGCGGCGGCAAAGGATTGGCCTGCTGCTGGCCGACCCACGCAGCCCCGCCGGGCTGCTGGCGCTGGCGCGGCAGACCGCTGGACATGGACGCAGGCAGGCCCTGCAATGGATTGAGAAGGCTCGGAGACGCCAGGGATGAAGATTCTGTACAGCCACCGGATCGCGTCCCGCGACGGCCAGGGCGTGCATCTGGACGCCATGGTGGCGGCGATGCGCGCGGCGGGCCATGAGGTGCGCGTGGTGGGCCCCGCCAGCTACGACAATACCGACCTGGGCGGTGACAGCCGCATGGTCGGCCTGCTGCGCGAGAAGCTGCCCGCCTGGGTCGGGGAGACGGCGGAGATGGCCTATATCGCCCCCGCCACCCTGCGCCTCGCCCGTGCCGCCGCCGAATTCCAGCCGGACGTGATCTATGAGCGCGCCAATCTCTTTCACCTCGCCGGCACCGTGGTGGCGGCGCAGCGGCGCATCCCGCTGCTGCTGGAGGTGAACGCGCCGCTGGCGGAGGAGCGTGGCCGCTTCGGCAACCTGGCCCTGCGCCGCACCGCCGCCGCGCTGGAGCGCCTGGCCTGGCGCCGCGCCAGCCGCGTGCTGCCGGTGACGGAGGTGCTGGCTGACAAGATCCGCGCCGCCGGCGTGCCGGATGAGCGCATCACCGTGGTGCCTAACGGCATCCATCCGGAGGAATTCCCAGCCATGGCCGCGCGCCCGGCGGATGCCGAGGGGCCACTGGTGCTGGGCTTCGTCGGCTTCGTGCGGGACTGGCACGGGCTGGATCATGTGGTGCGCGCCATGGCCGCCTATCGTGGCCAGCACCCGCTGGCGCTGAAGGTGGTGGGCGATGGCCCCGCCCGCCCTGGCCTGGAAAAGCTGGCCGCCGAACTCGGCATCGCCGATCGCGTGACCTTCACCGGGCTTGCGGCGCGGGACGTGGTGCCGGGGCTGATCAGCGGCTTCGACATCGCCTTGCAGCCGGCCTCGGTGGCCTATGCCTCGCCGCTCAAGGTCTTCGAATACATGGCGGCCGGCCGCGCCATCGTGGCGCCGGACCAGCCGAACCTGCGGGAAGTGCTGCGGCAGGAGGAAACCGCCCTGCTCTTCAACCCCGGCAGCCCGGAGGCGATGTGGCAGGCGGTGCTGCGGCTGGCCGAGGATGCCGCCCTGCGCCAGCGCCTGGGCGAGGCCGCGCGGGCCGAGATCGCCCGCCGCGACCTGACCTGGGCCGGCAATGCGCGCAAGGTGCTGGCCCTGGCGGCCAGCGAGATGTCCCGCCTGCGCGGCGGCCTGCCGGTGGCCGCCGAATGACCCCGCCGCTGCTGCTGCACGTCTACCCCACCTTCGATGTCGGTGGGGCGCAGGTGCGCTTCTCCGCGCTGGCCAACCGCTTCGGCGCACGCTGGCGGCATGCGGTGGTATCGCTGGATGGTGGCGAGGGCTGCCTGGAGCGCATCGCGCCCGAGGTGCCGCTGTCCATGCTGCCCTCCCCCACCCGCAAGGGTGAGTCGCTGCCGCGCGCCATGGTCAATATCGGCAAGCTGCTGCACCGGCTGAAGCCGGACCTGCTGGTGACCAGCAATTGGGGCAGCATCGAATGGGCCCTGGCGCGGCTGGCCATGCCGGGCCTGCCGCATATCCATACCGAGGACGGCTTCGGCCCCGAGGAAGCCGCCGGCCAGATCCCCCGCCGCATGCTGACGCGGCGCATCGCGCTCCGCCGCAGCACGGTGGTGCTGCCTTCCACCATCCTGCTGCGGGCGGCACGGGACACCTGGCACCTGCCGCCATCGCGGCTGCACCACATCCCCAATGGCCTGGACCTCACGCGCTTCAACCCGGAAGGGCCGGCGGCCGATCTCGGCATGCCAGGCGAAGGCCCGGTGGTTGGCACCGTCGCGGCACTGCGGGCCGAGAAGAACCTGGGCCGCCTGCTGCGCGCCGCCGCGCTGCTGCGGCAGGAAGGCCTGGCCTTCCGGCTGGTGATCTTCGGCGATGGCTCCGAGCGCGCTGGACTGGAAGCCCTGACGCGGGAGCTGGGTTTGGGAGAAGCCGTGCGCTTCGCCGGCCATCTGACGAACCCCGCCGCCGCCTACCGGGCCATGGACCTCTTCGTGTTATCCTCGGATACCGAGCAGATGCCCTTCTCGGTCCTGGAAGCCATGGCGACAGGTTTGCCGGTTGCTTCCACCGATGCGGGCGACATTCACGCCATGCTTTCGGCGGAGAACCAGCCCTATATCGCCACCAAGGACGATGCGGCGCTGGCCACGGCCATGCGCCCGCTCCTGCAGGACGCGGCACTGCGCAAGCGGCTTGGCCAGGCCAACCACGCCAAGGCGCACCGGGACTATGATCAGGAAACGATGTTCCAGGCCCATGCCGCGCTGATCGAGCGTGTCTGCCGCCGGCAGGCGCCCCGGGCCGGCACCGTGTCTAGCGTGGCTTGGCGATGAGGTTCTGCGTCACATAGATCTCGCAGTACTTCACGTCATAGGGGAAGAGCGGCAGCAATTCCCCATTCAGGCACATCCGGTAGATGTCGTAGCCCGGAAGGGCTTCGAAGAAGTCGCGCATGGTGACATGCGTGGCGATATTGGCCGGAATGAACTCGAACTGCAGAAGGCGGATGCGCTTCTCGCGGATCGCGCGGGCGGCGCCCTGCAGGACCTTTAGGTCGAAGCCTTCCGTATCCACCTTGAGGAAGGCGACCTCCTGGATGCCCTCGGCATCAAGGAAAGAATCCAGCGTGGTGCTGGTGACTTCATGCCCCACCACGCCGCTGTCGAAAATCTCCACCGCGGCGCGGCTGAGGCTGGCCTGGGTGGAACCATCCTGCGCCTCGAAATCGAAGAGCTGCGTGACACCGGCCCGATCACTGAGGGCCTGCCGCATTGTCCGCACACCTTGCGGCGACAGCCGGGCGGACATGCGGGCGAAGGTCGCCGGGTGCGGCTCGAAGGCATAGATGGTTGCCTCAGGCGCCAGTTCGCGAAGATAGGCCGCGTAGCAGCCCATGTTGGCGCCTACATCCAGCAATACACCCCGTTGCAAGGCAGGCGCGATGCTGCGGAGGAAACGTTCCTCCGCGCTGTTCAGGCCATGCCGCCCGGGGAAGTTGATGGCCACGCCGTTGCAGCGCAGCGCGAAGTCATAGATGGCGCGCGAGACACCCGCCGCAGCAGGGCGGTTGAGCGCCCAGAACAACGGGTAGAACGCAGTCTCAATGACACGGCGCGCTCTTCCACCACGCCAGAGCGGAGTTTCCACCCGCTCTGGCGGAGGCATCATATGCTCCGCCATACCGGACATCGCCTCTTCTGCCGCGGCGAGGCCATACCTTTTGGGGATACCCCGCCGCGCTCTGTCGCATGTTCCCGTATCGGTTGCTCAGACGCTCTCTTCCGGCACGGGGCGGAGCGCCTGCGGCGAGGTCATCATGCGGGCCACCGCCACCAGCGCGCTGCGGTGGCGCGGGTCGACGATGCTGCCGAACATCTGCACCAGTTCAACGATCTCCTGGCTGGAATTGGCCGGCGCGGCGGGCTGTTCCATCTCAACAGAGGAAGCGGCGGCCAGCAGCGTATCGGCACGCACGCCCAGGGCGTTCGCGATGGCGATCAGGCGGCTGGCGGTGATACGTGTCGCGCCCGTTTCATAGCGATGAAACTGAGCGCCGGTCACACCGATTATATCGGCGACCTGCTTCTGTGTGAGACCAGCCGCACGGCGGTACTGGCGGATCTCGCGGCCAACGGCGCTGTCAGGAGTCGATGGGTTGCGCATCTTCACGGCAGAGTTCCCAAGGCAAGGTCAGTGAGGGGGGGATCAGCAGAGGCGTTTGGTAACGAGCTGGAACAACCGAGATCTATGGGCGTGACGGCAGAGCCTCTGGCCGGGAAATGCACCCACGCCAAAGGAAGAAGGCTGTGGCACGACAGACCTTGCACACGTCACTATCCATCTCCCCGGTTCCAGCAGGATTGCTGCACCGCTACGGATTAAACATCGGCCCAGCAGGGACGTTGCGGTTTATGCGGTAGGCGGGTGCCTCCACGGTACTGGAATGCCTGTGAGACGGCCGCGATTTGCTGGCAAAAATGCGACGAACCACGACAAAAGAGCGACACAATCGGGCTTAGTCCCAGTCGATTACCAAAGCTTACAATAGCTAGACCAGTCACTTCGCAAACGAACATGCTCTCACGAGCGGTGTGAAGAATGAGCCTGCCCCGCTCAAGGCTCGGCACGGCGTCACCAACATGGCGCCTACTCAGCGCCTTCTAGAAATCCAGCATAAACTATGTGCAGGACAATATAGTTATACTGCGAACCGCAGAATTTTCTCGGATAACTACTTCACAAACAAACGTGAACGCCACTTGCAAGAAACTGCGCGGAGCGCAGAGGCAAACTCAACCCGTGCTTGGAAGAATCTCAGAAATTGCTCAACCAGAGGGCGAAAAAGCTGGCTTTGAGGATTCTCTCGAGACACAAAATGGCTTTGGAGCCCTTTCTGACACCGCACCGCAGTTGCAACGGTCGGCGAAGGGCATCGAGTGTAAACTTTTCCGACGGTCTTTCCAGAGTTCATTCGCACAACCATAGAGGGAAATCGATCAGCACACCGACACAACCGCCCTGCCTGAAAAATGTTATGCTCCAGCAATTGTCATTGGACTTTACACCGCTGAAGGCCTTTTTTCTGTCAGGGCTGAGCCGTTCTATGGAACTGGAAGGTCCATCTCATGTAATAAATTTACGGGCTCTACAGCACGCCAGCCCCATGACGAATCTGACAAAGTTCCTTCTGGAAAAATTCAGCTTTTACATTTTAGTTGAATATCCTGTTTGTGCTTCGGAAGCACCCGGTGTTGGACGACCCAAGCAGTTCCCAACCGAATCATAGAACTGGAGGAGCATTACCGTTATGGGAGGACACTCTCGCGAAGCCGGCAACGCCGGCACCCACAATCATCGCGTGTACTGTCCTCGCGTTTCACCTGATGAACGGACGCGTTGCTGCCGCCGCTGGGCCCGTACCGGGCATGGGTAGCCCCTCTTCCCAGTACCGCCCACGTGGGGCCGCCGCGATGCCGCCGCATGCTCCTTCACCGCAAGGACATGGCCCCGCCCCGGCCGCCGATGCCTTTCCTGCTTTTGTCAGCCTGCGGGTGACCACCTTCTCCCCTGCCGCCGCACGTGAAATGCTGCGCCGCGCCCATCCCAGCCGTCGGCGGCAGGAGGAAACGGTGCGGAGCTATATGCTCGCCATGCGTGACGGGCTCTGGATGATGAATGGCCTGCCGGTCATCGTCTCCCGCACCGGCGTGCTGCTGGATGGCATGCAGCGCCTTGCGGCCTGCGCCGAGAGCGGCATCCCGCTCCGCACCTATCTGGCCGAGCATGTGGCGGATGACGCCTTCCACACCATTGACCAGCATCGCCGCCGCAGCCTGGCCGCCCTGCTGAAGCAGGACGGGCACGCGCATCACCACCTGCTGGCCGCCCTGCTGCAGAGGCTTACCGAGTACGATGCCCTCACGCTGGGCAGGCCCATGGCCGACCCTGCCGCCTGGGTCAGGCTGACGCGCATCCTGTCCACCTGCCCCGAGATCGAGGCAGCCCTGGCCGCCAGCCTGGCACGCACCTCCTCACCCTTGCCGGAGGCAGCCCGCAGCGCCTTCATCTTCATGGGCAGGCAGGCCGACCCGGAGCTGACCGAGCGGCTGCTCGATGTGCTGGAAACGCCGGCGCAGTTCCCACCCGATGAGCCAGGACTCCTGCTGCTTCAGGAACTGACACGCGGCCGCACGACCGCCTCCTGGGAGCACCCGCTGGCTCTGGCGATCAAGGCCCTCAATGCCATGCTGGCCGGCAAGCGGTTGCGCACACTGAACTGGAGCTCCCGCGCCGCCCGCGGCAAGCCGCCTGAAGCCTTCCCCAGCCTGCTGGGATATCAGGGCCTCGAAGCCCTCGCCGCCCTGTCCGAGGAGATGGAGCCGGCGCAGGAAGGGCAGCATTGGCAGATGGAGATCATCGATAGCGCCGTGGCCAAGCGTTACCTGGCCCAGGGCGGGCAGACCCGGCAGCCCATTCCGGCGCATGTGCAGGCCCTGGCTTCCGATATCCAGCGCGGCCGATGGATGCTGAACGCGCAGCCGATCTGCTTCTCCGCCAGCGGCCGGCTGCTTAATGGCATGCACCGGCTGCTGGCCGTGGTCGCCGCCAATGGCCGGATCCGGACGCCGGTGGTGCGGGGCCTGCCGGAGACAGCGCGCGCAACCTACGACACCCAGCCCAAGCGCATCGCGGCTGCGGAAAGCTTGGCCGGCGATTTCGGTGACCAGGGCCTGGCCACCGCCATGGCCAATCTTCTCTGGCGGCACGAGCGGCGGACGGACCAGACGCATTACAAGCGCGCCGGCGCCGCCGAGATCCGCGAGATCCTGACCCAGCACCCCCGCCTGATCGAATTGCGCGGCTTCGCCCGGCGCATGGTGGAATACGGCCGTTCCTCCGTCATGGGCTATGCGGCCTATGTGATGGAACGCGAGGACCCCGAAACCGCCGAGATCTTTTTGAAAGCGCTGTCCACCGGCGCCGACCTCGGCCAGGGCCACCCCATCCTGACGCTGCGCAACACCTTGCAGCGCCTGCGGCGGGAAGGCGCCTCGCAGTCGGAGCAGCTTACCACCCTGCTGGCGGGCTGGCGCCGCTACCGCAGCCACCCGGCGGCCGCGCAGGACCGGAAGAGACGGGCCACCGGGCAGGGCGGCTGAAAGCAGGCAAGGCGGGGCAACGATGCCGTTGCCCCGCCCGGAAGCCATGCCCCGGGTGCCGATCCCGCACCCGGCGCCCCTTTGTCCGCCCGATCAGCCCAGCACGATGCCGTGGTCGGTCAGCGGCTGGCTCAGCTGGAGGAATTCCAGGCTGTCGGCGAAACCGGCAACCACCTCGCCCCGCGTCATCCCATGCGTCAGCTGGTCCAGCCAGAAGGCCTCGCCCATCGCCTCGCCGGCACGGCCAAGGGTATTGGCGTAGACCATCTGCACGAAGTCGAGGTCCGAGGCACCGGGGAAGCGGGCCTGGAACTCGTCGCTCCGCGCGAAGAGATTGGCCATATCCGCGGTGCTCATGCCGGCATCGGCCTTGGCATCCCAGAACTGCAGCCCCGCCGCATCCGGCGCACGGTCGAGCACCGCCTTATAGAGGCGCGCGATATCCGCCATCTGGTCGTCCACGTCCCAGAGGCCCTGCGCCAGCAGGCCCTGGGTGTGTTCGCGGTTCTCCGCGCTTTCGCTGAAGCCGACCAGCATCTCCGCGCGGCTCATGCCATGGGCCAGATGGTCCTGCCAGCCGTCCAGGCCCGCCGCATCCGGCGCGCGGCCCAGCACCTGCTCATAGGTGCGGACAATGAAGCCAGCATCGTCCAGGTCGCCGAAGCGGGACTGGAACTCGTTGCTGCCCATGAAGCCATCGGCCAGCTTGGCCAGCGAGGCACCATTGTGCAGCTCCGCAGTCCAGTGCTCCTGGCCGATGGCATCCGGCGCGCGGCCCAGCGCGGCCTGGTAGAGGCGCATCACCTGCGCCGCGGGATCCGCCGCATCGAAGACCAGCCGGCCATCGGCGAAGTGGATCGCATCCGCATTCGTGAAGGACAGGCTGCCATCGGTGCCGGTCAGCGTGCCGCTGGCGCCGAGGAAGCTACCATCGGCCTGCGCACCATGGCTCACCGTCAGGCCCGAGAGGCTGGACTGGGACCAGAACATCTCGGTGTGCAGCGTGCCGGAGCTGACGGCCGTGGCGGGCACGGCATCGGCGGGCGCCGGCACAACCAGGCCACCGGAGCTGCTGGCCGCCCGCGCCTGGACGGAGAAGCAGGCATCGCTGTTGCTGTCGAGCAGCGCGGCGGTGCTGCCGGTGCTCACGCCGTTGACGCGGATGTCTTCCACATAAAGGTTGCGGTCCGTGTCCTCCGAGCCGCCCCAGGCGTCGTTGAGGAACTGCACCACCACGTCATGCGCGGCACCGGCCGCCACATGGCCCAGCGCGATCTCCGCGCCGCCACCGGCATGGCTCGCCGTCACCTCGCCCCGGAAGGCCTCGACGCCGTTCACCAGCACCACCGCCACCGGGTTGCCTTCCCAGGCCTCGCCACCCAGCACGATCGTCAGCGGCACCTCGCCCGCCGGGTGGTCGGTGGCCGGCGCATCCGGCGCGGTGCCATGGTTGCTGTCAGGCGCGGTGTCCGGTGTCGGCCGCGGCAGCGTGGGCGCAGGGGCCGGGAGGGGCAGCGGCGTGTTGTCCGCATCCGGCGCCGTGATGGCGAAGGTGGGGTCGCGCGAGAAGTCGCCCTCGCTGGTGAAGGGCGGGTTCTGCGCCAGCAGCGTGTTGTAGACCTCCACCGCCGCCTGCGAGCCG
>NZ_JACTUZ010000161.1 GCF_014490445.1 Pseudoroseomonas ludipueritiae | reverse complement strand
GGCGGCCTCGCGCGCTTCCTGCGCCACGCGCTCGGCGTCGCGCAGGCTGCGCTGGGTCGGTTGCTGGGCGGCCAGCGGGGGGATGCCGGCGCCCAGGACCAGCCCGCCCAGCAGGGCGGCTGGCAGCAGGCGCGAGAGGCTTCCCCGGTGCCGCACTATCCGCCGGTTCCGACCAGGCTGCGCCCGGTCATGGCCGCCGGCTGGCCCAGGCCCATCAGGGCCAGCAGGGTCGGCGCCACATCCGCCAGGCGGCCTTCATGCAGCACCGCGCCCGCCGGGCCGCCGACCAGCACCACCGGCACCAGGTTGGTGGTATGGGCGGTATGCGGGCCGCCCGTGGCGGGGTCGCGCATCAGCTCGGCATTGCCATGGTCGGCCGTCACCAGCAGGGCGCCACCCTGCGCGCGCACCGCCTCGACGATGCGGGAGAGGCCGGCATCCACCGCCTCGCAAGCCTTGGTGGCGGCTGCCAGGCTGCCGGTATGGCCCACCATGTCGGCATTGGCGAAGTTCAGGATGATCAGGTCGTACTTGGCTGAATTGATGGCCTGCACCGCCTTCTCCGCCAGTTCGGGCGCCGACATCTCCGGCTGCAGGTCATAGGTCGCCACCTTGGGGGAGGCGACCATGACGCGCTCCTCGCCCGGGAAGGGCGTTTCCTCGCCGCCGTTGAAGAAATAGGTGACGTGCGGGTACTTCTCGGTCTCAGCCATCCGCATCTGCGTCTTGCCGGCGGCGGAGACCACGGCGCCAAGGATGTCCCGCATCGACTGCGGCGCGAAGATCGTGGCCATCAGCGCGGTCAGCGCGTCTGAATAATGGGTCATCATGGCGGCGCCCACCAGCTTCGGCAGGAAGGGGCGCGGGAAGCCGGTGAAGGCCGGGTCCAGCAGCGCCGCCATGGTCTGCCGCACGCGGTCGGCGCGGAAGTTGAAGCAGAGCAGCGCGTCGCCGTCCCTCATGCCGGCATAGCCGCCGATGCTGGCGGCGGGGATGAATTCATCGGTCTTGCCGGCGGCATGGGCGGCGGCGATGGCGGCGGTGGCGCTGGCGGCCTTCTCGCCCTGGCCGAGCACCATGGCGTCCCAGGCCTGCTTCACGCGTTCCCAGCGGTTGTCGCGGTCCATGGCGAAGTAGCGGCCGCAGACCGTGGCGATGCGGGCGCCGGTGGGCAGTTGCGGCTCGAAGCGGGCCAGGAAGTCCGGACTGGCCTTGGGCGGCGTGTCGCGCCCGTCGGTCCAGGCATGAATGGCGACGGGGATTCCGGCACCCGCGAAAATCCGCGCCAGGGCCAGGCCGTGGTCCTGGTGGCTATGGACGCCGCCAGGGGAGAGCAGGCCCATCAGGTGCAGCGTGCCGCTACTCGCCTTCAGCTTGGCGATCAGGTCCTGCACCGCCGGGTTGCTGGCCAGCGAGCCATCGGCCACGGCGCTGTCGATGCGCGGCAGGTCCTGCATCACGATGCGCCCGGCGCCGAGATTGAGGTGGCCGACCTCGGAATTGCCCATCTGTCCCACCGGCAGGCCGACATCGGGGCCGCTGGTATGCAGGAAGTTGCGGGGACCGGCGGCCCAGAGCGCGTCGAAACAGGGGGTCCTGGCCTGCCGCACGGCATTGTCCGCCGCCTCCTCCCGCCAGCCCCAGCCATCGAGGATGACGAGCATGACGGGCCTGGGATGCGGCATCGGGGTCTCTCCTGGGTTTGCGTCCGGCCCAGGGATTAAACCCTGAGGGACGGGTTTGCCAGGGGAGGCGCGGCCTTCAGCTTGGCAGGCGTGGCACCGGCAGGTGCTCGAAGCCCGGCCGCGCGAAGTAATAGCCCTGGAAGATCTCGATCCCGAGCCGCCGCAGCACGGCCAGTTCCGCCGCGGTTTCCACGCCTTCGGCCACCAGGGTCACGCCCAGCTCGCGGCACATGGCGGCGGTGTGCCGCAGGATGATGACGCGGGCCGGGTCCGCATCAGCGCCGCGCACCAGCCCCATGTCCAGCTTCACCACATCCGGCTGGAACCGCGCCAGCAGGCCGAGGCCCGAATACCCGGCGCCGAAATCGTCGATGGCGGTGCGGAAGCCGATCTGCCGGTAGGTGTTCAGGATATGCAGCAGGTGCTCCGGGTCCTCCACCTGCTCCTGTTCCGTGACCTCGAACATCAGCGCGGAGGGTGGGAAGCCGGTGCGCTGGGCGGCGGCCAGGGTGGCGCGGATGCAACTGCGCGGCTCATAGACCGCATTGGGCAGGAAGTTGATGGAAAGCAGCGCCCCGGTGGCGGGAAGGTCCAGCCGGGCGGCCATCTCGATAGCCTTCACGCGGCAGGCTTGGTCAAAGGCATAGCGGTTTCTGCTGTCCACCTGCGCCAACACGCTGGCGGCTCCGGCGCCATCCTGCCCCCGCACCAGGGCCTCATAGGCAAAGAGGCTCGGCGGCTCTCCGGAGGCCGGTGCGCGCAGGATAGGCTGGAAGGCCATCGAGATGGGGATATCGAAGCCGCCCGTAGTCCGGCAACGGGCGCAGGAGGGCTGCACTGTCTCAGCGTGAGGCATAACGGCTCTCCTGGTCTGGTGCATTCTAATCAAAACGAATGCACCCGGGGTAGAAAAGCTGCGCCTCCCGTATATTCCGCACGTAAGTTTGCTGCACTGTGGCTTGAAAGCCACGCTCAGGCTTGGGCTAGCTCAGCGCCGCGTCCGCTCCTCTGTCAGGAGAAGGGAACGCCAGGTAGCCCAGAGGCCCAGCCCCAGCATGGCGGCCAGGATGACGGTGTAGAAGACGCGCCCGGCCTTGGGCATATCATGGATCAGGTAATTGGCGTTCACCGAGAGCAGCATCAGCATCAGGCCGCTGAAGAGCCCCCAGGCCGCCACCAGTGGCCCCGGGCCATGGTCCCGGGCGCGCCAGGCGGCCCAGAACAGCGCGGCGGAGATGCAAAGGTCATCCAGCGCCAGGGGGATGAAATGCGCGTCGCCCCAGCGCCGCGCGATTTCTCCGCTGGCCACCAGGAAGCCGATCATCACGGCCAGGACTTGCAGCAGGCCCTTCATGCAGACGGTCTCTTGATCACTGTGGTGGCCGAATCGGAGACTCGGCCGTTCATGCTACCACCGGCCCGGTGCGGGCGCGTAGCACCTCCCGCGCATCCTGCGGACGCAGGGCCAGCAGCAGGCCGCGCTGGCCGGCATTGATGAAGACCCTTTCCTCCGCCATGGCCGCTTCCTCGATGGCGGTGGGCACGGCGCGCTTCTGGCCGAAGGGGCTGATGCCGCCGACATGGTAGCCGGTCAGGCGCTCGGCAGCCTCGGGCTTCATCATCTGCGCCGATTTGGCGCCGAAGAGGGTAGCCAGCCGCTTCATGCTGACCTCGCGGTCCGCCGGCAGCACGACGCAGACGGGCTTGCCGTCGGCCTCAGCCATCAGGGTCTTCAGCATCACGCGCGGCTCGATGCCCAGGGCGGTGGCGGCGGCCAGGCCGATGCTTTCGGCCGCCGGGTCGTAGTCATAGGGATGCAGCGTGAAGGCGATGCCGGCCTTCTGCAGCGCCTGGGTGGCGCGGGTGGTCTTGGACATGGCGAAACTCCGGCGCGCAGCAGAGGACGGCGGCGCCCTGCCGTCAACTGCCGCGCCTGGCCACCCCATCGGCCACCAGCCCGCAGCCTGCCACGGCCAGCAGGATGGCCAGCCCCGGCCAGACCGCCGCCATGGGCGCGGCGAAGACCGCTTCCTGCGCATTGGCCAGCATATTGCCCCAGGAGGGCGCCGGCGGCTGGATGCCAAGGCCAAGGAAGCTCAGCACGCTCTCGGCCAGGATGGCGCCGGCCACGGCCAGCGACGTGGCGACCGCCACCGGCGCCGCAATGCCCGGCAGCACATGGCGCCGGAGCAGCCGCGCCTCGGTCACGCCCAGGGCCCTCGCCGCGCGCACGTAATCGGTGGCTAGCACGGAGAGCGCCGCCGCCCGCGCCAGCCGCGCCACGCCCACCCAGCCGAAGATCACGAGTATCACGGTGATGCGCAGCATATCCGTCCAGGCTTCCCCGCGCGGCAGGCCGAGGCGGGCCGGGTCCACCGCCGCCAGCAGCACCAGCAGGGGGAGGGCGGGCAGGGCGAGCAAGCCATCGGCCAGGCGCATCAGCACCGCATCCACCCAGCCGCCGCGCCAGGCGGCCAGCAGACCCAGCGCGGTGCCCAGCGCGCTGGCCGCCAGTGCCGCCGCCAGCCCCACCGCCAGCGAGACGCGGGCGCCGTAGAACAGCCGCAGCAGGATGTCGCGCCCCAGTTCATCCGCGCCCAGGAGGTGGGCGGCGGAGGCGGGCTCGTATCGGGCGAAGAGGTCGGGCTGGAAGGGGTCGGCCCCCAGCCAGCCTTGCAGCAGCGGCGCGGCCAGGGCGGCCAGGGCCAGCAGGGCCAGGATCAGCAGGCCGAGGCGCAGGCGGGTCATGCCTCCTCCAGCCGCGGGTCCAGCCAGCGCTGGGCGATATCGGCGGCGAGCGTCGCCAGCATGGTCACCAGCGCCACCAGCAGCAGCGCCAGCAGGGCGAGGTTGTAGTCATTGCCCATCACCGCGTCGTAAAGCAGCTTGCCCATGCCGGGGCGGGCAAAGACCGTTTCCGTCACCAGCGCGCCGGAGACGAGGCTGCCGGCATCCAGCGCCAGCAGGGTCAGCAGTGGCACGCCGGCATTGGGCAAGGCGTGGCGCCAGAGCACCCGCCGGTCGGAAGCACCGCGCGCGCGGGCGGAGCGGGCCCAGGGCTGGCGCAGCGCCTCGCCCAGTGCTGCGGCGGAATGGCGGGCATAGGCGGCCATCTGCCCGAAGCCGATGGTGGCCACCGGCAGCACCAGGAAGGCCCAGGCCGGCTGGCCCTCGCCGGGCAACCCGCCCGCCGGCAGCCAGCCCAGCGTCACGGCAAACAGGATGATCAGCAGGATACCCAGCCAGAAGGAGGGCACCGCCTGCGCCAGCAGCGCCAGCGCATCCACGAAGCCCCCTGCGCGCGGCCGCAGCGCCGCCAGCGCGCCCAGCGCCACACCCGCCACGGCCGCCAGCGCCACCGCCAGCCCCACCAGCACCAGGGTGGAGCGCAGCGCCGGCCAGAGCACCGCCACCACCGGCTGGGCGAAAAGGCGGGAATAGCCGAATTCCCCCCGCAGCAGGCCGAGCGCCCAGGCGAGGTATCGCTCCATCAGCGGGCGGTCGAGCCCGTGCAGGGCGCGCAGGCGGGCGATATCCTCCGGCGTCAGGCGCGGGTCCGACATCAGCGCCAGGGAGGCGGGGTCGCCCGGCATCAGCCCGATGGCCAGCCAGGCCGCCAGCGACAGCAGCGCCAGGGTCAGCGCGATCTGCGGCAGGCGGAGCAGCGCCAGCCTCAAGGCTTCACCCGCCACTCCGTGACCCAGAGCGAGGAATAGTTCTGGTGGCCGGTGGGGCGCACGCCGTCCAGCCAGCGCGGCCAGACATGGGCATCGGCGCGGTGCCAGAGCGGCAGGGCGGGCAGTTCCGTCGCGATCAGCCGCTGCAACTGCGACCAGAGCGGGCGGCGTTTGGCCGGGTCCAGCTCCAGCGGCAGGGCCTCGATCAGCCGGTCGGCCTCGGGGTTGGAGAAGCCGGGATAGTTCTGGCCGGACCAGTTGCGGGCGGCGGTGGGGATTTCCTCGGAATGGAAGATGGTGCGGGGCACGTTCTCCGGGCTGCTGACCCAGGCGAACATGGCCATGGCAGTGAATTTCCGCTGGCTGACCGTCTCGCCGAAGAAGACGCGGGGCGGCTCGTTGCGGATGCGTGCTTCCACGCCCACCGCGCGCCACATGCCGGCCAGGATCTGCTGCACCTGCTCCCGCGCCCGGTTGCCGGCGGTGGTCATCAGGTCGAAGGAGAGCGTCTCGCCCGCCGCGTTGCGCCGGATGCCATTGGGGCCAGGACGCCATCCGGCTTCCTCCAGCAGTGCGCGGGCAGCGGCGGGGTCATAGGGCCAGGCGGGGGCATCGGGGTCGAACATCGGGTCTTCCGGATGCACGCTGCCCAGCGCCACAGGCTGCCTGCCGTCGTAGAGCCGCGCCACGATCTGTGCCCGGTCAGCCGCCAGCAGCAGCGCCTGCCGCACCCGGCGGTCGGCCAGCACCGGGTTGTCCAGCCGCAGGTCGATATGCTCATAGCTCAGGCCGGGGCGGTAGCTGAACTGGAAGCGGTCGCCGGCGCGCTTTTCCAGCGCCGCCGCCTGTTCCAGCGGCAGGCCCAATTCGCCGGCGACCATGTCCACCTGCCCGGCCAGCAACTGCGCCTCCATGGCCGCGGTGTTCTCCACCGTGCGGATATTGATGCGGTTGAAGGCGGGGGCGGGGCCGGCCCAATGGGCATTGCGCTCCAGCGTTACGCCCGCGCCGGGCTGCACGGCGGCGATGCGGTAGGGGCCGTCGTAGAGCGCCGGATTCGTGGTCTGGGTCTCATAGGCGCTGCGGGTGCGGTACCCGGCCTTGTCGGCTTCCCAGATCGGCCGCTCGATGCGGGCGGGCAGGGGTTGGAACTGGCCGAGGCCGGCGAAATCGAAGGTCACCTTGTTGAAGCGCACGGTGAAGCTGCGCGCATCCTCGACAATGAATTCATAGGCCGAGCGATAGGTCTCGGCCGGGCCGAAGCCGGTCTCGAAGGCCCGGCCGGCTTCCCAGGCGAAGCGCATGTCCTCGGCGGTGACGGGGGTGCCGTCGCCCCAGGCCTCGCCTTCCTTCAGGCGCCAGGTGATGCGGATGCCGGGCTTGCCATCCGGCGTCTGCTCCAGCTTCGCCCGCCCGTTCTCCAGCGAGGGCAGGGCGTCGCAACTGAGGCAGGTGAGCTTCCAGTCCTCGTCATAAGCCGTCACCGGCCGCAGCGCGAAGCCTAGGATATAGGCCTTGGCGGCCATGTTCTCGATATTCGGGTGGAAATTGGCCGGATACTGCGTGATGCCGATGGTCAAGCTGTCGCGCGCTGGCTGGGCGGCGGCCGGCAGCGCGGCCAGGGCGAGGGGGAGCAGGGCGGCAAGGGCGTGGCGCATGGGCCGATGATGGGGGCTGATGCCGCGGCGCGGTAGGGCTGAAAGCAGCCGGGATGAACTCTCCTTCACGCGGGTGCGGAAACCTCGCCCGCTTCCGCCGGTTCTATCGCCCGGATACGGACAAGGAGAATGGCATGAATCCTTCCGCCATTGCCGCGCATATGGAAGTCGTTGGTTCCGATGGCGGGCATGTCGGCACGGTCGATCATGTCGATGGCCAGCGCATCAAGCTGACCAGGACGGACCCCGCCGCCGGCGGCGAGCACCACTACCTGCATCTCGACCTCGTCGAGGCGGTGCGCGAAGGCAAGATCGTGCTGAACCGCACCTCCGCCCAGGCGAAGGACGAGTGGGGCGTGAAAAGCGTCGGCTGAAGGCGCCACATCGCGGCAGATGCGCGAAGGCCCCGGGGAGTGTGCCCCCGGGGCCTTTTCGCGTGCCTAGCTGAAGAAGGCGTTCTTCAGCAGCACCACGTTCAGCACCACGATCAGCGCCGCCGAGCCCCAGCCCAGAGCCATCTGCCACGGTGGCGTGGCCAGCGCGCCGAGCCGGCGGCGGTCCCCCGCGAAGAGCATCAGCGGGATCACCGCGAAGGGCAGTTGCAGCGAGAGCACGACCTGGGAGAGCACCAGCAACTGGGCCGTGCCGCTCTCGCCATAGATCCAGGTCACCACCACCGCCGGCACGATGGCGATGATGCGCGTCACCAGCCGCCGCAGCGCCGGGCGCAGGCGGATGCGCAGGAAGCCCTCCATCACCACCTGCCCGGCGATGGTGGCGGTGACGGTGGAATTCAGCCCGCAGGCCAGGAGCGCGATGGCGAAGAGCATCGGCGCCGCCGCGCCCAGCAGCGGCGCCAGCAGGGTATGGGCATCGCCGATCTCGGCCACCTGGGTATGGCCCCGCGTGTGGAAGGCGGCGGCGGCCAGGATCAGGATGGCGGAATTGATCAGCAGGGCGATGACCAGCGCCACGGTGCTGTCGATGCTGGCGAAGCGGATAGCCTCGCGCTTGCCAGCCTCGTCCTGCCCGGCGTCTCGGGACTGCACGATGGCGGTGTGCAGGTAGAGGTTATGCGGCATCACCGTGGCGCCCAGGATGCCCAGCGCCAGGTAGAGCTGCGCACCATCCGTCACCACCGAAGACGAGGGCAGGTAGCCGCGCAGCACATCGCCCCAGACCGGGTCCGCCATGGCGAGCTGGGCGATGAAGCAGAAGGCGATCAGCGCGATCAGCCCGATAACAAAGGATTCCAGCCAGCGGACACCCTTATGCTGCAGCCACAGGATCAGCAGCGTATCCAGCACCGTCAGCAGCACGCCTTCCAGCAGCGGCAGGCCAAACAGCAGTTGCAGCGCGATGGCGGTGCCGATGACCTCGGCCAGGTCGGTGGCGCAGATGGCGGCCTCGGCCAACAGCCAGAGCGGGAAGGACATCCAGCGCGGGAAGCGCTCACGGCAGAGCTGCGCCAGGTCCCGCCCGGTGGCGATGCCGATGCGGGCGCAGATGGCCTGCAAGAGCATGGCCATGAGGGATGAAAGCAGCGCGACCGAGAGCAGCGTGTAGCCGAAGGCCGAGCCGCCGGCGATGGAGGTGGCCCAGTTGCCCGGGTCCATGTAGCCCACCGCCACCATGTAGCCTGGCCCCACGAAGGCCAGCAGCCGCCGCAGCCAGGAGGCGCCGGCGGGGACGTGGACGGTGCGGTGGATCTCACCCAGGCTGTTGGAGGCGCCGGTCAGACTGGCCGCGTCATGCCGGTGCCCGGCCGGAAGCTCCGCCGGCGGGCAGGACTGGTCGGGCATCAGGCGGGTCTCCGTGCCACAGGCATCCATCTCGTGTCCCGTATTGAGCCTGTAGCCAAGGCTACAAACAAGGGCCAAAAACAGGCGGCGCGCCGTCATGGCACGCCGCCCCCTGATGAACCCGGAGATCCGGCCGGTGTCTCAGCCAGCCTTGGCCTTGAAGGCCTCGGCCTCTTCCAGGCTGCCGACGCCACCGCGCTCGCGGCTCCAGCTCACCGGATCTTCCAGGAACTTGCGCACTTCCTTCAGGGCGCCTTCCGAGAAGTAGGGGCGTTCCCGGCAGACTTCGAGAACGTCCCACCAGGTCGCCAGATGCAGCAGGTTGAGGTTGATTTGCTGCAACTTCTCCTGCCCGCCGGGGAAGACGCCGTAGAAGAAGACCACGAAGGTATGGTCCACGATCACGCCGGCATCGCGCATCGCCTGGGCGAAGCGGATCTTGCTGCCGCCGTCGGTGGTCAGGTCCTCCACCAGCAGGGTGCGCTTGCCCTCGGGCACGTCGCCCTCGATCTGGGCGTTCTTGCCGAAGCCCTTGGGCTTCTTGCGCACATAGGACATCGGCGCCGCCATACGGTCCGCGATCCAGGCGGCATAGGGGATGCCGGCGGTCTCGCCGCCCGTCACGGCCTCGATGCTCTCGAAGCCGATGTGGCGGTTGATCTTCTCCACGGCCAGGTCGCAGATGCGGGTGCGGGCGCGCGGGAAGGAGATGATCTTGCGGCAGTCGATATAGACCGGGCTCTTCCAGCCCGATGTGAAGGTATAGGGCTCCTCCGGCCGGAAGTTGACCGCCTTGATCTCCAGCAGGATACGGGCGGTGGTGAGCGCGGCGTCGCGGTCCCAGTCTGAAAGATGCGTGGTGGTCATGGCGGGAAGCTCTCCTTCTGGCGCGGTTCGTAACGCCCTGATGGCGGCGCGTCCATGACGGAGGCGCCCATTTGGGTGCTGGCCGACCCGCGCGCGGGCACGGCGGCCCAGGCCCTGGGCATCGCGGAGCGGCTGGATGTGCCCTTCCGCACCCTGCCGCTGGAATGGGGCCCGCTGGCCCGGCTGCCCTGGCCCTGGCCCACCCTGGTCGGGCTGACACCGGCGGCGCGGGGGCGGGTCGC